>NZ_JBALQL010000061.1:0-1421 GCF_036964885.1 Bacillus sp. JJ1122 | reverse complement strand
TACTATATAATTTGTATCATTTGTTATTTTCCACACTTATTATTAGTCCTCACTATCCTGCAATTCATTAAATATCATAAACTTATAAAAAGATTCACCTAAATAGTCCATAATTTGATTAAGTTCATTAGCATCCGAAGATTCCTTAATCTTACTTAGTAACTTTTCTTCAGTATAGTTTAATTTTTTAGATGAATTAAATAGTTTTGAAGTAATTTCTTTTTCGTTTGACAAAAAAGTATTGAATGATGGATGTGTTACACTATCCTGCTTAAACAATAATATATTTTCAGGGAATAAAGTATTTATAAATGAATATGAGTGTGTTGCAATCATAAAATGTGCATTATAAGTGTTAAATAGTAAATAAAACATGGTTATAATTTGTTTAGTCCAGGAGGGGTTAAGGTGTAATTCAGGTTCTTCAATAATAATTAGTGAATTATGCTCTATTGCACTTAAAATTGAAAAAATACGATAAAAAAACATTTTTTCGCCTGAACTCATAGTTTCTAAGTCTATTACGTATTCACCTTTGAAAAAAGCTATATCATTTATATATATATCGTCATTTAATTCTGCTTTTACTAACATATTTAAAAATTCGTCTGACGGAATTCCCTTATTTATTTCTTCTAGTTCAACCCAACCACTTTCCAAATTAAGCCTTACAAATGTTTCCTCTCTATAATTAATGTTACGTTCAAAATATACTTTAACAAACGGAGCAATCTCTAAATTTAAATTATCCAATAAATTGACCATAATTTCTTTCTCTGTAAGATATAGATATATAAACCTTGCTATACCACGAGAAAGTGGCGAACCGTTGAAATGATCTGAACCATAAACACTGGTAATATCATAGCTTCTAATTATTTTATCACCATAGTATCTATCGCTCCATTGACCAACATACTCACTATGTAACGAAAAAACTGAGGTAATTATATTATTGGGAAGATAGGGCTTTACTTCATCATATGTAATTTCAGGTCTGTCAATTTCTATTTGATATGGTTTTCTTTTGGAAACTCCTTCTCCCCTTCTTAAATGCTTCCATTCCAAAAGTAAAAATTCCTGATCGTTGTCTGGAATCTTAATAAATATATTTCTTTCTTCTTTTCTAATCCTAACCTCTTTATTTAATCCATCTAATCGAATTTCATATGTTATTTTAAAATCAGATTCTATCTTTTCTTGGTTTCTCTCTAGGAAATGAAATAGTTGAACTATAAAACTAAGAAGGGTAGTTTTTCCAACACCATTTTCACCTACTAAAGTGGAAACATTCATATTACCGTAATAATCTCTGTATTCTCTACTAAAACCATGTCCCGGAGTAATGTTAAGTTCAAAATTTTTAAATTTCTTGTAGTCTTTTATATATATATATTTCAAAAACATTTATTACTCACCCC
>NZ_JBALQL010000060.1:0-1298 GCF_036964885.1 Bacillus sp. JJ1122 | reverse complement strand
GCAGCCGTTTCTTTATTGTTTTAGTCGATGTTCCTTCAATTGAAGAGAGTTTTACTCTTCTTATTTTCGTGGATTGAAATACATTACTCTACCGTTGAATAAATGCAATTCACCCTGCAGTTTTTTTCCAAGGAATTTGCTGAACTCGTTAGCTTTCCCTTTGTCGCCAGCGGTAGCTGTCGGAGGAAGCGTGATTTGTATGTATGCTTGCTCGCGTTCTGTATCATCTTCATCAACGATGGTTTCTTTGTCTACTCCAAATAAAATTGCATTGTAGCGGTCCTGGGAGGATTGTAGATAAAACCATGTACCTTTGCCTTCTTCTTTTTCCTTTAGCTCATAAGGAAATGCGGAGTTTTCATAGTTCCAATCTACCTGGTCTCCGGTTTTAGCCGTTATTTGTTTGTAGTAATTAAATAAATCTTTGAGTTCATCGGTGGAAATAGCTTGCTGAGTTGATGATGGAACAAGTTTTATATAAGCATTACTAGACATTGTCCAATCCCCTTTTTCGATCGATTCTCCATCATTTTATCACTGAGGTAAAAGCATTGACAATAGAATATGAGCTTTTTAGCTTCATATTCTATTGCATTATTGGTAAAAATAAATTATAATAATATTCTAAATATTTAATTAAAAAGGAGGAGGCATATGGAACTATTCGAAAAGCTTTATGATGAACACGAAAAAGTTCAGGTCAGATTTGTGGGGTTCACAACCTATGATACTCGGTATGACTTTGGGATTGTGTTTACAAATATGTTTTTCGGAAAACCGCTCGTTGTATGTATGCAGACGGGGCGTTCAGCACTCCTCGATCCAAAGGATATTGAAGATGTAGAATTTTTGCAGAAAGCTTTCCATATCACCGAAGTACGTCAGGCTGAAGATCTCGCATTATTTTTCAATGAAGAGCTGCCAACGTCCCCATTCCAGACTCAATACGAATAACATCCGGGAGCAGGCCAAAATGGCCTGTTTTATTTTTTGGCTGTTTTCTTAAAGGTTATTGTTATTAAAGAAATGCTTGAAAGCAAAAGATTGTAAAATAAGTTGATTGGAACAGAAGGTGACAGAGTCCTGAGAAAATGCTATCGCCTGGAAAGATAATCAACAGCCTTGTTTATCAGAACTTTTTACTTTAAAGGGGATTTAAGGTATTGGATTAAATTGACATACTAATAAGCTATACATCATATTATTAGTAAGTGAATAACCTAAATAACCAATAAATTATTAAAAGTGTTATACAATTAACACTTGAAATATCAATAGTGTTATATTATTATATATTT
>NZ_JBALQL010000059.1:2603-4455 GCF_036964885.1 Bacillus sp. JJ1122 | reverse complement strand
GACTTTAAAGCCCTTTCAAGAAGAAAACAGCCTTTAGAAAAGAGCTTTATTAAAAATCATTCTTAATACCTATTCCGAAAATCTTTAATGAAAATATAAATCAAAAAATCCGCTCCTATTTTAAGCAAAAGGTGTATTCATTAGAAGTAAAATGTTTTATAATGATTTTCGTATTTCCGAAACTTTGAATTCAAGATGACAATATCTTTTTTTATACAGGGGGAATGGTATATGAAAATGAGAGTTTCAGCAGTCCAATACCACCTTCATACGATCAGATCGTTTGAGGAGTTCGCGCTGCAATGTGAGCATTATATTAAAACAGCCCAGGAATACGGTTCGGAATTCGTACTTTTTCCTGAGTTCTTCACTACACAATTGCTGTCAATCGGCAGTGAACAGGGAACAAGGCTGACCATTAATGAACTCCCTGGCTTTACTGAACAATATTTGAACCTGTTCCAGAATTTCGCTTTGGAAACGGGTATGCATATCATTGGCGGAACGCATGTGATTGCTAGAGAAGGCAAACTTTTTAATGTAGCACACATGTTTTATCCAGATGGAAGGATTGTAGAACAGGCGAAGCTTCATATCACACCAACAGAAGTTAATGAATGGAATATGAGTGCAGGAGAAGATTTCAGGGTATTTGATACAAAGAAAGGACGAATTGCTCTTTTAACTTGCTACGATATTGAGTTTCCTGAAATCGTCAGAATGGCAAAGGCGAAAGGGGCGGATGTGATTTTCTGTCCGTCTTGCACTGATGATCGCCATGGCTTTCATCGAGTAAGATATACAAGCCATGCACGAGCGGTGGAAAACCAAATATATGTAGTATTGACTGGAACAGTCGGTGCTCTGCCTACAGTAGACTTCATGCGTGCTAACTTTGGCCAGGCGGCAGTGATCACGCCTAATGACATACCATTCCCTCCGCAAGGATTGCTTGCTGAAGGTGAACTGAACAATGACATGATTGTAACAGCAGACCTTGACTTAGAGCTGTTATATGAAGTGCGAGAACGAGGTTCAGTTACAACTTGGCGTGATCGACGCACAGATCTTTACCCAGACTGGGAAGAAGCAGAAAAAATCTAATCCGATAAGGAGCAAACATGATGGAATACATTCGCGTCTCAAGTATTGAAGACCCGCTGTTCACTAAACTCCATAATTTGATGAAAGACGTTTTTCCTCCTGAAGAGGTTCTCGAGTTCGATTTATGGAAGGAGCCGCTTGAAGATCCAGGTATCCGTGTTTTTGTCGCAGTGCATGAGGATGAAGTAGTTGGTGTTACTGAATATCGCTACTATCCTGACTGGAATATTGCAATGACTGATTTTACGATTGTCGGCAAGCCTGGGCTGAGCCTTGGCCGTTTCCTGGCAAACAAACGCATGGAAGACCTGCAAAGCCTTGCTGGTGAAAAAGGTGTTGAATTGTTTGGCATGTTTGCAGAAATTTATGACCCTTATCGAAAAAAGGACCATGATTTCGGCGGTGTGAAAACGATGGATCCGTATGTTCGCCGTGAAGTGCTATCTCATTTAGGCTATAAGCGTCTTGACCTAGAATATGTTCACCCATCCTGGGAGAATGATGGGGAAGCTGTCGCTGGATTAGATCTTTGCTTCATACCTGCAGACAATCATACAGTTGAATTGCCTGCTGCATTAATTTCTGATTTCCTGACAACTTATTATTCCGTTTTGGAAAACAAGCCGGAAAAATGGCTTAAAATGGTTGACCAGCTGACGAAAAAAAATACAGTGGCTTTATTGCCTTTATAATAAAACTCAGACAGTCGAATCTTTTTGTTTCGGCTGTTTTTTTATTTGGCTCTGTT
>NZ_JBALQL010000059.1:631-2512 GCF_036964885.1 Bacillus sp. JJ1122 | reverse complement strand
AATGCGTTAGCATTTTCGGAGGAGTCTACACGCCTTCCACTTCAATCAACAGGGTTTAAAAATCAACTTCAGCTATAACAGAGCCTTTTATTAAAAAGTCTCTTTATTTGTTTTAGCTAGCCGATTTTTCTATAATAAAACCTTGACTGCACATTCTGAAGGGAGTCTTCATATGGAATCTTTAAAAGGAAAAACAGCCTTGATTACCGGAGCTGGCAGAGGGATTGGCCGTGCAGCAGCATTGGCACTGGCAAAAGAAGGGGTCAATATAGGTATGCTTGGCCTTACTCTTGCAAATTTGGAGAAGGTTACAGCTGAACTGGAGGAATATGATGTCAATGTCGCAGGAGCGGTTGCAGATGTGTCTGATTTAGCGTCTGTACAGCATGCGGTAGAGCATATCACCTCTGAATTAGGGCCGATCGATATCCTGATCAATAATGCAGGTACCGCTAAATTTGGCGGATTCCTTGAACTTGATCCACAAGAATGGGAAAAAATTATTCAAGTGAATTTGATGGGCACTTATTATGTAACCCGCGCTGTGCTGCCTGGTATGATCGACCGTAAAACAGGCGACATCATTAACGTTTCTTCAACCGCAGGGCAGAAGGGAGCACCAGTTACCAGCGCCTACAGTGCTTCAAAATTCGGCGTCCTAGGACTGACTGAATCATTGATGCTCGAAGTGAGGAAGCATAACATCCGCGTCAGCGCACTTACACCAAGTACGGTGGCCACAGATCTTGCAATCGAATCAAACCTGACGGATGGCAACCCGGAAAAAGTCATGCAGCCTGAAGATTTAGCAGAATTAATGGTCGCCCAGTTAAAGCTGAACCGCCGCGTATTTATCAAAACAGCAGGCATGTGGTCGACAAATCCATAAATTTGTAGTTTAAAACGAGTGTAACTGCTAAAAGTTATGCTCGTTTTTTCTTTTAAAAGGGTAGAAAGTATAGTATCCATCACAAAAATGTAATGCTAAACATTTCCAAATAAAGTATTATTTAGTCAGAGGTGATTAGGGATGATCATTAGGGAAGCAACGGAAAATGAATTACCTGTTATTAAGGAACATAGAGTCACAGCTTATGAGGAATATGCTAAGTTACTTCCAGAAAGTCATTGGCTAGCATTAAAATCTGCGATTACGGCTGACATTGATACATTATCTGGTGCAGAATTATTGATAGCTGAAGAAGGAGGAAGAATTCTTGGCAGCGTAGCATTGTTTCCTGCTAAAACGGACGCTTATCAAGGATACGTAAAAGCTCAGGACTATCCTGAAATCCGCATGCTTGCCATAATGCCAGATGCTCGGAAAAGGGGTGTTGGAAGTGCATTGATAAAAGATTGTATTGCAAGATCCAGAGGCAGAAATGCAAAATACATTGGTTTACATACAGGGGAATTTATGACCGGTGCAATGCGGCTATATGAAAAAATAGGATTTCATCGAGTTTGTGAATTAGACTTCGTTCCAGCCCATGATGGAATTGTCGTTAAGGCATATAGGTATCAAATCCAAGAATAAGTGTACAAACATTATATATTGAAAAAGGCGCGAACCAATCGGTTTGCGCCTTTTTGATTCCTTCCAGAAGGATGTGTCCTTCTGGAAAAGACACCAAATAACAGTGATAGGACCTGGTACTAAAACAAGGATTTCATACATAGAGAAATACGTACGATCCACCTGAAAACCATCATTATTATATTAAAAAATGACTTCGTTATTCTAATATACCTTTAACGAAAACAAAAAAAACGCAATTGCCATTGCAACTTGTCGACAAAGATGCAGGCCACAAATCAGTGATTAAAAACAGTTGGTTGGAGTGGAAGGCGCGTAGACTCCTCCGAAAATGCTAACGCATT
>NZ_JBALQL010000059.1:0-512 GCF_036964885.1 Bacillus sp. JJ1122 | reverse complement strand
AAGCGAAGCGCTTGGAACGGAAACCAACAGACCTGTTTAACTTCAAAACCAATAAAAAAACTGTAGATAAGCCCTTTTTTTTCGAGCTTGTCTACAGTCTGAAACGGCAATTGCCGTTTTAGAATGCATATTGAAAAATCCCATAATATAAAGGAAAAACAAAGAGCAACCCACTAAGTTTAGCACCAAGAGGCATTTCTTTAACTTCTTCCGCTACCTCAAAATCTCCAGCGAATCGATCTGTGAAAAAAATGGTAAATAAGATATCCCACAATAAGCCAAAAATAAATACTAGCTTCCACACGATGGGGGTAAGCAATTCCGTTCCCGTCACATAACCGAATAGACCAAACCAGGTAAAAATCGAAATAACAAAGTCGAGACGAGTCACATTATTCTTGTATTTTCCTTTTATCAAAAACCAAATTGCCGTTGTACCCATGAAGCCAAGGTACATTAGCCAAAAAAAGTCAGCCATTCTTTAACCTCTTCATCTATAAAGTATGTATTAC
>NZ_JBALQL010000058.1:207-7060 GCF_036964885.1 Bacillus sp. JJ1122 | reverse complement strand
TCCGGGGTATAGTTCAAAACGGGGGATGCCGTTTTATATAAAAGAAACATTTTTTTAGATTTAATCATCATTTTCACATTTATTAAAAACAGATTAATTTCCAGCGAAATCTAGTAATACCAATACTTTCGTCACTATTCGATTTGTTTTTTTCTTCCTTTAGCGGTATATGTCGGTATTTGTTACATAATTGTAATTTATCTGTTATTTGTTTGTAACCCCTTTCGCTATATACTAGGTTTAACATCTAGCAATCGGGGGTAAACAACTTTGTTTAAGAGAATTATAGCTTCAACTATGCTTTTCTCAATACTTGCTACTGCCACTCCGTCAATGGATCAAGCTTCTGCTGCTGGAACAGCTTACCACGTAAACGTAAGTTCCGGCACATTAAATGTTCGTAATCAGCCATCAACCGCTGGGAAAGTGATCGCAACACTTGCAAAAGGTTACAATGTGACTGTCAGCAGCCAGGGAAATGGTTGGGCAAGAATTTCTTTCAATGGAAAAATCGGATACGTTAGTTCAAAATATATCGCTTCTGGAAGCACTGTAACAAAAGCTTCTACTGTCAGCAGCAACTATAAGTCACAAGCCATCTCTATCGCTAAAAGCCATATGGGTGTTAAATATGTATGGGGAGGAACTACTCCAAGCGGATTTGATTGCTCAGGTTTAGTTACATATTCATTCAACAAAGCAGGCTACACTAAGCTTCCTCGTACAGCTGGTGAAATGTTCTCTGCAGGTACAAAAGTGACAGCCTATCAGCCGGGAGATCTACTATTCTACGCAACTAGCGGTGGAAAGAAAGTTACTCACGTTGCCATTTACATCGGGAACGGCCAAATGATCCACGCTGCTACATCAAAAGGCGTCTCAATCGCTAGCATTAACAACTCTTATTGGAAACCAAAATTTATGGGTGCTAAAAGATTATAAGTTAAAAAGGTGGCATATTCGCCACCTTTTTTATTTTGGTTCTGGGAACCGAGCATAAAAATTTCCCATGTAAAAATTAGTTTAATTCTCTTATTTATAATAATTCCTCGTTTTAAACCTGCTTTTTCTGCCAATAATCACTCACCTTGACCACTATTAAGTTATTTTTCCTAACATTACATGTTTGAAACTGTTTTGTAATATAAATAGTTTCCCAATGTAACATGACTGTTATATTAAACTGTTAATCTATTCCTAGCAAAGAAGATAAAGGAGATTAGAACTTGAAAAAAACTACTATAAGTTTCATCACTGTACTTGTTCTACTATTCGGTGCTTCAAATGCCACTTTAGCCGCTGGAAATACATATCAAGTAAAAAAAGGCGACACTCTTTGGGCGATCGCTAAAAAGAATAACATAACGGTTTCTCAATTAAAGTCATACAATAAACTTACATCAGATAAAATCAGACCTAACCAAGTACTAAAAGTGTCCGCAACCGCAAAGACAGCTGCGAAAAAGACGACTGCAAAAACTAAAGCACCTGCCTATAAAGAGATCACAGTTCGGGCAACTGCCTACACTGCAAGCTGCAAAGGCTGCAGCGGAATCACTTATACAGGCATCAACTTGAAAAAGAACCCTAACGCAAAGGTCATTTCAGTAGATCCTAAAGTCATCCCACTTGGCTCAAAAGTATACGTACCAGGTTACGGCGAAGCAATCGCAGCCGATAAAGGATCTTCCGTAAAAGGCAACAAGATCGACGTCTTCATCCCGAACAAACAAAGAGCACTTCAATGGGGAAGCAAAACAATTAAAGTAAAAGTCTACATCAAAAATTAATAAAAAGCAGATTCAAGAGAGCCGTGTGGTATGCCACAGCTCTCTTTTTTATATTGTACCGCTTTAACGTATTACCGTGCCGGGGGTCTGACCCCCGGCGCTTTAGAGTGTTAAAGTCGGTTACATTTTTATATCTACGATTTTGTATTCCATTTCTCCTGTGTTTCGGATGGTGAAGGTCATTTGGTTTAGGCCAGATTTTAGTTTTCCTTTGTAGTTTTTGGCTAGTTCAACGTAAATAGTTACGTTAAAATCGACTTGGTCGTCTTTTTTTGTTCCTTCTTTCATGTCTCTAAATTCAACCTTGGTGATGCCTTTTTTGAATTTATCAACGTTCAGCAGTCTTTTCTTGATCAGCTGATCTTCGGATACACTTGAGTCAACTAGCAGGTACTTAAAGAACACAAAGGCAGGATTGATGTTTCCTGGTACATTGAGGTCAATTGTATGACTGTAATCAAGCTTGCTGATTTTCCAGCCTTGTTTAGGTAAATAAAGTGCGCTTAACTTGTAAGCTGACAATTCCTCAGTTTCTCCAACTGGCACTAACAGGGTATACACTCTCTCTTTTCCGGAGGCTTCATCAAACTTAACGATTGCCTTATCCCACTGCAGGATTGATCCACCATCGGCTTCTGGCTGCGCCATTTTTCCTTTATGTTCAATGATGCCTTTATCCTTGATGAACCGCTTGGCGTAAGCTGGTGTAACACTCTCCTTCAGGTAGTCCATCAGTTCTTTGCTGGTATCGATATCTTTAGAAAGGTAGCGATAGTAAGAACCATTATATTCAAATGATTTATATTCCCCTTCCTCATAATGACCGCCGCTTTGGATATACCACTGCTTCTTCATCCATTCATACGCCATAGTACCGATTTCCTTGTGCGTAACCTTCTTCTTGACAATCGATGTTTGCGCGACCTTCGGGCTCTCCTTCGCATAAGACTCCTGTGCCGGCAATGCGGAAATCCCCAGCATCGCAACGGCCAAACCTGTGATGAACAATGTTTTTACTTTCATTTTCATTACCTCCAATTATTCTTGCTCCTTATGCTCTTATTTTAAAACCTTCCCGAAAGCCAAAAGTTACAAATTGGTAAACAGATGATTGAAATATGGTAACATTTTTTGCAAAAAAAGAAGCAGCTTTTGGGCTGCTCCTTACAAAGTAATTGGATTAGATGAAATCCTCCATCCTTCTGCTGTTTTCTTAAGAACCACCGTCACAGTTTCAAATACCAGGCTGTTGCCTAGCGGAACGCTCAAGTCATATTGCACTTCCGTTCCAAGATTCTTCACCTTTAAAACTGTCGCCCTGCTATAATTCAGCAGCGAGCCGCCATCCGCATTCGGCTGAGCCATCCTTCCCTCATGTTCGATAATGCGGGCACTTTCCATAAAACTTCGAATCGCTTCCTTTGTAAAAGAAGGTGCCAGATAATCATTCAATTTTTCCATCATATCGAGATCTGCACCCAGGTAGCGATAGTCCATGTCATCCACTGTAAAATTCTCAATAACCCCGGACTCCATTTTTCCGCCCATGCCAACATAAACATATTTTTCATACGCTTCTTGCACTTTTTTTATTAAAAGTTCATTTTCCAGGACGTTATATTTTGAAAAAGGTGAACCTAACCGAATACTAGCAATCATTTCATCCACTACTGCAGCTGCGTGATGATACATTTCACCCAAATTTTCCTTGACGCTATTTCTGCGAATCCCATAAACCAACTGCTCATTTTCCGCCACCACCTGAAGAGGAAATTCCTCTCTCATGATAAACTCCTGAGCGTGGGCTTCAATCGCGAACAGCAGCCCTTTTTTCTTCCCATCGGTAAAATAAACATTCATAACATATTCATTCGCTTCGCCTTCCTTCGGCTCAATCGAAATATAAGGATATAAATCCTTTGGTATGTTCATCGTCAAGTCAGCAAGCGGTTCATAATACAATACATCTGCATTTTTTCTTTCGGTTAAAGCAGCTTCGATTTTATTTTGTAAAAGCTCAAAGTCATTCCAGCTGGGAGTCGTAATGCTTTGCTGCATGCCCTGATCAAGAGCCAGCTGGGCATCCTCAGGCTTATCAGCCTTCAGATAGGCGTCCGCCAGGTAATACCAGTAAAATGCGGCATCCGGTACCTCCTTCGTCCGTTGTCTATAATAGTGTGCGACCTGTCTAAAATAAACGGGAGTAAGGTCCTTATCAGGTTTGAAAGAATCCTCCTCCCACTTCAGCACATCGACGGTATACACGTCTTCCATTTCCCGTTGCCAGATCGCCAGGCTCGGATGATTAACGCCAATTAAAAGATCAAGCTCATGGAATTTTTGCTGTGCGATTTTCTTAAACCTTTGATTCTCCCAGCTGTAAATGTCCAGCACACTTCCAGCTGAAACGCCCATTTTCCAGGCAATCAGCAATTCTGGTCTGCCATCACCCGTAAGATCCTCGGCACTTCCCCAACTGACTTCGTAACCAGGTCCCTCAAAATTTGCGACCTCCGTCCACTTCTTGTCCTGCTTCTGTAGCACAAACGCACCCGTTTGGTCTGCACGTAGATTGGATTTATAAAAGGCAATGATTTCTATTTTTCCATCATTATTAAAATCAGCCTGAATGATTGAATCGCTGCCTACCGGTTCATCGGGAACATGCAAGGCTGTTCCGGTTGGAAGGTGCCTCTTTACAATTTCTAAGTAATGATCCGATGTTTCATCCACGAATTTCGGATTCCCCGGCGCCTGAATGAGGCTCACCGGCTCCGGAAAAAAATTGCAGCCTCCCAGCATCATACACGCCAGAATGAGCGACACGCATTGCCTCTGCTTCCTTTTCATATTGATATCCTCCACCTCTCTTCCTTTTTACGAATGTAACGGGTATAGGAAGAGAAATCTCTCTTATTCTTTTAAAAAAAGGTTACAAAAAGGTTAATAGCCTAAATAGTTGAGATAGTTATTTCCACTATTGTACCCCTGCCAACCTCACTCTTTATATCAAAGCTCCCATTATGGGCATGGATGATTTCCTGGCAGATTGCGAGGCCCAAGCCTGTTCCAGATGCCTTGGATTTCCCCTTTTGGAACTTTTCTTTTATTAAAGGAAGCTCTTGCTGTGAGATCCCTACGCCTGTATCTGTAATTTGTATTTGGGCTTTTTTGAGAGGGGCGATTTTATAAGAAACGATGATTTCTCCGCCACTTGGAGTGAATTTCAAGGCATTATCGATCATATTGATGAACACTTGCTTCAAGCGGTCTGGATCCCCTTTTATAAAAGCATCATTGTCAAATGAGGCGATCAGCTTAATGCCTTGTCTGTTGGCCCTGGGATTTAACTGGCTGACGACTTGTTGGAGAGTTGTTTTTAGCGACAGCTCCTGAAAGTTATATTTCACTTTCCCCGCAGACAAGCTGGATAAATCAAGCAAGTCACCTAACATATTGGAAAGGCGTTCACTTTCATGAGAGATAATCTGGAGGCCCTCCTGGAATGTTTCATCGTTGGACATCGAATGCAGCGTGATTGCCCAGCCTTTTACCGAAGTAAGCGGCGTCCGGAGCTCATGTGAAACCGAGGCGATGAATTCATTTTTCAGCCGCTCATGCCTTTGCACTTCCTCTGCCATGAAATTGAGCGTATCCGCCAGCTTGCCAAGCTCATCGTTTTTCTGTTTTGTGATTCTCGCCGAGAATTTTCCGGAAGCCATTTTTTCTGCAGCAGAGGTAATGGCACTCACAGGTTTCGTGATTGAATTAGCTAAAAAGTAGCTGATCAAAGCTGCGATCACAATGACGAAGAGGCCGATCGCCATCAGAATGAGCATGTTCTGGACTAGTACCTGATTGATCTGCGTCATCGATGTCGTGAGCCGGATGGCTCCATAATTTTCACCATCGATCATCATCGGCTGGGTTACTGTCATTACTTTTTCATCATTCAATCTTCCTGTAAAATATCCCGTCTGCCCAGTTAGTGCTGTTTTTACATCATCTAGCTGTCCGACATCGGATTGAGCGTTATTATGTGAATCGGCTACCAGCTTACCGTGGTGATTGAGCAGCTGGACTTGAGCGCTTGTTAAAAAGTTATATTGTTGAAGGAACAGTGGCGCTTTTTCCTCGAGAAAGCCATCCCTGAGTTCCTGTTCATGAAATGAGATGAACATGGTACCTTGATCTTTTAAGGTTTGCTGTACTCCTTCTATATAATAAAAGCGCAGCGCTGTAAGAATAATGGTTTCAAACATCACGACTGTCAAAATAATTAGTATTAAATAGCTCGATACGAGCCTTCCTTTAATTCCTGTTTTCATTGTCAGGCTCCGCCTTCTTGGAAGCAGTATCCGTAGCCCCACATCGTAATAAGGTATTTAGGATTGGACGGGTCATCCTCCAGTTTTTCACGAAGCCTTCGCACATGGACATCGACAGTTTTGGGGTCGCCAAAATAATTGGTGCCCCAGATTTCGTCGAGCAGATCGTTTCTGGTAATTGGCTGATTGACCCGTTGGAAGAACAGCTTCATGAGCTGGAATTCTCTTGCCGTAAGTTTTAATGGAGTGCCAGACTTATAGACTTTAAGAGTTTTTAAATCTAATATGTACGGCCCCATGGATAGCTGCTCGGATGCCAGATCTCTGGTGGCTGCTGGAGTTATTCTTCTGAGAACGGTCCTGACTCTGGCGACCAATTCAAGAGGATTGAACGGTTTGACGATATAATCATCTGCCCCCAGTTCGAGCCCCATGATTTTATCCATGTCCTGACCCCTGGCAGACAAAATGATGATCGGCAGCTGGGGATGCTTTTCACGCAGCTTCGTACATATTTCAAAACCATCCATATCAGGCAGCATCAAATCTAGAATCACAATCGCCGGCTTCTCTTCCTCAGCCAGCCGAAGCGCAGATGCCCCATCCCCCGCCTCCACAACATCAAAGTTCGACCGGCTCAAATTAAAGCAAATCAGCCGCCGAATCGGCAGCTCATCCTCCACAACCAACACCCTACCCTCACCCATCACCGCATCACCTCACTGGGGGTCTGAC
>NZ_JBALQL010000058.1:0-137 GCF_036964885.1 Bacillus sp. JJ1122 | reverse complement strand
GGGGTCAGACCCCCGGCGAATTAACGCTTTACATTGCTAGTGTGTTTTCCTTGTTTTCTTCTTTTAAAGCATATGTTGCGGGATAACTTGGTAAAATCCATTTATCCCACTTTTTACCTATATATATATTTATTGAC
>NZ_JBALQL010000057.1:0-8896 GCF_036964885.1 Bacillus sp. JJ1122 | reverse complement strand
CCATGCATTATTAATTGAACTCAATAATAATGAAATTATCATTCCGATATTATAAACAAAACTATATATCCCTACTTCATTTTCATTAATATAATAATCTAACATAAAACGGTCAACATATGATAACACTTGTTGGGATAATACATGAAAAATTAAAGGAAGGGAAAGAGCGAGACCAAACTTCCAGTCTGATATTAATTTATAAATAGTAATATACTTTGCATATTGTAAAAATAAAATTAATCCGATTATTGTCGTAGAGACAAGTATACCTAAAACTCTTGCGAAATAAGTATCATTACTCATATAAATAACTAAAGCTACTGAGATTATTACATTTAATAACGTATATACCAATGAATATAATAAATGTTTAGATGGTTTTTGTTCAAAAATCATAGCGGAAGTAAATATAGTAACAAAGCTACTAAACAATGCATTTAAGATAAGGGTCCAAATGATTAAACTACCATTATTACTCCCTAAAAAATTTGAAAGGGAAGGAAATACTGAACCTATTATAATCAATAAAATTGAAATAATTATTGGTAATAACATTGTATTCCCAATGAAAGAATTAAATTTTTGTTGATCATTATAATATCGCTTATAAGCTATTCCAATCGAAGATTGGATTTGCAAACTAACAAAAATTGTTACTATTCCTAATGCAGATGTATATAAAGCAAATTTTCCAAACTCTCCCGGAAGCATTAACCTAGTAAAGATTGGAAGGGTAAAAAAGCTTACGCCCTTAATAATTAAATTTCCAATTGTATAGATTATACTTGATTTAACAAAGCTTGTTTTATTCATTAGAAATTGGATATTCCTTAATTACGGTAATAATATAATTAAATTCCTCTTCTGTTAGGGTCGGAAACATTGGTAAACTTATTTCACTATTATAGAATGATTCAGCATTTGGAAAATCGCCATACCTAAATCCAAAATTATCTTGATAATAAGGTAACGTGTGTACTGGGATATAGTGAACTTGTGAGAAGATGCTTTTTGAGCGTAGATACTCAAAAAAATCCTTACGATTTACCGATTCATCCAAACGAATGGGAAATAGATGATATGAATGTAGAACTTCTGGTTTTTTATCCAAATCAAAGTATTTTTCTTCATCTAACCAGTTTAAATCCGCAACTACATCAGGTAAAATAATCCAATTCAATTCGTTTAATGAACGAATATATTCTCTTGCAATCATATTTCTTTTATATAATGAATGATCTAATTTTTCCATTTGAGTTATTCCAAGAGCAGATTGCATATCCGTTAAACGATAATTATATCCAAGCTCAAGCATCTCATAATACCATGGACCATCAATTTTCGAGAGTTGCTCTGGATTTTTTGTTATACCATGTGTACGAAATAGTATTAATTTATCATAGTAATCTTTACTATTAGTTAAAACCATACCACCCTCACCACAAGCAATATGTTTAACTGGATGAAAAGAAAGTACGGTCATATCTGCATAATCAACAATATTTCTTCCATCAAACTTAGCTCCAATGGCATGTGCAGCATCATGAATTAGAACCCTATCCTCACCAATAATTTCACGGATACTTTTTAAATCTACAGGATATCCAGCAAAAGAAACAGGAGTTACTACTTTTACATCTTCAGTTACTACCTTTTCTAGGAGGTTAATGTCTAAATTATATGTCTCTAAACTTATATCAACAAATTTAGGCACAGCTCCTACATATAGACCAGCATTTGCAGTTGCAGCAAATGTAATGGAAGAAGTAATAAAACTTTCCCCAATTTTAATCTCACTTGCATGATAACATGCATGTAAAGCTGCAGTTCCATTACTAAATGCAACTGCATACTTGCATCCATGATATTCTGCTACAACCTGTTCAAATTCAGCTACTTTAGGTCCTTGTGTCATAAAATCAGACTTTAGAGTTTCCACTACAGCGTGAATATCACTTTCATCAATGAATTGTCTTCCATATGGGATGTTCATTTCATACTACTCTCCTTTAATTGCTTCTTCTATTAAATTCCAAGTCAATGGTTCAGCAAAATCTATGTCTTGATTTACTTTTTTATTTAATACTTCTTTTAAATATTTTGGTGCAATACCATCACTTGGTCGTACAGATTTAATATTTTCTAAAGTCAATTTTTCACCTTTTTTAATCGGTTTAGTAACAAACAATGATCTAGAAAATTTCCTACTTTTCATTTTCTTATCATTTAATTCATAATCAATTTTTCCTAAACTAGCCTCTGCATTACGAACTGAATCGACCATTTCTTTAAATTCAGTAGGGGTCATTGAAAATTCAGCATCTGGACCTCCAACAAACTTATCTAAAATAAAATGTTTTTCTATTACTCTTGCTCCCAGCCCTGCTGCAACAATCGGTACTAAACTTCCCATAGTATGATCAGATAAGCCAATTTCTATATTAAACCGTTTTTTCATATCCACCATAGTTAATAGATTAGCATCTTCAAGTTTGGCTGGATATGCTGAAGTACATTTAAGTAATACTATTTGGTCATTTCCTTGGCGTTTGCATGCACCTATTGCCTCAAAAATTTCTTGTTTTGTTGCAATCCCTGTCGATATAATTATAGGTTTTCCTTTTGCAGCTACATATTCAATTAAAGGAATATCTGTAATCTCAAAAGAAGCAATTTTGTAAGCAGGAGCGTTTAATTCTTCTAAGAAATCCACAGCAGAAGAATCAAAAGGAGATGAGAATATTTCTAAACCAAGCGATTGGGCATAAACAAATAATTCACCGTGCCATTCCCACGGTAAAAAAGCTTCTTCATATAAATCATATAAAACTTTTCCATCCCATAATGTATCTTGATTAATTCGAAAGTAAGACTTATCACTTTTTAATGTTATTGTATCGGGTCTATAAGTCTGTAATTTTACAGCATCTGCTCCGGATTCTTTCATTGCTAATATTGTTCTTTTTGCTACTTCAATATCATGCCCATGATTTGCTGATAACTCAGCAATAATAAAAATTTTATCTGACAGATCAAAATTACCTATTTTCATTCTTGATCCTCCCATTTTTCAAGATCAATTGGTATCTATTAAATGGATTTCCTTCTTCTTTAAGAGAAAATCCTAACGAATTAAATAATTTTAATGACGGAATATTTTCTTTATGAATCTGAGCTTCAATTATATTAATATTAGGATATTCGTTTTGAATTTTATTAATAAACTTATTAACCAAGGTTTTTGCAATTCTTTTTCCACGAAGTTGTTCATTTAAACTAATACTAATTAATCCCTTATTTTCATTACAAGAGATTCGGACTTGGCCTAAAAAGACATTATCTTTTTTACGTTTAAATGAGTAAAATAATACATTTTCATCATTTAGAATGTTATAAAACCATTCAATATGGTTTTCATACAGAATAGGTTCTTGATTGATTGACCATTTTCTAACCGCTTCATCATTAGATAGATGATAAACATCTTCTATGTCAGTTTTATTTAATTTCTGAATATTAATTGCATTAATAAGTCCAGCCGTAATAATTTTCTGAGCACCTTTAAAATTATATTTTTCATGTTCTACTTGATATTGTTGACGGTACTCTTTACTTCTCATTTCAAGACAAGCCTGAGATAAATCTTCTATATTATCTATTATATTCGCCAATTTATTTTCTTTTAATGACTTTAAATTATTCGATTGATTATCTGCTACCTGTATACAAATGAAAGGAGTTCTAGTTGCTATTAACTCATAAATAGTTTGCCCAGCAGCACTAATTGCAATATCACATTTATTCATTAAATTATACATTTGTTCTCCGTTTAAATTTTTATATAAATACACTTGATGAATATTACTAAATTTACTTTTATTAGTAACAACGTGAATATTTGCTTGAGGAAATATTTCTCGTACTGTATATATTGCATTAGGTGTAAAGTTTAATATATCTGTGCCACCGAAAGTAATTAATATATCTTTAATATCATCATTTATGATTCTATTAGAAATCTCATTAAAAATTTCTCGTAAAATTACATGTTCATGGCCAATTCCATAACTAATTTGACTATGGTCAGGATAGTTTAAAATCCCCCCATATAACGATGGATTAACAACATGTCCCTTACTATATCTAAAATCATTATTATCATCGATAATAACTAGAGATGATACTAACTCACTTACTTTTTGATAATGGTATTTTGAAGCTAAGTATGAATCAATTATTACAATATCTGGGTTAAAATCAATTACCGACTCCACTAATGTCTCTAATTTTAACCAGTCCATAATTACATTATCATATTTATTAATTAACTTAGCTGCCTCGAAATCTGCGTTTGCCAAAAAAGCCACGTTGCAATCTCTTTTTATTGCTTCGTTCGCAATGGCACAACATCTTACAATGTGTCCAAATCCAATAGACATAGACCCTTCGGTAATAATTAATATTTTCCAAGTCATTACTTATCAACGCTTTCTAATAATCTTTGAACTCGCTCTAAACCATGTAAACTACTTAAAGCAATTCCTTTTTCCAATTCTTCTGAAAGAGAAGAGTACACTCGTTTTTGTTCAACAGACCTGTTTATATAACCAATCCAAGGTTTTTGCTTGTATAATGTTATTATTTCTTCTACACTTGCATGTTTATCTTTGAAGTGATCATATATTGCACAAATTGCCATGTAGTCCTCATGTGTGTCAAGTGTAATTCGTATCTCTGGACCGTACTGTTCTTTAGCAGCTTGAACATTTTCAATCTTAAAGGAATCTAGTTTCGTTCTATAAATATATGGAGTGACATGTTCAAATTCAAAATCTTCTGTTGCATTGTTAAATGCTTCTTTTAATACAGAGAAGTTAAATACTTCTGCATCCATTCCATGAGGAAAAGATCGAACTAATGTATTAGAAGTATAGTCATTATTATGCTCTAAATGAATATTTATTATTCGATCGATCACTTTTGGGTCAATACATGGACAATCACTAGTAATTCGTACCACAATATCTAAGTGGAACTTTTTAGCACTTTCGTAATAACGTGATAGTACATTTTTTTCACTACCTCTAAAGACTTTCGTGCTTAAGGAAGTTGAAAGGTGAGCTATGCTGTCATCAGCTTTAGTATTGGTTGTAGCAACAATAATTTCACTGATATAAATTGATTTTTTCACACGATCAATTACATTATTGAGAACAGAAAATTCTTGATTAATGGGCAGAGGCAAAAGAACCTTATTAGGAAGGCGAGAAGATCCACTTCTCGCCTGAATAATACATCCAATTTTCATTATACTTCTCCTAAAATTCAATATTTAGTGCATTAATACGTTTTTTTAACTCCTCAGAATCTAACCAAACAGTATTTGTCCCAGAATTATATTCCCAGTTCTGTTTAATCAATTTACCACCTGGGATAAAATACTTCTCGCGAGACCACCATTCAAAATTTGGATATATAATATAAAAATCACCATATTCATAGGTGTTTCGAGAATCATCACTCGTTATCATTGATTCATGCAGTTTTTCACCTTCACGAATTCCTACAAATTTCATGGTGCCGCCTGGATTTAATGCTTCAGCAATCTCTGTTACTTTATAAGATGGATTCTTGAAAACATATGTTTCTCCACCTTTAGACTCTCCTAGTGCCTTAAATACTAAATCAACAGCTTCATCTAATGTCATCCAAAAACGAGTCATTCTCTCATCGGTAATTGGTAATTCTGTAATCTCTTGTGCTAATAATTGCTTAAAAAATGGAATAATTGAACCACGACTTCCTGAAACATTCCCATAACGTACCACTGAAAATACAGTACCTTCTTCTCCCGTATAAGCATTAGCAGCTATAAATAATTTATCAGACACTAATTTAGTTCCACCATATAAATTAATAGGATTAACTGCTTTATCTGTTGACAATGCAACTACTTTTTTTACTCCACGATCCAATGCTGCTTCTATAATATTTTGCGCCCCATTAATATTTGTTTTTATAGCTTCAGTTGGATTGTATTCACAAGCAGGTACTTGTTTCATTGCTGCTGCATGAACTACATAGTCAACACCTTTAAATGCGCGATATAATCGCTCCTTATCACGAATATCTCCAATAAAAAACCTAAGTTTAGATGCCTTTTCTGCACCAAGTTTAATCAATAAATTTTTTTTCATTAAATCTTGCTTAAATTCGTCACGTGAAAGAATAATAATTTTTTTAGGATTAAAGTTGTTTAAGATTCTTTCTGTGAATGCTTTTCCGAAAGATCCTGTTCCACCAGTGATCAGAATAGTTGAATTATTTAACATTAGAAGTTCACTCCTGAAATTTATTGAATTTCTTTAAAATATTCCTCAGTATGCATAAAAATATTTTTTGTTTTAATAAAAATTATTATTTCATTAAAACTTTATATGATTTTTTTTAAATAGTTATTTCCAACGATAAGTGAAATACAAATAGCATAAATTTATATCTTAACTAACATGGAATAAACAAAATAAACAAAATATTTATTGTTTTTATAATCAAGAAAAAATGAACTGCTGCTCTCCCTATTGAAATCATATTTTTATTTTCTAAAAAAGGAAAACAACTATAAAAACAGTTTTACTAACACAATAAGCAACCTAATAACCCAATGAAGTTCACCTTAGAATTTGATGAACTTGTAATTATTATTTTACTACTCAATAGCTTCCTTAACTAAATGTATAAATTTATGAGCTTTATTTTTTTCTATAAAATTTATAAATTCCCTTATAAAATCTAAATCCGTTTTTTGTTTACTATTTTTATAAATCTCTGCCAATGAACTTAAGATAAACCTTATTTCTTCATCTGTCTTAATCTGGTCAAATCCCCAATACTTATTACATATTTCTCTTTGCTCATCAGTCACTGATTCAGTATAGTTTCCAAAGAGTTTATTAAAAATCTCTTGCTCATTTTTATATGTTTCCTCCCACCAACTTGGTCTAAAATAGGTGTCTATATTAAAATCAGTCTCATTTTTAAAAAAATTTTTTTGTTTCAAAATAAGATGGGGTTTATTTAAAAAAACGCAATATCCTACATGTGTTCCCAAATCATTTGAAATAGTCAATTCACTATCTTCAATTAAATTTTTAAGCCTAGACAAAAAATATGGGCCTTTCCGATGGCCAGCGGTTACAATTTTCACATCATATTTTTCATATTCTTTATGATATCCTAATAAAATATCATAATAATACATACAAACATATACGTTATCATAATTATACTTATTCTTTATTTCCATTATTTTAGTAATATTTTGCGCAACACTATGTTCCTTAAATATCCCTTCAATGGAATGAGAGGGGAAATAAAGAATGTTTTTTTGTTTCGTTTTACTTTTCTTTTTTAAAGAAGGAGCATAATTAATATATGGGCCAATTTGAAAAAATGGTTTCCTAGAAACCAAACGAATAGCATTTTTTCTAGCCTGCCCAAAGCTAATTGTAGCTGGTAATCCAGAGTTAAATGTTTCATACGGACTTATATTGTCTCCAAAGTATACACCATGTTCTATACAAGCATATATTTCATTGCTGAATCCAGAAAACCCCTTCAATTGTTGGCCTATACCATAATTTTCATTGCTGGGAAATAATTCCGGCTTGATAATTGGTTCTTTTATAAGGACGCCCGTTTGCCAATAATTAAAATTCTTACTGTCAATGAAATACTTTTTACTAGTATTTAAATAGAAAACTCTTAAAATATTTAGAGTTTTAATTTTCATCTGTCTTAGCTTATAAATTTCATTTATAAATCTAGTCATTTAAATCCCTCAGATACTTTAGAGATAATTAAATTTAACTTTTGTCAACAATTTAGAAATTAAATATACAAAAATAGAAGTAACAAATATTAAAAGATTAGTTATTGTGAAAAAAGTTGTAGCATTTCCCATTAAAAGGAAATACGTTATCAAGGTAAAATAAATATACATCTGTGATATAAATACAAAATATCTTTTAGTTATTAATAAATAATTCAGAAAATAAATGTATATTCCCAAACATATGCCAATAAACATTAGTATTGGAATAGACATATATTGACCGAATAAGAATATTAATATTGCAGGAAATCCCATAGTAAAACTCACACCATATGTTAGATAATGATCTACCAATTCCTTTGGTGCAATATAGTACATCAAACGTTTTAAACCCTTTATATTTTCTGTCGAATCAAATTCTTTGATAACGAAAACAATTCTTTCATTTTTATTAAGCGGTGCTACCTTTTCATTATAATCTACTCCCCACCAGACATGTCCTTGTAGTCCTAAAGCCCTATAGATAGCAAACTCAACTGCTTGGTCTGTTGTATAGTTAAACTCTTTTTTATAGTTGTTAACGACACGGAAAGATAATAATAAAACTGTTGCTGTTAAAATAATTATAATTTTTTTGTTTTTTAGGGCAGTTAAAATTTTCATTTTATCATTCTTAAAATAAAGAATGAAATAAATAATCGACAAATAGAGCAAACTGGAATAAAAGGGAGTGAATTTGTGACCCTGTAATAGAAATTTTATTATTAACATTAAAATTAACATTGAACTTATAAGCCTATAAGAGAATTTTTTCATTTCATATAAAATAATGAAAAGGAAAGTTACTACAATCGGATAGCCGGAATCAAATATTACAAATAATGGATTTTTCATTAAATTCATATAACTATTAAATGAAAAACGATTGACCTCACCAAATTTTATTCTAACACTAACAGTTTCTATTAAAATTAAGGATATAAATAAGGCTACCACTATTAAAGATAAGTTAATAAAAAATTTAGTTAAATCAATTGATTTATTCTGTATTAATAGATC
>NZ_JBALQL010000056.1:0-3406 GCF_036964885.1 Bacillus sp. JJ1122 | reverse complement strand
GCGTTAATGTGTTAAAGAGGGGCCAGCACTTTGGTGCTGGCCCCTTTCTTTTATTTCAGTCTAATTTTTCTTTTATTTATTTCTTCAATCTCTCTTTTACTGCTGGTTTTGCAGTGCTCTGTACAGGAATAATGCGTATTGGATACGGGTTACGGTGTCTGCTGGTTTGTATAGTGTGCCGTATCCTTCTGTGATTTTGTTTGCGTACAGACTTGAGATTGCATTGTAGGCGAAGCTTTGTTCAGGTACGTCAGTGAATGGCGTTTCTGCTGAGCCTTGCAGTTTGAAACCTTTTTGCAGGATGACGGCCATTTCTGCCCTTGTCAGTGGTGCGTTCGGATCGAATAATGTTCCGTTCTGTTTACCAGAGATGATGCCTGCATTCGTGATTGCAGCTACTTCCTTATAGAAACGGTATGTCTTCGGAATATCAGTAAAGTTTACATCCTGGATGTTTGCAGTATCCAATTTTAACGAACGGACCAGCAAAAGAGCTGCATCGATACGCTTCAATGTGTTCGCCGGTCTGTAGGTCCCATCGGCGTAGCCTGCAATTACTTCACGATCATATAAATACTTGATGATTGAAAAATACTTATTCGTACTTGGAATGTCAGTAAACGGTGAATCTTCATTTTTCACAGTGATTGGAATCTGTTTTGTCAGACTGCCATATGTTGCAGTAATGACGCCATCGCCCACTTTAGTTGTTTTTAAAGTAGTGCCTTCAAAGGACCCCATCGTGCTGGAAAGCTTTAATTTTGCCGGATCTTTCGCTAACGGATTGTAAAACTGGTCCAGCACATATTTTAACGAAACAGAAATAGTAGAACCTACTGTGACAGATGAACTTGATAACCCAACGCCAAAGCTCGATTCCTGGCCTAGAGGCGCGGTGCTGATTGCCTGGAGGGTAGTCGTGACACCCCTTTCCCAGCCGTCTGAAGGCTCGTTGATCAAGGATGCCATATCATTACCATGCTTGCGTGCAAGCATAGTCGTGGAGCCGCCCCCATCAAGGTTAAGAGCTTTATAAGCTCCAAGCTTTACTAGGTACTGAGCGAACTCAGTCAGGTTCATGCCCTTGCTGTAGCCCGCTGCCCTGCCATCAACCGTGACCATGAAAACCTTCGTCATTGTACGGTCAACAGCAATCGCTGTACGCGGAGCACGTTCCCTCGCGCGTGAACTGTTTGGATCAATGCTCAACGAAACTGCGCCATTATCAACAAGACGTGGACCGCTAGCAAGGATGTACTTAGATCCCTTCCACTTATCATCAATATTAATGGAGATTTGAACCTGTTCTCCAAGTTTCATTTTTTTCAAGAATTCCATTGGAGTGCCATGGGCAGACAGGACGAAGCCATCGGCAGGAATTTGCGTATTCGTCGTGGTTCCATATGGACGAATCGCGCTTACCGTACCAGTAATCACATCGCCGAACGTCAAATCCTTATTTTTCGACGCCCCTGTAAAAATAACCTCATAACCGTATTGGTTCGTATTTGTATAGCCATCCATATAGTCAGGTGTATATAAAATGAGATTATCATTGTTCCTGATTTTATTCATGCTTGTAATATCCGTTAATGAGCCATTATGTTCAGCTGAGAGGTCAAGATCGAAATATTCAATCTGAGCCTTGCCGCTGGCATTGATTCCAAAAGCAATCGGTTCATTCACATACTGGTCACGCCCGGAAGCAATGATTCCCGAGTTTACTAAAATATCATTTTTAGCAATTAAATACATAGGGAGCTTTGTGTTTGTGTCGAAAAATGACCCATTAATCGCCCCTACTACTCTATTGCCCTCACGATGGACAGCTTTAGCCTGGGCAGTGGTACCAGAAATCTTCCCTATTGCTGGCATTGAAAGATCCAATCTCGTATATGGGTCCTGAAGATTGACCTCTAGCACTTTAATGGACTGGTCATAAGTATTAATGACTTCCCTGTTTTCTTTGTACTTAACGCCGGACGACACTGGAAACTGCTCATAAGTGCTCGCAAATCCAGCCTGGACCGCAACTGATTGAAGGACCAGAAGACTTATGGCTAATGTAACAACTACCTTCTTTACAAATTTCAACTCTTTTCCCCCTATATGTATTCTCCCATTATCTGTATCTACCAAAATATTTTTACCACATTAAACAAATTTTGTCGAATGACGAAAGCAGGATATAAGTAGGGTTTTTAACATAATAACCCTTATTTTTACCAGTTTATTAGGTTGTCAAAAACCTTAAATTACCAATATATTTATCTCTAAATAATCTGTAAAATTTAGCTGATTACTCTTATAAGGGGGAAAATGAATGAAGAAACTGTTTGCATTCTTGCTTACTTTTAGCGTGTTGTTCAGTTCGCTGGGTTCTTTCGCTTCAGCTTCTGTGACGTTTAAAGATATCAATTCGTCGCCAATGAAGTTTTACATAGAAGAGCTTGCGAAAAACAATGTGATTTCGGGATATGCCGATGGGACCTTCCGTCCTAAAGAAAAATTGACCCGTGCGCAATTCGCCAAAATGCTTGCCCTGGCGATGGAGCTTCCATTGGATGCCAAAGCAGCGGCACAATTTACGGATTTGGCTGACTGGTCAAGGCCCTATGTGGGGGCGCTTGTAAAAGCGGACATTACATACGGTAAATCAAAGACTTTATTTGGCTCAAACGCGTTGATTACCCGCCAGGAAATGGCGGTCATGTTCGTGAGGGCAATGGGACTTGAGGAATTCGTGGGATTGCTTGAGTACGACCCAGGTTTTGCTGATTTTAACAAGGTTTCGAGCTGGGCACAGCCTCATGTAGCCTTTTTGAAGGATATTGGATTTATTGAAGGAAACGGAGAGTACTATTTCCCGCAGGATGCCACAACTCGTGAGGCGTTTGCCAAATTGACTTATCGGTTCAAGATGCAAGAGGATTTATATTTTGAACGTGCGCTAAATCGCATCATCCTTGAGATGGTGGAAGAAGCGGTTGACGTTAGTTTGATCGACCCTGAAACAATCGAAGTGACCTATGATGATGGCGAAGTTGTTGAGTATGACATTGCTTACTATCTTGAAGGAGTATATATGAGTTTCCATTATGACTCATTAGCTTACATCGATGGCTTCATGTGGCAGCAGATGACTTCCGCCGAAAAGAAAGAAATCATCATGTTCGCGATCCAGTATTGGGACAGCGAGTACAGCGACTACATCCTGAAGAAATCACCCGAACAAGCCTACTCCATCCTGCTCAGCAGATTGAACAACTACTACGTCAACAAGATCAACAATAAAGACGACGTACTCAAGATGCTCCTGATGACAGCCAACGACACATATACAATCGAATACGTTGGCGGAGAATAACCATTTCCGCTTTAGCACACTACCGTATTGGGGGTCAGA
>NZ_JBALQL010000055.1:0-1048 GCF_036964885.1 Bacillus sp. JJ1122 | reverse complement strand
GTTTTCAAAGAACAAGTTACTGACCAAGTCATCAAGTCAACTTTAATATACTAACATGATTGTTTAATATGGTCAATAATATTTTTTTGGTGGAGCCTAGCGGGATCGAACCGCTGACCTCCTGCGTGCAAGGCAGGCGCTCTCCCAGCTGAGCTAAGGCCCCATATAATATTAGTAGAAATGGTCGGGAAGACAGGATTCGAACCTGCGACCCCTTGGTCCCAAACCAAGTGCTCTACCAAGCTGAGCTACTCCCCGATAAAGAGAAAATATAATGGCGCGCCCGAAAGGAGTCGAACCCATAACCTTCTGATCCGTAGTCAGACGCTCTATCCAATTGAGCTACGGGCGCATTATAATTTATTAATGAATAAGTGGTGCCGAGGACCGGAATCGAACCGGTACGGTAGTCACCTACCGCAGGATTTTAAGTCCTGTGCGTCTGCCAGTTCCGCCACCCCGGCTAAAAACTTTTGGAGCGGAAGACGGGATTCGAACCCGCGACCCCAACCTTGGCAAGGTTGTATTCTACCACTGAACTACTTCCGCATATATGATTTTTTTTAAAATAAAATGGTGCGGGTGAAGGGAGTCGAACCCCCACGCCTTGCGGCGCCAGATCCTAAGTCTGGTGCGTCTGCCAATTCCGCCACACCCGCATATAAAATTGAAATGGTGAGCCATGAAGGACTCGAACCTTCGACCCTCTGATTAAAAGTCAGATGCTCTACCGACTGAGCTAATGGCTCGTACATGAAGTTAGTGTTTCTAACCAGTTGATGCTCAAAATCCCTTACGGGATTTCTCGCATGTTTCCGCAGAAGCTAAATCCACGAAGCAAGAAACATGGTGCCGGCGAGAGGACTTGAACCCCCAACCTACTGATTACAAGTCAGTTGCTCTACCAATTGAGCTACACCGGCGTGGTTTGAAAATATAATGGTGGAGGATGACGGGATCGAACCGCCGACCCTCTGCTTGTAAGGCAGATGCTCTCCCAGCTGAGCTAATCCTCCATTAAATTGTATCAAACAGCCCGGCGGCGTCC
>NZ_JBALQL010000054.1:0-15094 GCF_036964885.1 Bacillus sp. JJ1122 | reverse complement strand
CATACATACATACAGCTGTAAAATACCCCTAAAAGCTAAATTTAAATGTATGTATCAAAAAATAATAAAAGCAACCAATTTGGTTGCTTTTATCTATTTATCTATTTATTTATTAACCGCCGAGTTCATAATCCTACGTTCCGGTAATAAATAAAGCCTATATGTAAACGATTTGAAAATGGAGATTTTGATTTACAAGAATTTCAGGGACGACTATCAAGAGTAATCACACCAGAACCTGATATACTTAACATTGGTGGGCTATAATTAAAAATAGATAATGACTTAGAAGAAATTTTATTTACAAAATTAGAAAGTAACCAACGTCAATACGGATTAAAAGTTATTTATGATTTTTTTAAAAAACTTGATGAAATTTAGAAGAGTGTTTGATTATTCTTCTTCAACTATCGGGTACCTTAGACTAATAACATAGCTAATAAAAATAAGCCCCTCTCATCTGAGATGGGCTTTTTAATAAGACGGCTAACGTATAGCGTTTAGCGTTTAGCTCACGGTGTTTATAGTTTAACAACTCCACCTTCACAGCAGCTATATCCTTTTTCAAATTCCTGGTATAAATGGGATGGTGTTACACCAAGTAATAGTATTAATACCTAGTTGCTTATTTTCACCATTTGGCAGCACAGTAAATTTCACTATGAATGGGTGACTTAATTCATTTCCCTTTTCCCATTGTTCAATTTCCACAACATTTCCCTGTTGGCTTGGTGAGGAACTCGAATCTAGAGAAGGCGAATATACCATTAGATTAGGCGACCTTAATATTGATGAAATTGATATTTATGAAAAGTACCTAATTAAATTAATAAAATAAATATTCATGTGTTGGAAGAACTGGCTGTCAATCAAGAGAGCCTCATTTTAGCCTGTTTTTTGCGCTCACTGCGCTCAACGTACTCTTGCAGCAGGGATTCATCTACTACAGCTTCCTGCTCAAATACATCTTTCTTAATTGCAACCAGTAAAGATTGCATAAAAAAATCCCCTCCTCACTAGCTATATACTAGAAAGGAGGGGAGGAGTTAAGTCCAGTAATAAATATAAATTATCTCCAAAATACATTCCCATGTGGTAGGGGATTAAATTTCTATGATACTTAAACCCAGGACATTTATTATATAAATGAAATTCTTGGGGATTCTTCTGCCCTAAAAAATACATACTGTTTAGGTTTGATTAGAGTATGATGAAATTTCATACGTGCTCACCTATTCGACTGTATCAGCAATGACAGCAGGGAGTGTGATTTCCCAGCCAGCCTGTGACGTATAACTGAAGGAACCGGTAATTTCACCATAAACGGTCACTATATCTTCTTCAATGAAGTCTGTTAAACCATTATACTCGACCCATACGACATCATCCGTGTTATAACCCCATTCATCCTGCGTTACAGCAAGACGAATATATGAAGCGTTGTCTTCTTCCTGTATTTGAAGGATTTGGCCAGAATATTTCACATACTCTCCTTTGTAACGATCTGGATTTTTCTCTAAGCGGGCATATTCAATCGATTGGGCATTGGCTTTCTTGGCAGCTGCTTCAGCTTTGGCCTTTGCTTCAGCTTCAGCTTTGGCCTTCGCTTCAGCTTCTGCTTTAGCTTTCTTCTCAGCTTCCTTCTTGGCTTTTTCTTCAGCTTCAGCCTTGGCTTTCGCTTCCGCTTTAGCTTTCTTCTCGGCTTCCTCCTTTGCTTCTCTTTCAGCCTTTTGTTCAGGAGTTTCCTTTGGATTTTCCTCTTTCTTCACTTCTTCACTTTGAGCATCTTTCACATCATTGGAAGCTGTTTCGGTATCATCAGCTGTAGCTCCGATGATAATTAATGCTATAAAAGACGCTCCGATTGAATAACCAACTTTCTTGAAGTTAGTTTTCGACTGGCCTGTCTTTTTGATTGTTGCCTTTACCCCCTTGAATAAAAATACCCAAAAGGTAACCACAGAGATAAGAAGAATAATAAATCCTACACTTTCCATGAACATTTCCCCCTTTCCTTTTTACTGTAATTGTACCAATATTTTCTATATATTGTATATATAAAAAGAGAACACACTGAATTGTACTCATTTGAATTTTCCCTTTTTATTGAATACTTCATTAGGTGGATTTTAACTTTTTGTATAGTTTCACTTAAACAAACGGGTGCTTATGTGTAATAAGAACATGCCGAAGTTTAAAGGAAATTAGAAATTTCAGCCAATCAAGACTGATATTCTAAGTATAAACAAGAACGTTCGTTCTATTATAAAAAGAGGGCAGAAAGGCAGGCTAAATATTGTGGGAATTGGAGACCGGGTACTAATAAATTAACGAGCGACTACTTTCAGGCAAGGACAGGACAGGGTCCTCTAATAAGCAATTATGGTTGGACAATTCAAAAGTAGAAAAACCAATACTGCAATAGAAAGAAATTATAAAAATTATTCCAAAATTCTACAAATTTTCCTTACCTTAGAATAAAATATATATGTCACAATTAATAAATAATTGTAAGAGGGGGCGATTTTATGGAGAGAAAGAAATTCAATTTTGTTAAGCCAAAAGTGGCTAAGATAGTAGAAAAAGATCCTGAATCGATATTTAGAGAGTTACAAATACCAAACATTAAAGGATTATGGTCCCAACAAGCTGATATATTACGAGAATATTATAATAAATTTAAAACGAGTTCAGATGTCGCTATTGAGCTGCCAACGGGTACAGGTAAAACGCTAATTGGTTTATTAATAGGAGAGTATAGGAGAAGGTGCCTTCAAGAGAGGGTTCTCTATTTATGTCCGACTAAACAGTTGGCAAAACAGGTTTATACGAAAGCAAAAGAATATGGTCTCCCCGCTAGCCTGCTTATAGGACCACAGAATAAATATCCTGAGCAAGAATACGGAAATTATGTAACGAGTAAATCTATTGGAATTACAACATACAGCGCCATTTTTAATACTAACCCTTTCAGGATGGATGATGCGAATACCATACTGTTGGATGATGCACATTCTGCTGAAAATTATATCTCCTCCCTTTGGACGGTCGAAATAAAAAGGAAGGAAAACAAAGAAGTTTTCGAGAGCCTTATTGAGTTATTTAAGGATGATATATCAGATTACAACTATACAAGAATCATGAGTGCCGATAACGAATATAATAAGCCGATTTACGACCTAATCCCTTATCCAAAGTATCTTGAAAAACTGCCACAATTAATAGAATTGTTTGAAACAAATATCAACGAATGTGGTAACGCAAAGCATCCATGGTCAAAAATAAATGAAAACCTAGAAGCATGTCAAATGTTCTTCTCCTGGGGAGAAATTAATATAAGGCCGTTAATCCCACCAACGAAAACACACTCAGCATTTAGTAGCGCAAAACAGAGAATTTATATGTCGGCAACCTTAGGAGAAGGTGGGGAACTTGAAAGGATTACAGGAATAAGGAAAATAAGCAAGATACCAATCCCAAAAGGATGGGATAAGTATAGTAACGGGAGAAGGTTAATTCTTTTTCCAAATCGAATCTTTAATCCTGAAGATGCTTTAAAAGTTGCATTTGGTGCGATTGGTAATCAGGGAAGGGCTTTAGTGCTATGTCCTGATAATCGTACTGCTCAGTTTTTTATTTCAAAAATGGTATCTGAAATGCCTGAGTATGTGGTTTTGCAGTCTTCTGACATAGAAGACAGTTTAGATCCCTTTTCATCGCAAAAAAAAGTGGTGCTTGTACTTACAAATCGATATGATGGGATAGATTTATCCGGTGACATCTGTCGATTGCAAATTGTGTTTGGAATGCCAAAGGCTACTAACTTACAAGAAGGCTTTTTATGGAATAGGTTAAACGCGAACGCTGTACTTAGTGAGTTAGTTAAAACTAGAATAACGCAGGCATTAGGTAGGTGCACACGGTCAAACGATGACTTTGCAAATGTACTCATGTTGGACCCGAATTTATTACAGTTTTGTGCGAGGCGTGAGAATTTAATTGGATTTCATCCCGAAATCCAAGCGGAAATTGAATTTGGGCTTGGTAACTCGGAAAGAATTGAATCGGTTGACGAGATGGTTGGCTTCATGAATGACTTTATAACAGATAAAGAATACTTTGCCGCTATTAATGATGCTATAACAGAAATTCGTGAAGAGTATGATAAGAGAACAAAATCTGAGGTCCAAAAACTTACCCTTAGTGTCGAAAATGAAATTGATTATATGTATGCATTATGGAAAATGGAACTTGATAGAGCTCTTGAAAAAGCAAAATCAATAATGGAAAAGTTGAGTGGTGGCAAAGAACTCGACGGGTATCGTGCTTGGTGGTTTTACAATGCGGGAAATGCGGCTTACTTGGCAAAGGGAATTATTCCTATTGATTCAAATTTAGACAGGGAATATTATTCATCCGCTTTAAGAGTGTCAAATGGCATATCATGGCTTGCTGATCTGATTCATTCAGTTCCTGTAGATAAGGATGTACCGCGAATTGACCCATATCTCGCTACCCAAACAGATAATATAGAGATGGTATTAAATGATTTAGGCTTATCCGGGATTATGTTTGAAAAAGATATGAAGAAACTTTTGGACTTGATAAACAATGATGATGCGAAAAAATTCGGACAAGGATTGGAGCATCTTGGAAGAATATTAGGTTTTGAGGCCATCATTCCAAAAGGAGATAGTGCCCCAGATGGGGTTTGGGTTATTAGGGATAAATTTTTTGGGTTTGAAGCTAAGACAGAAGAAGCCCCGGAAGACCCTGTATATAGCGACTCATGTAGACAAACAGAAGGTCATAAGAAATGGATACGTGAACACTTTTCTCTTCCGGAAGAGGCAATAGTGAATACTTTCATGATAAGCCATAAAAGCACTATAAGAAAAGACGCATTACCACAATCAAGGGGACTATTCCATATGCATGCAGCTAATATTAGAGAGCTAGCATTGAAAGCAACCAGTCTTTTAAGGGGAATCCGTTCAGTTTTGGCGAAGGATCAGGAACCGAACCTCTTTCACAAGGAACATATCAGCTACATGTTGGCAACGGAGAATTTAACTTACCGTGATGTGGAGGAAATACTTAAAACAAAACCGCTTGGTGAACTGGAACTATTTAATAGATAAAACATTGGAATAACGGATAAGAATAAGGGGAATCTCTACATGTTTACAAAAGAAGCATTTAAAGAGTTCTATCGAAAACGGAACCCCCGTGGACGGGCATTGGAAAGGGATACTCTCATTGTCCAGTCGTTTTTTGGACTCGGAACACAAGCGGCACCGACCCACCGTTCTGTGGCACGGGAGTTCGGGGTATCGCATGAACGCGTACGACAGATTGTGGAAAATAACTTTATAGAGAAAATGAGGGAGGAGGACAAGGACGGACTCTATCGCATTCAGGCTCTTTTAGAAAGGAATACTATCTTTTGGTGGAAGGACTTTCACGATCGTATGGTAGTTGAGGGGCTTTCGGAAACCGTCCTTTACGTCCAGGGCTTCATGCACCTTCTCCGAGCATTTGGTATAGGCGAAGATTACGGATTATATACCACCGAATTGGCAGCCGCAGGACGAGCGGTAGGTGAATCGGCGCTGCTACTCGCTAAGAGGGAAGCCATTGAGGAGAAGCTGGGGATGTTCTCTCGCCTGAAAAGCATCCCAAGTAGAAACGGGATCTGTGAGTTGGGCGAGGTGTTTGAGAAAGAAGGGTTCGACACACGACATCTTCCTTTTTTTCAAGAGCTCCTTACCCAATACCCTATGTGCTGGTTCAAGGAGCGGGAGGGTGGCTTGTGGTACCTGTTTGAAAACAGGGAAAATATTTTGTTCAACACCCTTTCTAAAACGTCTATGGTAGCTGACAAGGTCGCCCTGCCCACCCTTTCGGCTGTTCTAAGCAGGTGCATCACCAGGCGTACAAATGATTATAATGCTCCGAGCATCGAGCTCATTTTCGATTACCTGAAAGATTCCCGTTACACAAAAATGGAAGGTGATATGGTATCACTGCTTGTGGAGAAGGGGGAACTTACCGAAATTGAGAAGGACATTCAGCGTTTTTTTATTGAAAGTGGCGAAACTAAGGCCTCCTATACCCTCCTCCATTCGTACCTGATGGAACTGGGGCACTTGGACGCCAATGTTGTAAAGAGTGTGTTCCACTCTCCCATCTTGCATATCGACCATTCGAGAGGCTTAAGAAGATACCGTTTTTCCCTCTTGGAGAATGTTACAAGCGATTCATACGACCACATAAGTGGCCTGTTAAACGATCTCTCTGGCACGGACTATGATGGAGAGGTTAAGAAGCGGAAAGAGCAAAAAATTTTAAGGGATTGGCTGTTCAAGGGGAAAGAAACTGAGAGTTGTGCTATTTGTGGAAAAACGTATCATGTGCGTTCCCTCGTTTGTGCCCATAAAAAAAAGCGGTCCCTTTGTACCGAAATTGAACGGACAGACCCCCACATCGTAATGCCCCTCTGCCTGTTTGGCTGCGATGTGATGTATGAACAGGAGTTCCTTGAAATCGCGGACGGTGAAGTGAGGGGATATCCGGATGGTCTCACAGAACAAGAAAAAAACTATATCACCAGGCTTATAGGTCGGAAGGTCGATTCCCGCTGGTTGCAGGGCTCACCTTTCTATTTCGCCCGGGAGGAGGAGCCAGTGGATGTAGAACTGGAAGAGGAAGCTATAAATTAGTGAAAGAAAAAGTAGAGGATGGTGAAAAAGCTTTTTTGAATGCAAGGATATTCGGCTTTCTGAACAATCCTCTTACTTCCTTGGTTACATCCCTCCATAATGGAGAATTTCCATAAATTATTTATGTTATTTGGTGCCACGCTTGGTGCCCAAATTATTAAAATTAGAAATCACAGGGAAACCCCAGAACGCAATGAACCTTGATTTATCAATACTTGTTAACACTCCAGGTATTAGAAAAACAGATGTCAGCAAACTTCAAACTCGCTTGTGACCTCGTGCCAGGTCAGGTGGATTCGATTCTCAAGGAGTCCCGCTAACGTTCTTACTTATGCGTGGGCTTCCGATGATTTTGCGATGATAGCGTCAGATTCCCGCAAAGATTTTGGCTGTTCTTAAGAAAGAACGTGTAAGACAAGTTAATAAAACTGTTTACATAGTCAGAAAAGACCTTTTGACTCCTGCGTTGTAAAAAACGGTAGGGGTTTTTTTATATTTTCGGAAAGTGTTAACAGCATCAGCCCCTACTACACAAGATTTAAATATTACTAAAATAGTATCTAACGGTGAAGATTTTCGGAGGTAAATAGGTATTTAGTTGAAAAGGAATCTTTCAGATAGGCGATGAGTTCCGAACAATTCCTTTATTACTTACAAATCAATTAAGAATCTCCTTAAGTTATTTGTGATAACCTGCTATTATTTTTTAGAAAGAAATAATTTTTATTAGAGGAAAGTGATCATGGATAACAATAAATTCTATATAGGCATAGGCGGCCAGATGGTTGACATTAATTTAAAGCAAACCGGTAATCAGCTGTTTTTTATACGAGCCATTAAAGAAGTACTACCGGAAGTACTGGATGAAACTAAAGAGATATATAGTAAATTTGAAGCGATATGTGATTCTCTCGGAAAGGAAAGAAACAAGTTTCTTGAATTTTCAGTTGAAGAATGGAAAGCGATCGTAAAAATTGAAAAGGAATTTAAGAAATGGGCTGCAAAGTGGTATATCAACGAAGATTGGGTGATTACAGTATTACTTGAAACATTTAGAAGTTGGTATGAAAATGAAAAGTCTACGTATGAATTTTTCTTATACGATCCTTCAAGAGGCAAGGCAATAAAATTGATGGAGCAGATTGCTCCTGGAGGAGAAATGAAAATTCCTGCATTTAATCCAGCTTTAATAACACAAAAGAATTACTTACAAATGGTTAACGGAATGCTTTCAAACCATATTATTGAAACAACGAATTTTTTTGAAACTCACGGTTTTGTACATTCTGAGGAAAAAAGAAATGAAGGGCACTATATCTGGTTTGTTCATTTCCATATAGAGGGCTGGAGTTATGATGAAATTGCACATGAATATGATAAAGAACCAAAAGCTGTAGAGAGAGCAGTTAATAAGATATACAAATCAATTGGGTTAAAAAAAGAAAACAGAAAAAAAGAGAGCGATTATAACATTTAATTAATTATTTGTGAAGACCCTTAGAGTATTTTATCTAAGGGTCTTCTTGTATTTCATATAACCTTGTAGTCTTAGGCTGTACCCAGTTGAAAGGAGAGTGAAAAATTGAAGCTGTTAAAAATGCAAGAGGTAGCAGTAATATTAGGAATTTCTCTAGATAGAGCATATTCGATTGCTCGTGATGGAATCCTTCCAGTTGTCTATATGGGCAGGCAAGTAAGAGTAGACAGAGAAAAATTAAGTACCTGGATTGAAGCATGCGGAAAAAGAATTCTGACAAAAAGCGAAAAACAAGAGCCTAAACGAAAGGCTCTTCCTAAGTAGGTGAAGTTTTTTGGCTAATGTACAACTTGAACACGGTTATACGAGAGTGGCAAATGAAACGTTGGAAAAAATGGCCAAAATCAGGCTGAGTGGTACACAATATCGGATTTTGTTTATTGTGTGGCGCTATACTTATGGATTTAATCGTAAGGAACATACAATGTCACTGAGCTTCCTTCAAAAGGCAACTGGATGTGACCAGAGACAAATCCAGAGGGAGTTAAAAAGCCTAGAAAACCGTAGGGTGATTGTCCAATCAATACAGCCCGGCAGCATTAGAAAAATTTCATTTAATAAAAACCATGATGAGTGGGTTTATAAACAGGCTATTGGCAAAACATCCGTTGGTAACATAGACAATGGTGAAAGTGTCAAAGATGCTACTGGTAAAATCGACAAGTCATTCCTTGGTGAAATAGACAAAGAAGAAAAAAATAAAGAAAACCATAAAGAAACAGATCCGAATGGATTCAACATACCCAATCCTTTTAAGGAGTATGAACGATTATTTGGTACATTTCCAACAGTGACATTTAGAAAGCAAATAACGGAGTGGATTGTAGACAGCCAGTTTAATCATCCAGAAGCAATTATTTGTGAAGTTCTAGGGCGAGCGAAAAAGAATTCACCAATTGATCCGCCAAGATATATTCAATCAATTTTAAAAAGAATACATGGATTAGGACTTTATACTTTATCTGCAGTTCAAGATTACAATACCAAGTACGATGAGACGAGCAAATCGCTGTTAAATCAAAGGGGAAGTAGTCATAACCTTAGCTTAGTCCGGCCGTCGCATTGGGAGAAACCCCTTGACCTGACGGAAGAGGAGCTAAAACTTCTTGAAGAAAAAAGTGCTGAATTAATTTAAACGAGGTGTAGTATGGATAAACCAAGAAAATTTCTTACATTACAAGACTGCTGTAACGACGCTATAAAAAAATTACGCCCTGAATTATCGGAGCAGCAAGGGATTCAAACAGAATTCAGAGAGGGTTTGACTTGCCCTTATTGCAACAAGCCCTTTGGAGGTGCGATGTTCTATAAGGTAGCAGGTTCTGAGGAGTGGATTCAGGCAAATGAGGTAATAGGATGTAGGAACTGTAGGGATCGACAAGCCTTCTATTACTACCAAGAGAACAGTTTAAGAGAGCAAAAGTTAGAGATTAGTAAACGGCTTATGGTTGAGTATTTTATGCTTCCCGAAGATTTAAAAAATGCAGGCTTCCAAAACTATGAGAAAACCGATGCAGTTACGTCTAAGGCAAAGCTTAGCTCTATTGATTATGTAAATGCTTATCTTAAGGGCGATTTATTCAATTTATTAATTATGGGTAACCCTGGCACTGGAAAATCACATTTGTGTGTAGCAATAGCCAGGAACTTGCAAAGCAAAGGCAAAACCATAGGATTTATTACAACTGGGAAGCTACTAAATAAAATAAAGGGAACCTATTCTTCTAATTCTGTGAAGACTGAGGAAGGAATTATGCAGGATATTAGTAAGTTGGACTTGTTTATTCTTGATGATGTTGGAACTGAATCGGCTGGGGGGAGTGATGACTGGAGAAAATCAAAGCTTTTTGAAATAGTAAATAGTCGGATTGGGAAACCGACCATTTACACCAGCAATCTGACGGACAAGGACTTACCATTTGCAGTTGGTGATCGAGTCTTTAGTCGTCTGTACAATAATACTAAATTTATTGATTTATTTACAGCTGATTATAGAAAAAAATTAAAAATTAAATAGATATAAGGGGGGAGCTTAAATGGATAGCTTAAACAAATATCCAGATGTTTTAAACGTTGAAGATGTACAGAAAATTTTAGGTATTGGCAGAAGACAAGCTTACGAGCTCGTTTCATCAAATGAATTTCATACAATCAGAGTGGGCAGGAGGATAAAAATTTTTAAAGATGTTTTTGTTCGCTGGCTGGAAGGAACGAAGTAATTAATAAGTTTAGGGATAAAGATTGTTATTTATTGTAAAATATTGTATGTTTGGGATGGCGAATCTATCACATCTCAGGAATTTGAGATGTGCTTATTAAAGCACTCTCCATAAACAGAAAAAAGAGCTAAACCCTCATTTTATTAGAGGCATTAGCTCTTTTTTATAAAAAGGAGAGAGTATGATGAAAGGATCAGTAAAAAAAGAAGGCAATAGCTGGTACTATGTTTTTTATCTCGAAAAGGACCTGCAGGGAAAACGTAAACAAAAGAAAAAGAGGGGGTTTAAAACAAAGAAGGAAGCACAGATAGCTTTAGCAGAGACTATTAATTCCGTTAATAAAGGCACATATTTAGAACCTTCTAACACATTATACAAAGACTTTTTAGAACAATGGTACTCCGTCAAACAAAGTAGTATTGGAATTCAAACAGCAAAAGTGTATAAACAATATATTTACAGTAGAATAATTCCTGCACTCGGTAACATTTCTTTGTCAAAAATAAATACCATGCAAGTCCAATTTTTTGTAAATAGTTTAAATGATGAAGGACTTAGTAGTGCAACCGTTAAAAAGGCAATAGAAATTGTCAGGAATTCTTTAGAATATGCACTCGATTTTGAATTTATTAATAAGAATCCAGCAACAAAAGTTAAATTACCAAAGCGAAATAAAAAAGAAATGATTGTATGGAATGAAGATGAGGTTAATCAATTTTTTCGAACTGGAAAAGATGACCCGCTATTCATTGTATTCTTCCTTGCTTTGATGACCGGAATGCGTCAAGGAGAAATACTAGGACTGCGCTGGCAGGATATCGATCTTGAAAAAGGTTTACTCAGAATAAAACAGACCTTAAGCCATGATGGGAAAACTTTTATTAGTGGAGCAAAAACTCAGTCCAGTTTACGTACTATTAACCTATCTTACCAGACGCTTAATATATTGAAAAAAACTAGGAATAGTATTGCAAAGATAAAGCTCAGCATGGGTTCAATTTACCAAGATTATGATTTAGTTGCCTGTTGCCAGCATGGTACGCCACTAAACCCTGCTAATGTTCGAAGAACTTTTAAAAAGCTAATTAAATTAGCAGGTTTACCTGATATTCGATTTCATGATTTACGGCATACACATGCTACGTTACTTCTTAGTCAAGGAGTTAATGTAAAGGTAATATCTGAACGATTGGGCCATAGTAACATTAAAGTAACACTTGATACTTACTCACATGTTCTTCCTACAATGCAGGAAGAGGTTGTCCGTAAGTTAGATCAACTTATCAAATAGCGTTGTGTATGACCATATTATGACCAATACGCTTTTTAAATTACTTACATTTGTAAATAATGAGAAAATAAAAAAAGAAGAAAGCTTGATATATCAAGCCTTCTTCAGTGAAAAGTAATGATGGAGAATAGGGGGCTCGAACCCCTGACCTCAACGCTGCCAGCGTTGCGCTCTCCCAGCTGAGCTAATCCCCCGTATCTAATCAGATAAGGTACAAGAAGAATTATATCTCCAACTTTGCAGACTTGCAAGAAAAACTTACTTAATAACACAGAAAAAAGCCGCTCTACATCGGCTTTTCACTACAAACTTTCAATTTCAACCCGATTTATTCCGTCTATTAAGGAAACAACTTCATAAACATCTGTGGTTTTTCTGCGGAAGTCGACCGTCACTATTAATTGAACAAGCTGATTCCCTTCTGCTAAATCTTTAATTCGTACATTTTTCAAGGCGATTTTTTCTGATTTAATCTGAGTTATAATCTCTGCTATGCTTTCTCGGCCGTTCACATTAAATTGTAAGCGAATCTCTTTTTCTCTTAATTGTCTAGGTCCTATGAAGGTCATAAGAAATGGGATGAACTCGACGCTCACAATCAATAAAGTTACACCGGCAATCGCTTCTAAATAAAATCCTGCACCGACTGTGATGCCGATTCCCGCCGCTCCCCAAATCATTGCCGCGGTTGTGAGACCCGAAATCGTATCATTCCCTCTTCTTAAAATAACACCCGCACCAAGAAAACCAATTCCTGATACAATTTGTGCTGCCAGACGGAGTGGATCCATTGTAATATTTACATCTTCATCACCAGGGAACATGTATGCTGATTCTCTAGACACAATTGTTAATAAGCAGCTGACAATTGATATGACCAAGCTAGTTTTAAGCCCAACTGGTTTTCTCTTTATTTCCCTTTCAAGCCCAATAACAAGGCCCAAAAAAGCTGATATTCCTAACTTAATTAAAATTCCCATATCCATAGAATATAACATGTGAAATCTCCTGCCCTGATAAGTTGTATTTTCTTTCCCTATTTGAAAATAAATAAACTCATTTCAGATTATTTCTTGATTTTCTAAGAAAAAAGATGAGATTCATTGTAGAATACATATTAATTAAATATTGTTTCTGATTAAAGGAGAATCGAAATGGAATCACCAAAAGTTAATCCATACTTAGCAGTTGCGATAGGTGTTGTTGCAGTGTCGACATCAGCTATTTTAGTAAAAGTATCTTCTGCCCCTTCGGGAGTCATAGCCTTTTACCGATTGCTTTTTTCAGTCTTATTTATGCTTCCGGTATTTCTTTTAAAATATGTTTCAGAACTCCGTCTTATTACGAAACGGGATTGGGTATTTACTGGGATATCCGGAGTCTTCCTGGCTTTTCATTTTATTCTATGGTTCGAATCTTTGAACTACACCTCTGTAGCCAGTTCAACCGTGTTGGTAACCCTGCAGCCTTTATTTGCATTTGCGGGAGCATATGTTTTCTTCAAAGAAAAATTATCTGCAAAAGCCATTCTAAGCGGGTTTATTGCCATTGGCGGAAGTGTGATTATCAGCTGGGGTGATTTCAAAATAAGCGGAAGTGCCCTGCTCGGGGACTTCCTGGCAATAGCAGCCTGTGCGCTGGTAACAGTTTATCTGCTATTCGGGCAAACAGTGCGAAAAAGAATGTCCCTTATAACATACACATTTATTGTTTATAGCATTAGTTCAATTACATTGTTCTTTTACGTAATTGCAGCTGGAGAAACCTTTTATCCTTATCCTAAAAGTGATTGGGTCTATTTCATCCTTCTCGCTTTAATTCCAACCTTACTCGGACATACGCTATTCAACTGGTCAATAAAATGGCTGAGTGCATCAATTATCTCAATGGCAATTCTTTTTGAACCAGTAGGAGCGACCATACTCGCTTATTACCTGCTTGGAGAAAACGTTATTTTGACTCAAATAGCAGGTGGATTAGTTGTTATTGCAGGAATAACATTATTTTTAGTTGATGAAAGGAAAATGAAGCTGAAAAAAAGAGCAGAGATCAATTCGATTTCAAGTTAGGGGAGATGTGTATGCATATACGGAGAGCGGAAGTAGGAGACGCCCCGGACATAGCCCGGGTACATATTGAAAGCTGGAAAGAAACATACACTGGCATCATTAGTCAGGAGTATTTGGATTCGTTAAAAATTGAAGATCGAATGGGGCTGTGGGAGAAGAGTTTGTCTCAGAACTCCCAGCTTTCACCTGTATTTGTCGCGTTAAATACAGAAAATAAAATAGTCGGATTTGCTTCCTATGGAAAAATACGCACAGAAAAATACAATGCAGATGGAGAGTTATACGCGATCTACATTCTTAAAAAGTATCAGAGAGAGAAACTGGGATTGAAACTACTTCAGGCAGGAGTAAATGAATTACTGGAACAAAATTATACATCAATGCTTGTATGGGTCCTTGAAGAAAACAAAAGCCGTAATTTCTATGAAAGTCTTCTGGCAGTAAAAGCAGGCGAAGAAACAGATAAAATTGCAGGTAAGGAAGTTGTAGAATTGGCTTATGTGTGGGATGACTTGGAAGCATTACAACAAAAAGTGATTCGCAAATTAAATAGTGAGAAGTAATTATATAAGAAAAACCCCCTCGAGTAAGGGGGTTTTTTTGACTACACTTTGCAGGTAAGAGTACTTTTAGAGCAATCGGTAAAGGGAAATTACATAATATCGAAAGTAGTATTATATAAACAAATATGTGAACCGGGAAAATAAAAAGGCGCATAATGTGCTGAAAATAAAGGTACCGCCACAAACCTTTCCTTCGGCATTAGCAATTTTAATGGCCTCAATATAAGAAATAGAAAACAGGAATATTGCCATGAATAATGATATATACAGTGCGAATGATTGAAGCATGCAAAATCACCTCGTCATATAGTTTGTCCAAGCCATTATATGAACAGGGAAAGAAAATTATTAAAAAAACATTTAATAAGAAGAAAGTAGGGTAAGTTTTTTAAAAAAAATTAAGTCTTAAAATTTCTTTAAAAATTATATTGCAAACATATTTTATCCATGGTATATTTAATCTCGCTTGAGAGAGCAACAAGATTTGATAAGCAATTTCGTTTTTAACAAATGAAAAAAACAAAAAACGTTGTTGACAATAACAAATCGACATGATATATTAATAAAGTCGCTTCTAGGCGACAAGCTAACTAACTTGTTCTTTGAAAACTAAACAAACAAGCGTCAACAAACAATAAATGATCGTGTTTCTTCTATTATATAGAAAGAACATGAGCCAACGTTTTAACTTTA
>NZ_JBALQL010000053.1:0-1362 GCF_036964885.1 Bacillus sp. JJ1122 | reverse complement strand
CTTTATAATGAATCTCAAATTAAAGAACTGAAAAAGAATCCAAATGTTACAAGTGCATCCGATCGCTCAATTTCCTACAGCCCTAAATTTAAAATCAAGGCAGTTAAACAATATAAGCAAGGTAAAATCCCCTCTCAAATCTTCATTGAGCATGGTTTTGATATCGAAATGATTGGGAAGGAACAGCCTAAACAGTGCCTCCGACGCTGGAGAGAAACTTTTGAGCGTTACGGAGAGGATGGTTTCCTTACGGAACGCAGAGGTAAAGGAAGCACTGGTCGCCCGTCTTCAAGGTCCCTATCTCTTGAAGAACAATTAAAGAAAGCAGAAGCGAAAATTAAATTTCTGGAAGCAGAAAATGATTTCTTAAAAAAGCTGGAAGAGCTAGAAAGGCAGGCGTTGAAGAAGAAACGATATTAATGGAATCCGAAAAGTTTTATCTTATTGACAGAACGATCCAAAAACACAGGTTAAAGCGGGCTGTTTCCTATCTATGTGAACTGGCAGGAGTAAGCAGGAGTGGTTATTATGATTGGTTGAGAGCTGCCTCTAAGCGTGCGAAACGTGATGAACAAGATGAAGCAGATATTGTTTTAATCAAAGTAGTTTTTGATAAAAAAGACGGAAAAGCTGGTGCTCTTCAAATTAAAATGTTCATGGAGAATGACCATTCAACTGTCATGAATCATAAGAAAATTAGACGGCTAATGGCTAAATATGACCTTATTACGAAGATTAGAAGAGCTAATCCCTATCGAAAGATGGCTAAGGCAACGAAGGAACATTCCACCTGTCCTAACCTTCTTAATCGTAAATTCAATCAAAATGAACCAGGAAAAGTCCTCCTTACTGACATCACTTACCTCTATTATGGAAAGGGACAGAAAGCTTATTTATCATGCGTAAAGGACGTGGCTACGAAGGAGATTGTGGCATATCATCTATCCACTTCCTTAGAAATGGATATCGTTTATAAAACTCTTAAGAAGCTAAAGTTGGCAGTTGGTGATCAATTCCATCCAGAAGCCATACTGCATTCAGATCAAGGGTTTCACTATACTCATCCCAAATTCCAATACAAAGTGAAATCACTTGGATTAACACAATCTATGTCCCGTAAGGGTAACTGTTGGGACAATGCACCAATGGAAAGCTTCTTTGGGCACTTTAAAGATTTGGCGGAATATAGATCATGTAAGAATGTTAGAGAAGTCAGAAAAGAAGTTTACCGAGTAATTGAGGAGTATAACCACCACCGTTATCAGTGGGGTTTAAATAAAATGACCCCGGTACAATACCGGAGTCACTTAATGGCAGCCTAGGCACTTTTTTTAAACTGTCCGTAAAAGGGGGCACAGTTCA
>NZ_JBALQL010000052.1:0-10553 GCF_036964885.1 Bacillus sp. JJ1122 | reverse complement strand
CTATTTTATAGGGCTTTTTTTTTTGTATGGATTGCAGCATTTGCACCATATTAGACTCTCCGTTTAAGACCCAAATAAAATGAGGGGGAAGGGTCATTAAAATGACAAACAGCAATCTGTACGAAAAAGCCATTTATAAAAAATTGACAATTTTTACATTGTAATTGTACATCAAATTATAAACTTGCTAGGTGTTATCCTTTTTTTTAGCTATTAACCAATTTACAATAAGGAAGGAGCCCTTCGCAAGTTTGAAGGGCTCAAAAGTTTATGCGATAGTTTTTTTACGAAGCAAATCTTTCCACTGTTTTAAGAGCTTCTTTCTTAGCTTCTTTAACATAGTGGATCATCTCCTTAGTTCTTATTTTAAACTATCCTTGTCCAAAGTAAAGTAAACAAGGGAAAGTTTAGCAAAGATTATTTTTAAAATTCCTACCTTTTTGTTTATATTATATGATGAAATAGAAAATTTTTTCATGGGTAATGATGGAATGTCATAAATTGTCATTGAATTGCCATAGTTGAGATTTTCTTTTTTATGTACAATGCACTTAGAAATTTGCTAGACTGCTTTAAACAACCAAAAAACTGTATGATAATAGGATAATACCTCAAGAATGATGCAGCAAAGGAGAATAACATGAGTAAAATCGTATTTTTTGACATTGATGGGACATTGCTGGACCATGATAAAAATTTACCGGCTTCCACCAAGAAGGCAATAACACTTCTTAAGGAGAATGGAGTCTTTGTTGCCATCGCAACAGGGAGAGCGCCATTTATGTTCGAGAGTTTGAGAAATGAACTTGATATTGATTCTTTTGTCAGCTTCAATGGACAGTATGTTGTTTTTGAAAACGAACCAATTTATAAAAATCCATTAAGTTCTCAAAAGATAGAGGACCTCTATATTAAAGCAAAGGAAAAAGGACATCCTGTCGTATTCATGAATCACAAAACCATGAAATCTTCTGTGAAACACCATGCATTTATTGAAGAGAGTCTTGGGGGCTTGAAGTTTGCCCATCCGGGTCATGATGATGCTTTTTATGTGGACAGGGATTTATATCAAACTCTGCTATTTTGTGAAGAAGGGGATGAGGATTTTTACAGGGAATCCTATCCTGATTTCACTTTGATCAGGTGGCATCCATATTCTGTTGATATTTTGCCAGCAGGAGGGTCAAAAGCTGAAGGGATAAAAAAGATGATTGAAAGGTTGGGGTTCAAGCCTGAAAATGTTTATGCTTTTGGCGATGGCTTGAATGATTTTGAAATGCTGAAAGCAGCTGGAACTGGGGTTGCCATGGGGAATGCGGTGCCCGAGCTGAAGGAACATGCCAACCTGGTTACGCGCGATGTTGATGATGATGGTATCTGGCACGGATTGAAGGAATTGAATTTAATCTGATAGGAGCTGCTTTACATTCCTTCATTCATTAACTGGAGATGTAAGAAAAGAGCTCAAAAAAAAGCCGAATCAAAGTTGATTCGGCTTTATCTTTCAATTGGAGATGCATTTGGTATTTCTTTGAAAGGATCCTGTTTATTGATATGATCGTAAAACATAATGCCATTAAGATGGTCAATCTCATGCTGAAAAACAATTGCAGGCAGGCCTTTTAGCCTTAGTTTGACTTCAGTTCCATCAAGGTCAGTTCCTTTAACAGTGACTCTAGCATATCTAGGAACGTAACCAGGAATCGACTCGTCAACAGAAAGGCAGCCTTCGCCTGCAGCAAGATAAGAACGTTCAACTGAATGGCTGATGATTTTGGGATTAAACAGAGCATAACTGAACAGGTTTCCTTTTTCATCATTAACATGAACAGCTATCATCCGTTTTGAGACATTTATTTGCGGTGCGGCAAGTCCAATTCCGGCACGAAGTCCATGTCTTTGAGCAACTTCCGGGTCTTGGCTGTTTTTGACGTATTGTATCATGCTTTCTAAAATTGTCTTGTCTTCCTGGGAAGCAGGCAATTTGACTTCATCCGCGACATTGCGGAGGACAGGATGTCCATCGCGTACGATATCATCCATCGTCAACATAAACTTCACCTCTTGTTTCTATAGTATGTAATATTTTTAAGTCTAACAAAAGAACATTAAAAAGTTAACTAGAAAAATGTTTGCTTTAGATATTCAAAAAGAGAAGATGCTATTACACATCTTCTCTTAGTGATTAGAATCTCCTGCAAGAGCAGCCTACAATGATGAGGAGTATGAATAAAACGACAATTAAAGCGAATCCTCTTCCATAACCTACACCCGGATAACCACATCCGTAACCATAACCGTACATAAAGGAAACCCTCCTCTTATATGTTTTTCGCCCATCAAATCTGATGGGTCGATTGCTATAGCCTATGCGGTTTAAGAAATTTGGTATAGGCTTGCGCCTAAGGCATAAACTTCAAAATAAATGAATAAAGTTTATTAAGGGACAAGCTTATATGAATATGTTGAAGGCAGCTTACTGACTTCCTTATTAATTGTCAAATCACGCCGCAATCGCTATAGTAAAATTGGTATCTGTGAGGAGGTTTTTATTTTGTCCATTTTAAAAAGCATAGGTTTATCCATCGTTTTGATGGCTGGTGTATTAAGTCTTGCCGGATGTATGGATCGGCAAACTCCAGAGGAAAAAATGTTTGAAGAGCTTGAGAAAGTGGTGTCTACTGAAAAGGTTTTTGAAGATCAGCAAGACCCTCTTGTGGAATTAGAAAAGCAGGAAAAAGAAATTTATGAACAAATCATATCACTTGGGATGAAGGAATATGACCAGATTGTTAAGCTTGCGGATGAAGCGCTGACAATAGCTGACAAGAGAGAAGAACATATCGAGAAGGAAAAAGAAAGCATAAAAAAGTCAGAACAGGAATTTAAGAATGTATCTAATATAGCTGAAGAAATAGAGGACCCTTCCCTAAAGAAACAAGCTTCTGAATTACAGGCAACAATGAAAGAAAGATACAAAATCCATGATGAATTATATAAAAATTATAAACAAGGCCTGCAATACGATAAAGAGCTTTACGAAATGCTGAAGGATAAAGATTTGAGCTTCGAAAAGCTTGAGGAGCAAATCAATAAAGTGAACAAAGTATATGAATCCGTTTTGAAAAACAACCAGGAATTCAATGATAGAACGGATCGTTACAACAAAGAAAAAATGGACTTCTATAAAAAGGCGGGAATAGAAGTTAATACCGAGACAAAAAAATAAATGAAATGACTCAAATTAGCCTGCATGCAAATGTGGGTTTTTTTATTTCACCACATAACCGCGTTAAACCCGCGGGGGTCTGACCCCCACCGGTTTAACGCGGTGAATTGTTGTGTAATACAGTTTGAATTAAAAGTAATTTATTATAGTACAGTAGTAAATATTTATTAATACAGTTACTGAAAATAGATAATAACATATAGATAGTGTATAAAATTAAAAAAGATAAAACTAAGTATTTGACGGAGTTATTTTCGTGATGTAAACTAAAAAACGAATGAGTTGATTGTATTACTTTATTTTTGATTTCCATTGATACAGTCTAAATGACATGGAAATGGGCAAATAATAGTTTTTTTATAGCTAATCTGTGGAAAACTAACTAATGGTGTGTTCACAACCTATGCATAGCTGTAAATCATGAGATTTCCATCCTGCATTGTATGCGCTCCAGCCTGATAAGTATATTTAGTACAATTTTGTGCTCAGATGTATTTAGAAACCCGGGGAAGTTTATCCTGATTTTGGGTAACCTATTTCTGTATATTCAATTAAAAATTTATGTAGTAAGAAAGGAAGAGGTGGCTCTGATGGCATCTAAAACAAAAAACAACACTTTTGATGCAATGAAGCAGCTCGAGAATGTTTCAAGCCAATTTGAAATGTTCCAAATTTTAAACGAAGAGGGCGAAGTCGTTAATGAAGCGGCAATGCCTGAGCTTTCGGACGAGCAATTACAAGAATTGATGAAGCGCATGGTTTACACTAGAATTCTTGATCAGCGTTCTATTTCCTTAAACCGTCAAGGACGTTTAGGTTTCTACGCACCTACAGCTGGACAAGAAGCTTCCCAGCTAGCATCTCAGTTCGCTCTTGAAAAGGAAGATTTCATTCTTCCTGGTTATCGTGATGTGCCTCAAATGATCTGGCACGGACTGCCGCTTGCACAAGCTTTCCTATTCTCTCGCGGCCACTTCAAAGGAAATCAGATTCCTGAAGGTGTAAATGTTATTTCGCCACAAATCATCATTGGCGCACAATACATCCAGGCTGCCGGAGTAGCTCTTGGAATGAAGAAGCGCGGTGCCAAGTCTGTTGCTGTTACTTACACTGGTGACGGCGGAGCTTCTCAAGGGGATTTCTATGAAGGAATTAACTTTGCAGGTGCATTCAAAGCACCAGCAATCTTCTTCGTGCAAAATAACCGTTTTGCGATTTCAACTCCTGTTGAAAAGCAATCTGCTGCTAAGACAATTGCTCAAAAAGCAGTTGCTGCTGGTATCCCAGGAATCCAGGTTGATGGTATGGACCCGCTCGCAGTATACGCTGCGACACTTGATGCACGTAAGCGTGCCATCAATGGCGAAGGACCTACGTTGATCGAAACTCTGACTTACCGTTATGGCCCACATACAATGGCTGGTGACGACCCAACTCGCTACCGTACAGCTGACCTGGATAACGAGTGGGAAAAGAAAGATCCACTTGTTCGTTTCCGTAAGTTCCTTGAAAATAAAAACCTTTGGAATGAAGATATGGAAAACGAAACAATTGAAAAGGCTAAGGAAGATATTAAGGAAGCAATCAAAGAAGCTGACAATACTCCTAAGCAAAAGGTTACTGACCTGATTTCAATCATGTATGAAGAAATGCCAAATCATCTACAAGAACAGTATGAAATATATAAAGAGAAGGAGTCGAAGTAAGCCATGGCTCAAATGACAATGATTCAAGCGATTACAGATGCGTTGCGCACAGAACTTCGCAACGATCCTAATGTACTTGTATTTGGGGAAGATGTAGGAGTAAACGGCGGTGTATTCCGTGCTACTGAAGGACTTCAAAATGAATTTGGTGAAGATCGCGTATTCGATACTCCACTTGCAGAATCTGGAATCGGAGGTCTTGCAATCGGTCTTGCATTACAAGGCTACCGCCCAGTTCCTGAAATCCAATTCTTTGGTTTCATATTCGAAGTAATGGACTCTGTTGCTGGTCAAATGGCTCGTATGCGTTACCGTTCAGGCGGCCGTTACAACTCACCTGTTACTATCCGCTCGCCATTCGGCGGTGGCGTACATACGCCAGAAATGCATGCTGACAGTCTTGAAGGAATGGTTGCGCAGCAGCCAGGTCTTAAAATTGTCATTCCATCAACTCCATATGATGCAAAAGGGTTGCTGATTTCAGCAATTCGTGACAATGACCCGGTTATTTTCCTAGAGCACATGAAGCTTTACCGTTCATTCCGCCAGGAAGTACCTGAAGAAGAGTACACAATTCCATTAGGAAAAGCAGATGTGAAACGAGAAGGTAAAGACCTATCCATCATTACTTATGGTGCAATGGTTCACGAATCCCTTAAGGCAGCAGAAGAGCTTGAAAAGGAAGGTCACTCTGTTGAAGTAATCGACTTAAGAACAATCATGCCTCTTGACATTGAAACAATTGTGGCATCTGTTGAAAAAACTGGCAGAGCGATCGTTGTTCAGGAAGCGCAAAAACAGTCAGGTATTGCGGCTCACGTTGTTGCTGAAATCAATGACCGTGCAATCTTAAGCCTGGAAGCACCAGTATTGCGTGTTGCTGCTCCAGATACAGTATTCGCATTCTCTCAAGCAGAAACTGTATGGCTGCCTAACTACAAAGATGTAATTGAAACGGCTAAGAAAGTCCTTACATTCTAATAATACAGAAGTTGAAATTGATCATAGGTTACAAAAATAGGAGGGTGAATTCCATTGGCATTCCAATTTAAACTGCCTGATATCGGTGAAGGCATTCACGAAGGTGAAATTGTCAAGTGGTTCGTAAAGCCTGGCGATAAAGTTCAGGAAGACGATGTACTATGTGAAGTGCAAAATGATAAAGCGGTAGTCGAAATTCCTTCACCAGTTGCTGGTACAGTAGAAGAAGTATTAGTTGAAGAAGGAACAGTCGCTACAGTTGGACAGGTACTAGTAACTTTCGATGCACCTGGATATGAAGATCTTAAGTTTAAAGGTGACGAGGAAGATGCACCTGCAGAACAACCAAAGCAAGAAAAAACAGAAGCTCAGGTTCAATCTACATTAGAAGCTGGACAGGATATTAAAAAAGAAGCTGCTGAAGCTCCGGCTCCTGTAGCTGAAACAGGTGCTGGCGCTGCTGCTGCACCACAAGCAGAAGTTGACCCTAACCGCCGCATCGTAGCTATGCCTTCTGTACGTAAATACGCTCGTGAAAAAGGCGTTGATATCCGCCAGGTTGCCGGTTCAGGCAAAAATGGCCGTATTGGCAAGGAAGATATTGATAGCTTCATGAATGGTGGTGCTGCTGCAGCAGCTGCTCCACAGGCAGAACAGACTCAACAAGCTGCACCAGCAGAAGAAGCACCTAAGGCTGCAGCTGCAAAAGCACTTCCTCAAGGTGAGTACCCTGAAACACGTGAAAAGATGAGCGGAATCAGAAAAGCGATTGCCAAAGCAATGGTTAACTCTAAGCAGACAGCTCCTCACGTTACACTTATGGATGAAATAGATGTTACAAAACTTGTTGCACACCGCAAAAATTTCAAAGAAGTTGCTGCTGCTAAAGGAATTAAGCTTACATTCCTTCCTTACGTGGTAAAAGCATTAACAAGTGCTTTACGTGAATACCCAGCATTGAACACTTCTTTAGATGATGCTACAAGCGAAATCGTTCATAAGCACTATTACAATATCGGTATTGCTGCTGATACAGAAAAAGGGTTGCTAGTTCCTGTCGTTAAAGATGCTGACCGTAAGTCTGTATTCTCAATTTCAAATGAGATTAATGAACTTGCAGGAAAAGCTCGTGATGGAAAGCTTGCTCCAACTGAAATGAAAGGTGCATCTTGCACTATCTCTAACATCGGTTCTGCTGGCGGACAGTGGTTCACTCCGGTTATCAACCATCCGGAAGTTGCAATCCTTGGAATTGGCCGCATTGCAGAAAAGCCAGTAGTTAAGGATGGGGAAATTGTTGCTGCTCCTGTACTTGCGCTTTCTCTAAGCTTCGATCACCGCATGATCGATGGCGCAACGGCACAGAATGCATTGAACCATATCAAACGTCTATTGAACGATCCAGAACTATTGTTAATGGAGGGGTAATAAATGGTAGTAGGAGATTTTCCAATCGAAACTGATACTCTTGTCGTCGGTGCAGGTCCTGGCGGATATGTGGCAGCCATTCGTGCTGCCCAGCTGGGACAAAAAGTTACAATCGTAGAAAAAGCAACTCTTGGTGGCGTATGCCTAAATGTTGGATGTATTCCTTCAAAGGCTCTTATTTCTGCAGGCCATAGATTTGAAAATGCTAAGCACTCTGAAGACATGGGAATTAAAGCTGAAAACGTAACGCTTGATTTCTCTAAAGTCCAGGAGTTCAAAGCAGGTGTAGTAAAGAAGTTGACTGGCGGCGTTGAAGGTTTATTGAAGGGCAACAAAATCGACATCGTAAGAGGCGAAGCGTATTTCGTGGATGCCAACACGATTCGTGTAATGGATGAGAATTCTGCCCAGACATATACGTTCAAAAATGCAATCATTGCAACTGGTTCTCGTCCAATCGAGATTCCTGCATTCAAATATACTAAGCGTGTACTTGATTCTACTGGCGCATTGAATCTTCAGGAACTGCCTGAGAGCATTGTAGTAATCGGTGGCGGATACATCGGAACGGAGCTTGGCGGAGCATATGCTAGCTTTGGAACAAAAGTAACAATCCTTGAAGGCGCTGATGAAATTCTTAACGGTTTCGAGAAGCAGATGTCTGCTCTTGTAAAACGCAATCTTAAGAAAAAAGGTGCTGAAATTATCACTAAGGCACTTGCTAAAGGCGTAGAGGAAACTGATACTGGTGTGACTGTAACGTACGAAGCTAAAGGCGAAGAGCAAAAAGTTGAAGCTGATTACGTATTTGTCATGGTAGGAAGGAAGCCAAACACTGATGAGCTTGGACTTGAGCAAGTTGGCATAGAAATGACTGACCGTGGTGTCATTAAAATCGACAAGCAATGCCGCACGAATGTAAGCAACATTTACGCAATCGGCGACGTTGTTGAGGGACCGCCACTAGCACACAAAGCATCCTATGAAGGTAAAATTGCAGCAGAAGCAATTGCTGGACATCCATCTGAAATTGATTACCTAGCTATTCCAGCTGTAGTATTCTCAGATCCAGAATTGGCATCTGTAGGATACTCTGAAAAGCAGGCAAAAGATGAAGGACTGGATATCATTGCAGCTAAATTCCCATTTGCAGCTAATGGCCGTGCGCTTTCACTTAACCAGACAGACGGCTTCTTGAAGCTTATTACTCGTAAAGAAGACGGTATTGTAATCGGTGCCCAAATCGCTGGACCTAATGCATCAGACATGATAGCAGAGCTTGGCCTAGCGATTGAAGCAGGTATGACTGCAGAAGATCTTGCAATGACAATCCACGCACATCCAACGCTTGGAGAAATCACAATGGAAGCTGCAGAAGTAGCTCTAGGAAACCCAATTCATATCGTAAAATAATAGATAAAAAAATCCTTTCCATCTGGAAAGGATTTTTTTATTTATAATCATTTTGGAGTACAGCTGAAAGCGGTTCAATGATTTCATCCTTAGTAACAGTGCCATTAACATTGGCAATCACCTTGTCTCCATGTACAACAAGTATTGCTGGGAATTGTTCCACCTCAAATATTTCATAGTATTTTTTAGCATTCGAAGCTTTTATGACCATCATATTATCAAATTCAGTTGGATATTGTTTCTTTAATTCAATAATCGCATCATAATAAGAGGCTTCATGCTTATAGTCCTTTTCATCTGAAAAAAAGACTACTTGCTTTATACCTTCACTCAGCATTAAATCATCAGAATCATTTACTGGATTACAGGAAGCCGTTAGGAAAAGGAACGAAGCGACAAAAACAAAAGATAAGCCTTTCATTTCTCTTTGCCTCACTTTTTTTCGGATTCGGTGAAAATATACGGTTAATAGTTGTCCATATTCTATCATAGCAATTTCCCAAAAAATGAGATGTTATTGAAATGTTACATAAATGAAAAATATCCCTGGGACATAGACATATAATATAAACAACCCATATGTTTTGTTTCCGAAAGCTAGGGAAGAGATTATTTAAGTAATGGTGGTGGAAGGTGTGAAGGTGTATACAGTGGTCTTGCTGCAATTGATCATTTGGAGTGGGTATACATTTATTGAATGGCTGTCAAAACATGATCATCCCATTTATAATGTTATTATGTTCTTAGTGTTTTTCTATTTAGCAATTATAATAGGCAACTACATAATGAGATCGACAAAGAAGACGTTTATCATTACCCTGGCCAGCCTTGCTATCTATGCTTCGTTTCATTTTACAATGTCTGTTATTGTTTAAATTTACACCAGGGTAATGTCAGCAGGAGGGATAATGTTTGAAGAAAAAAATTTTAATGTTTGCTGCCGTTGTTCTATTAGGAGGCTGCGGAGCAAATGAAGCTCAAAAGGATGAAAATCAAAATAAAGAGACCGTAGCACCTGAGAAACAAGAAAAGAAAGAAGAAATCAAAAATCAAGAAACCGAAGAAGTGGTAAAGCCTGATGAGCAGCCTGCGGATGAAAGCACGAATCCTGATCCGCCACCAACGAAATCAGAGTATAAAATGAGAGACGACTTCTCTATCCAGGCTATTAGCAATCCCAACGAGAAAATAGTCCTGCTGACAATTGACGATGCTCCAGATAAAAATGCTTTAGCAATGGCGAAAGTTTTGAAGGATTTGAATGTAAAAGCGATCTTTTTTGTCAATGGTCATTTTATTGATACACCTGAAGAAGGTGAAGTTCTGAAACAGATTCACCAAATGGGCTTTCCAATTGGGAATCATACGTACAATCATAAATCTTTAAAGGATTTGACAGAGGAACAGCAAAGAGTTGAAATTGTTGGCTTAAATGACAGGATAGAAGAATTGATTGGAGAGCGTCCACGCTTTTTCAGAGCACCGTTCGGGATGAATACTGAATACAGCAAGAAGATTGCTGCTGAAGAAAAGATGCTGCTGATGAACTGGACTTACGGTTATGATTGGGAAAAGGCATACCAATCGAAGGAAGCTATAGCAGATATTATGGTCAATACTCCACTTCTAAGAAATGGAGCAAACCTGCTGATGCATGACAGAGAATGGACAAGCGCAGCCTTGGGTGACATTGTGAAGGGACTGCAGAATAAAGGATATAAAATAGTTGATCCAGATCTAATAGAGACCCCTGACAATAAAGAAACGGCTGCTCAATAGCAGCCGTTTCTTTATTG
>NZ_JBALQL010000051.1:0-6530 GCF_036964885.1 Bacillus sp. JJ1122 | reverse complement strand
GCTTGAGTTATCCACACCTGAAAAATTTTATATTTTCCTTATCAATGAAAAAACAGGCAGCGAAGCTAATAAGCCTGCTGCCTGCACATACTCTTGCAATTACCTCTCGAGCGTCCCATCCTTGCTTTGGTGCAAATCCTGATCTTCCGGAAGCTGGGTCGTCCTCTCTAGCCCGCTCGTATCCTCACCCATCCCTTTCAGGAATTCAAAAAGTAATGTGAGAGCGCGGTTGATCTCAGGATCCTTCAGTGATCTGACAATATCAAAATAGCCTAATTTGTCATCGTTATCCTTGTATTCTGCCACTCGTGCAATCCCAGAATTCAATTTCAGCAGCAGCGGTTCGAGCTGCTTAACATTGATTGTTCCCAGAACGCCGACCATTAGCAACAGATTCTTTAACGTATTTGTAGCCTCTGGTTTGTCAGCAGCTTTCACCAATACATTTAAAACTTTGTCTCCCTCGCTGAATAATCCGCTAAGCAATGCCAAAACTCCACGATCATGCATATGTTTCATGACATCCAGTGATTGTAAAATAGCATCCTTGTTATCTAATAGGGCACTCTCTACTTCTTCGAGATCCATCTTTCTTTTTTGGTCCTCTGACAATTCGATATGCTGAATTTTTGTGATTGCTTTAGCCATTCTGAGTCCGTCCCTTCTTCACAAGATCACCCGGGAAGATATAATCCGGTCGTGCCCACTTCTTCTGTACCTGGACGCCGATTTGCGGCTGAGGATTACCGTATCGGAAATTATTCCTTGGTAAAGGATTATCACCTTCATATTGCAGTATTTCCATTTTCGCTTTTGTCTCTTTGTATGCCGGGGTGTCAGTGTCCTTGTCACCATAGCTGCTTGTAAGAAGATTGATCGCCGCATCCCCCTGGTCATTCATTGGCAGATAAACCTCTTTACCCGTCACTCTGTCTGTAACTACACATCTGACCTTTACGTTGCCATATGGCGATGTCAATCTTACGAGTGTGCCATCCTTCAATCCTCTTTCCTCAGCAAGCTCTGGAGAGACCTCCAGGAAAGTTTCAGGAGTTTTCGAGGTAATTCCTTTCGACTTATAGGTCAAATTCCCTTCATGGAAATGTTCCAATAAACGTCCATTGTTTACATGAATATCATATTCTGCACCATACTGCACAGGGATCGACCATTTTACCGGGTGAAGCCTTGCTTTACCATCCGGGAATGGGAAACCGTCTAAATATAGAACAGGGCTGTCGGTACCATCCCGATCTACTGGCCATTGCAGGCTGTTGTAACCTTCCAGCCGTTCATAAGAAACACCAGCGTAAATCGGCATCAGGCTGGCAGCCTCCGCCATGATCTCAGCCGGGTGCTGATATGTCCACTGCGCGCCAAGACGATTTGCAACTTCCAACAGGATTTCCCAATCAGGCTTTGATTCGCCCATCGGTTCAAATACCTGGTATAAGCGCTGAATCCTGCGTTCTGTGTTCGTGAATGTCCCTTCTTTTTCAAAGCTGGGACTTGCAGGCAATACTACATCGGCAAATTGTGCTGTTCTGGAAAAAAACACATCCTGAACTACGAAGAAATCCAATTTTTCATAGGCTGCGTGCACATGGTTGATATTTGAATCCACAAGGCCCATTTCCTCGCCTTTTATATAAAGAGCTTTTAATGTACCGTTATGCATGCCCTCTATCATGTCATGATTATTGATTCCCGGTTCAGCAGGAAGCTTGGCACCCCATGCCTGTTCAAATTTTTGACGTGCCGTATCATCGAATACCTTCTGATATCCTGGCAATGAATCAGGACTGCTTCCAAAATCTCCAGCCCCCTGTACGTTATTATGGCCGCGAAGAGGGTAAGCTCCCGTTCCGGGACGGCCATAATTGCCTGTTATCAACAACAAGTTGGAAATTGCTGTACTGGTGTCACTGCCGCCAAGATGCTGTGTAACACCCATAGCCCATAAAGCACAAACACTCTTCGCTTCATGAATATGGGTTGCGATATCAATTAATGTTTCTTTGGAAAGGCCAGTGGTTTTCTCTGCATACTCCAAGGTGAATCCTTCCAGGCTCTCAACATACTGTGAAAGACCATTCACTTTGCTCTTTAAAAACTGCTCATCTGCCCAGCCCTGGTCTACGATATACTTGGTTACAGCTGAAAGCCAGATTAAGTCGGTTCCTGCTTTCGGTCTTACAAACAGGTCAGCACGATCAGCCATTTCATGCTTCCTCAGATCTGCAACAATGACTTTTTGTCCATTCAGCTTTTGTGCCCTTTTCACTCGTGTCGCAAGGACTGGATGAGCCTCAGATGTATTGGAACCAATGATAATCACTAAATCAGACATAGCAATATCCTTAAATGAACCCGCATCTCCTCCATAGCCAACAGTCCTGAACAGGCCAACTGTAGCCGGAGTCTGGCAGTACCTTGAGCAATTGTCGATATTGTTCGTTCCAATAACAGCTCTAGCAAGCTTTTGCATTAAATATGATTCTTCATTTGTACATTTTGAAGATGTGATAAAACCAAGTGAGTCTGGACCGTATTCACTCTTAATTCCGGTGAATTTGTTAGCGATCAGGCTAAGTGCTTCCTCCCACTCCGCTTCTCTGAAACTGTCTCCTTCACGTATCAGCGGCTTCGTAAGACGTTCTTCACTATTTACAAAATCCCAGCCGAACTTCCCTTTTACACAGGTTGAAATCCCATTGGCAGGCGCATCTATTTGAGGTTCCACTTTAAGGATCTCACGGTCTTTCGTCCACACGTCAAAACTGCAGCCTACACCGCAGTAGGTACATACTGTTTTGGTCTTCTTAATTCTTGAATCACGCATTGCTGATTCCATATCGGAAATAGCCAGGATTGATCCGTAACCCGTTTCTACCCCTTTTGTAATTTCAATCATCGGACGGAGCGTCTCTTTGGCAATTCCAGTCAGGAAGCCCGCTTCTCCTTCCATCCCTTTTTCCATCATTGCATTACATGGACATACCGTTGAACAATGGCCACATGACACACAGGAAGATTCATTGATTGGAACATCATTATCCCAGATCACACGAGGACGGTCACGATCCCAATCAATTCTTAGAGTCTCAGTAACCTGTACGTCCTGGCACGCTTCTACACATCTTCCACACAATATACACTGATCAGGGTCATACCGGTAAAAAGGATTCGAATTATCTTTTTCATATGGTTTGTGATCGAATGGGATGCTCTGGTGATTTATTTTCATTTCTTTGACTGTGTTATGTACCTCACATGTCCCATTATTGTAGTCACAGACCGTACAGTATAGTTCGTGATTAAAAAGAATTTTATCCATTGCCATAGTTTGTGCCTTCTTTACTTCAGGAGCAACTGTATCAATGACATCGCCATTATTCATATTGGTGGAACATGACCTGACCAGTTCCCCATTCACTTCTACTATACAAGTATCACATGTCTCGATTGGTCCCAGGCTAGGATGGTAGCACACGCTTGGAACTTCAACCGAGCTGCCTGAAAGGTATTGAAGGATTGTTTGATTTTCATTAGCCGTCACTTCGGCCCCGTTGATTCTTACGTTTATTTTGCCTGACAAAGCCTCATCTTCCTTTCTTCTATAAAATCGCCCTATTCCTCACTACCCTATCCCATTAGAACCTTAACCACTTTTTTTGAGATTAACATCAAAAAAAAACCCTCCAGAAAATCCGGAAGGGCCTCAAGTTTTTAAATTATAAGAAGCGGCATGAATCGTCATCAGCTGCCTTTGAAGCTAAGAAATAGAATGATTTACCGCTTTGTAAAGTCTCCTTAGCAAATCCAAAGTTATCTAAGAAATCAACTTCATCAACCATGATAATGGAGGAGGCAAAAAGCAAAGCCTGCAGGTGAAATAGAGAAGTTTCAATCATGAATGAAATTGACTCTGAGATCTCAGTCCAGCTAATACAGCAAGTCTTCCTCTTATCCCAAGTGTTTCATAAGCATATTCAACGCTTTCAGCCGTCCTATCTGAAATGGAAGCCGCCGTATTGATGAGGTCGCTCCAATTCCCGTCAAATACGAAAGCACTCCAGGAACATAAGGAGTTATCTGTCTCTCCGCCCTCCTGCAAAAAATTGATTGTTAAAAATTGCTCGTCCTCATTAAAAGTATACACGCACTTCAAATCAGTCATGAATTCCCTCCCGGATGAAATGAATTTAGTCTGCCTCAAACTGATCTCGTTCATGATTGCACTGCAAATGACATCCTAAAGAATGAAAATTAACAAATAGTAAAATACTTACAACAAGAGTTCGCCAAATGGGAGCTGAGTTTTATGAAGAATAAATTAGTCCACTTAGTGCTTCTGATCATTGTAATAATTGTTTTCACATGGTCGGCCATCAAGCCCACAGCTTATTCCTCCTGGGTTTTGGAAGTAACGCCCGCAGTTGTTCCGATTGTAGTATTTCTTATTCTTTATAAAAAATTCCGATTAACTACGCTTTCCTACACAATCATCGCATTCGTCACCATTCTTATGTTCATTGGAGGGCACTACATATATTCAAAAGTACCTCTTTTTGATTGGCTGAAAGATACATTGGATTTAAAACGGAATGATTATGACAGGTTTGGCCATTTCATGAAAGGCCTGATAGCAATTGTTATTCGCGAAATCTTGCTAAGAAAAACCTTGCTCTATAAAGGAGGCTGGCTGAATGGACTTGTAATTTCCATTGTTCTGGCAATTGCTTCCTTATATGAAATCGTTGAATGGCTTTTTGCATTAGTGGCAAAAGGGGGGAGGGTCTCAAAGGATTTTTTAGGCACTCAGGGAGACATTTGGGATACACAATGGGATATGTTCTTAAGCTTTATCGGATCTATAATTGCGTTAATACTTTTAACAAAAATGCATGACCAATTGTTAAAACGGGAAATAGGATTACAAGCAAATAAATTTCACAAGGAGGAAGAAGAATGAAAAAAGAACATAGAGAAGAAATGAACCATACTGACGGAGCTGAACAAAAACATAGCATGGTTTGTAATGATCAGTTATTTTTCCAGGAGTTGCGGATAGCAGCTGAGGAAGCAGAAAAGGATTATGACAACCAGGATAATTTAAGATCCTGATTTGGTTACAGGAAAGGACATTTTAAACCAGGCTCCTTCGCTCGATTTACAAAAATACACTAAAAAAGAAGGCACACCAGATGGCGTGCCTTCTTAAAATATTCTAATTCATGAACCGGTCCCTTTCGGCAGCTTCTTCTGCGCGTTGTGCTTCACGCTCTTCATACCAAAGTTTGATATGAGTGAGGATAGAAAAGACAAGGAAAAAGTTCATTGTCCAGACACTGACAAAAGGAGCAATTCCGCCGAAATCAATGGCCTCATATTGCTTTATTCCCATAACGATGAAGGACTCGATAAAAACAAGAACAAAACCGGCTACACCAGCAATCGCCATACGCATCATAATCACCATCAACCACCTTATCGTTGATTTATCAGATTATTTAAATAATACGACTTATTATCATTAAGTGCAACCATTTTGTTCATAAATTTGACTAATTTTAGTTATTAAAATTATCTTCTTAAGTTTTTTTGCTTTTGCATGATTTCATATGACTTTTCGATAATATCTGTCAATACATCACCTTTATATATTCTGCCAATCTTCGTATTTTCCTGATAATATTCAACAATCTCTTCGAGTTTATCTGATGTTTCTTTAGACACTCTTACATTTAACTGAATTCTCTGGGCATCATTCATAGAATCAATTTCCCTCCAAGTCCTTATGTATCAAGAAATACCCATAATCTATCAAACTGCTAGCAGATGTATATCATGTAGATAATTGTCGCTAACATTTTGTAACGAAACCAATTTTAGCATATTCAGCACATAATAACACTTCTTTGTTCTAATTTACTGTTTTCCCATTAGTAATCAGGGGTATTTCACTAAAAAAGACTTGGAGACATGACATGGAATTAACAAAATGGTCATACACAAAAAGATACAATATTAAAGCCCAATTCAACGAGTACCCTGATTCTCTTGTCATGTTCAGACGAATAAAAAACTACTATTTTGTCTATACAGTCCAGTGGTCCATGAACGATCCTTTTGTAACGAAAAATGCACTTGAGGAGATGGAATGGCTGCTTAATAGAGAGTTAGGCACCGAAGAAGATTACCGACAGAGAAAGCAGTTCCGAAAATGAAAATTAATTACTATAACTAGAGTAAGAGAGCAGCATTTCACTTAATTAATGAGGCTTCATGTAGGTTTTCTTCCCCTTCTTTTGTCATCCACTATAAGATCAGTCAGGGCTATTTGCAGAACTTGATTCAGCGGTGTGCCCCTTTCCCTTTAGAGCTAGCTCCAAAAAGTTGGTTTCTGCCTCTGAATAAAATAAAATTAACAATATCAGAGATTTGAATGCATGGATTACTAGCATTCTATATTGGAGAATATCTAATAAAAGGTGAACCCAGCCCCTTAAAGGGGCTGGGTTCACCTT
>NZ_JBALQL010000050.1:0-39388 GCF_036964885.1 Bacillus sp. JJ1122 | reverse complement strand
TACAATCAACAGGGTTTAACAATCAACATTCATCTTTAACAGAGCCTAAAAAAATGTATGACGTAAGCAGTATAGTTCATCCAAGGACCCCGTTTGAACATATAAAAAGACATGCCTCCGTCTGGCATGTCCCCAATCTTTCAATATTTTCTCATTGCCTAGGAAATATTCTCGCTGATTGCCCCGGCAACATCATACTGCTCAAGATTTATTTCCAACATCTCTCCGGTCGCAAGCTTTGCAAGCTGTGCCCCCAAGTACGGTCCGACGGTCAAACCTGATGAACCAAGACCATTTGCCAAAAACAAATGATCATCATAACCAGGTACTGCTCCAATAATCGGCAGGAAGTTAGGCGCCACAGGACGGAAGCCAACACGTGCTTCAATGAAGGTTCCATCTGCCAGCCCAGGAGCTGCTGCCAGTGCTTTAGCAAAAATCTCATGAAGTCCCCCTGCCGTTACCCGGCGGTCAAAACCCATTTCATCTTCATGTGTAGCCCCGACCACAACCCTTCCTCCCTCAAAGGCTAAGATGTACTGATTATTAGGAGGCATGACGACTGGCCACATACTTGTTTCAGTTTGTTCAAGCTGAAGATGGACGATTTGGGCTTTTTGCGGAGCAATCTGAAGAGTGATTCCGAGCGTTTGTAGAATCTCTGGTGCCCATGTACCCGCGGTGATTATGACCCTGTCAGCCTCGTAGCGCTTACCGCCCGCCAGCACTGCCTTTACTTGATTTTGATCATGCTCTAGTTGGGCATCCCCGATGACAAGACATGCACCGTGTTTTATTGCTGCGTTAATTAGTGCCTGACGAAGCGCACGCCCATTAACGCGTGCCGCACCGCTAATATGGACAGACGAGTAATCACTAGATAACGCCGGAAACATTTCCATTGTTTCAAGCTGGGAGAGTTGGCGGATCTCGCCAATTTCGTGAGCATCTTCTCTCCTTAATCTTGCTCTTTCTTCCATTTTAATAAGCTTTTCTGTATCTGTATGGAGACTGATTGCCCCTACCTGCTCATAGCCAGTTTCTGTTTCCCCATCCTCCTCCAGCTGCTTTATGAGAGATGCATAGTACTCTGCCCCGCTTTTAGCCAGTGAATACCAGGCTTTGTTCCTGCGCTGGCTAAGCCAGGGACATATGATTCCCGCCGCAGCATCCGTCGCCTGACCTGGCTCCTGGCGGTCAATTACTGTTACACTGGCACCGGATTTCGCTAAATGGTAAGCAGTGGATGCTCCTAAAATCCCAGCACCTATTATGATGAATTTTTTCATATAAACACCTTTTTCACTTATTTACTTGTGTCCATTCTACAGGAGTTATGGAGAAGACTTCAATGAAGGATATTTGTTTCTAAACATTCATCTAATTTTTGCATGAACGAGGTTTTAATTATTCAAAAAAATTCATACAATTAAACACTTGTCCAAAAAGAAAAGGAAGCGATGAAATGCTTGTACAGAATAAAAAGCTCTATGATTTGGCCAATTTTCTATTTCTTTATTTAAATGTTTTTGTGGCATTCGGTGTAATCTATCTTTTTTTAGATATCTTTCAATTAGGACCATTAATCGATCCCTCATCCTTGAAAGAACAGCCAAAACTTTTTGCGGAAAAATTAGAGAATGCCTTCCATTTGAGCGGGATCGCTTTATTTTTTGAAGACACTAGCAAAATCGTACCGAGTGGCTGGTCAAGGGCGGTCGCAAATATCGAACAGGCGGTTGGGTTTTTACTGCCTGCCTTTATCATGATAAAGTTCAGTCCGGAAGAAAACGAATATCGTTCAAGGAGCAAAATCTCCTTCCGAAAAATTATATTCAAATCAGTTTTTGTTATTGTTGGAGCCCTTTTCGTATCGTTAGCACTTGAATTTTTTCTGATTCCCAACCATATCATCGACGGCGGGATCGTTGGCGTCTCCATCATTATGTCCTATCTGACAGGTTTGAAGCTGGAGTTCTATTTGCTCTTCCTGAATCTTCCCTTCCTCTATCTGGGCTATAAAAAAATCGGAAAAAGATTTGTTGTGACCACCTTATTGGGAATTACCGTATTATCACTTGGGACACTCGTCCTTTACAATGTTCCTGTTCCAACGGGAAATCCCCTTTTAGCTTCCTTGTTTGGCGGCATCTTTCTTGGAGTGGGGGTTGGCATTGTCATCCGATATGGAGGGTCGCTCGACGGAACAGAAATTTTAGGCATATTGCTGAACCGCCGAACTTCATTTTCTGTTGGCAAAGTCATAATGTTCATCAATATTTTCGTATTTTCCAGCGCCGGATTCATTTTTGGCTGGGATAAAGCTTTGCTGTCATTAGCAGCTTATTACATCGCTTCTAATATGATCGATGTTACACTTGAGAGATTTGGCTGAAGGAAGCTTTGAGAAAAGATTTGTTTGAGAATAAGTACAATTGCTTTGAGAACAATCAGCATATACAATAGTCCAATACCTCCATGACCGGGGGTATTTTTTTGTATAAGGACCAGCCGTATAGATAAAAATACGTGAAAATACGCAGAAGCACCGAGGAGCCTATGATAACTGTTTCTCTATTTGTATCGATGACGCTGGTTTTGATTCTTTCTTTTGTACTAATAAGCAAAAAGAACAATCCATTTAAATCTCATCTTTGTTTTCATATGTATCGAATACCTGTTTACTAGTTTTATTTCAGTCAACGCAGATAATGAAAAACTTTGGAAAGTATCAACGGAACCATGGCATTTCCTGATGTTCCGAATCTCTGATGTAATCATCATCCCCCTAATGCTTCTTTTGTTTCTTGAAATCGAGAGAAGACTGTCAACATCAGCAAAAAGATTTTTACTGCTAATTGCGGCGACCTTTATTTTTTGTTGAAATCGAGCGCACACTTCCAATCCTTGATATTATGGAATATAAATTGGAATCTATGGGCATCATTTTTAGGCGTATTGTCCCTTATGATAAAACATTTCTATAGGGTTATTTGGATTCTCTTTTAGGTAGCCCAGCATGCTTTCTGATATAATTTACATTATTGTTGTTTTTAGCATAATTAAGTTATTTATCAACTGGAGTGAGAGAGTTAATGAATACTAAAAAGGCTCTGCCTATTTTATTTTTAGTCATGTTCCTTGTAATGGTCGGGTTTGGGATCATTATTCCGGTCATGCCTTTTTATGCGGAGGAGATTGGGGCTAACCCCACTCAACTGGGACTGTTGATGGCCGTCTACTCCTTGATGCAGCTTCTGTTTGCGCCTATGTGGGGACGCGTTTCTGACAGGATTGGCAGGAAGCCAGTCATCATGATTGGCATTATTGGACTGTCACTCTCTTTTTTCTTGATGGCCATTTCATCAGAGCTTTGGATGCTTTTTGCAGCAAGGATCATTGGCGGGCTTTTGTCCTCGGCAAATATGCCAACTGTCATGGCCTATGTGGCTGATATCACTTCAGAGGAAGATCGCGGAAAAGGAATGGGAATCATTGGAGCTTCTGTAGGGCTTGGCTTTATATTTGGACCTGCGATTGGCGGAATTTTTTCGCAGTCCAGCCTGAACATGCCATTCTATCTTGCCGGTGCTACTTCCCTGATCACATTTCTGCTCGTCACCTTCGTCCTGAAAGAATCACTTTCCATTGAGGAGCGCAACAGCCAATCAAAGGAAAGATCATCTTTATTAAAGGCCTTCAATGGCCCTGTATCAGTTTTGTTTGTGCTGCAATTGTTTGTATCGTTGAGCCTATCCGGCCTTGAAGCAACATTTGCCTATTTTGCTGCTGAAAAAGCTGGGCTAGGCGCTGTGCAGCTAGGCTATATTTTCATGATCATGGGACTCGCAGGAGCCATTGTCCAAGGTGGTTTAGTTGGAAGAATGACTAAAAAGCTGGGAGAAGGGACGGTTATCCAGCTGGGAATCTTCATTTCAGCGGTAGGCTTTGCCTTAATCCTGCTGATTAAAGGATTTGGAACTGCTGCTCTCTTCTTAACGATATTTGGCGTTGGAAACGGCCTAATCCGCCCAAGCGTATCCTCTTTGCTGACAAAGAAATCAACCGCTGGACACGGGAGCACTACCGGCCTGCTGTCGTCCTTCGATTCACTTGGGAGGATCATCGGCCCGCCATTAGGCGGATGGCTGTTCTCGATCGCTATCGGGATGCCTTATATTTCAGGGATTATATTATCAGGGATTGCCTTGGTTCTTTACCAAATCTACAATTCACGCATGAAAAACTCCCATTCATTGAATGTTTAAATCAGAAAGGAGGGTGACATCGAGTGTCCCCCTCCTTCTTTATAGCCCTGCCATATTATTGCCTCAGTCAACGATTTTGTTCGCTAAAGGCAAGTGTATCTCAATCAAGGTGCCCTCGTTTAGCTTGCTTTTGTAAGAAATGATCCCCTGGTGCTGTTTGATAATTTTATGGCAAATCATCAGTCCCAACCCTGTTCCCTTTTCCTTTAATGTGTAAAAAGGCTCACCCAAGCGCGGCAGCAATTCTTCTGGAATTCCGCAGCCCTGGTCTTTTACGGAAATAACACAGTTCCCTGCCTTGTTTTTCTTCATGCTTATTTCAATGTCCCCGCCCTTTGGCATGGCCTCCATCGCATTTTTGAATATGTTCAGGAACACCTGCTTGATTTGATTCTGCTCACAAGTAATCACATAGTCATTATCTTCGTACTTCTGGATGAATTGGATATCCTCCATTTTTGCCTGTGGAGATAACAGTTCTACCGTGTTTTCAATCACATCCCGTAAATTCGCCCTATTAAGCTGAATGGCCTGGGGTTTACCAAGTGTCAGCATTTCACTTGTAATCGTTTCGATCCGTTCCAGCTCGCTGAGAAGCAAGTCGTTAAATTCAATGAAATTATTTTCTTTTTTATAAAGCTGGACAAACCCTTTAATCGTTGTAAGCGGGTTGCGGATTTCATGGGCAACACCTGCTGCCAGCTCCCCGACAATCGACAGCTTTTCCGATTGCAAAAGAACCTCTTCTGCTTTTTTGCGTTCTGAAATATCCCTGCTGATCATGACAATGTGCTCGATCACCCCTTCTTCTCCAATCACAGGCATACAGCGGGATTCAAAATCAATCCAATGGCCTTCATCGTGCAGAAATCGAAATTCGACAGATCGAGATTCATTGTTTTCAAATATGTTTTCGATTGTTTTAACAAAAGGATGAACATCGTCCGGATGAATCAACTTATAAATATCTACGCATTGGAGTTCAGAAACCTCGTACCCCAAAACGATTTCATGGGAGGGAGAAAAATAGCTTATTTCGTTTTCTTTATTCATCACCATGATAAGATCCGATGTATTTTCAGCAATAAGGCGATACTTTGCCTCACTTTCTTCAAGTGTTTTCTCCATTTTCTTCTTTTCTGTAATGATTCTATATAAGTTTTCATATGACTCTATCAGCAACCCGCCAATCATCACTCCTAGCATAATAAACAGCAAGTATTGGAGGTGAAAGACGGGATTATCTCTAAATACATTAAATAGTAATGGCACCGTCAAAATATAAATAACAAGATAGAAGCCAGCCAGGATTCCAGTTCTTTTAGCTGGTTTAAGATGGGCATATCGCTTGTTTATGAGAGTGAAAAAAAACATGATGATCAGCCAGCCAACAATGGCTGGAAGCCAATTGTCGCTTGCCATTAATCTGCTGAGTAAGGAAAAACTTCCCGTTATAAGCCCTGCTTGAGGTCCCAGATAAGCAAATACTAAAATAAGAATTGCATAGCGGATATCGTAGGAGTAGCCCTGTTGTTCATAGGATAGTCCAACGAGAATCGAGGATACCATTCCTGCATATAACGCGGCCCAAAGACGCAGCTGCTTAAGCGGCTTATGGTTGATGAAAGAACGAATGATTAAAGGTGTGCTGGCCATAAGAGAAAAAATGGAGAGATTTATTATATAGTCTAGTAAAATCAATTTACTCCCACCTGTATATATTAATTTTCATAATATTCAAACCAATAATATACCAGTATTCCAATCTTTTCTATACCTTTTTTAGAGATTAAAAATTGTATAGTTATAATATTTTTATTATTCAATATAATTAACTAACGTTATTTCGTATTTCGTAGTATTATTAGGATACAAAAGGAGGAGATTTTGTTGAATAAAACAGTAGAAAAACGTCTTGTCCGTTCAGAGGTCCCTGTTGAGTCTACTTGGAATCTTGAGGATTTATTTGCTTCTGACCAGGAGTGGGAGACAGCTCTGGAACAAATCCAGGCAGATATCGATAAATTTGCAGCATTAAAAGGCACTTTACATACAGAACCAAAGGCATTGTTAGAATGTCTTGTCGCCCAGGAAGAGCTTTCTATGCAGCTCATAAAAGCACGTACATATGCCAGCTTGAAACAATCAGCAGACGGAACGGATCCTGTTAATCAGGCCAATTCAGCGAAGGTTGCTGCCATCAGCACGAACGCAATGGCTTCCTTGTCATTTATCTCATCTGAAATTTTAGCGTTTGAGGATGGGACGATAGAAAAATTCCTTCAGGAGGAGCCGGAACTTAAGCCATTCCGGAAAAATCTATTAGAGCTTCTTGAAACAAAAAAGCATAAGCTGTCACCGGAAACGGAAGAGGTGCTTGCCGCACTAGGCGAAGTTCATGCTGCTCCATATAAAATCTATGAAATGGCTAAGCTGGCTGACATGGAATTTTCCTCAATCGAGGATGAGGCAGGCAATGAATTACCAAATTCGTTTGCGCTGTTCGAAAGCCGATATGAATTTTCTCCTGACACCAATGTTCGCAGAAAAGCATATGAATCCTTCGTTACAACTCTCAAACAATATAAAAATACGATTGCAGCTGCCTATTCTACTGAGGTAAAAAAGCAAGTGACGATTGCCCGCCTGCGAAACTATGAATCTGTCACGCAAATGCTGCTCGAGCCTCAGCAGGTCACCTTAGAGATGTACAATAATCAAATCGACATCATTTATAAAGAACTGGCACCGCATATGCGCCGATTTGCCCAGTTGAAGAAGAAGGTTTTGGGTCTGGATAAGATGATGTTCTGTGACTTAAAGGCTCCTTTTGACCCTGATTTCGACCCTGAAATCACCTTTGAAGAGGCTAGCAAGGTCATTACTGAATCTTTAAAAGTAATGGGACCAGACTATACCGAAATGATTGAAAAAGGCTTTAAGGAAAGATGGGTCGACCTCGCTGATAACGTAGGAAAATCAACAGGAGCATTCTGCTCAAGTCCATATGGTTCGCACCCATATATCCTGATTACCTGGGCAGACAATATGCGCGGCTGCTTTACATTAGCACATGAATTCGGCCATGCAGGGCATTTCTATTTAGCGAATAAAAATCAGCGCATCATGAATGTTCGTCCATCGATGTATTTCATTGAAGCACCATCCACTATGAATGAAATGCTGTTAGCACAGCACCTTCTTAATGAAAACAAAGAGGATCAACAAATGCGCCGCTGGGTTGTCCTGCAGCTGCTTGGAACGTATTACCATAACTTTGTCACCCATTTGCTTGAAGCTGAGTATCAGCGCAGGGTTTATGCTCATGCTGAAGCAGGCAAAGCTCTTACAGCAAAAACACTGACAGAAATGAAAGCCGACGTCCTTACAGGTTTCTGGGGCGATACCGTTGAAATCGACGAAGGCGCCAGCCTGACTTGGATGCGCCAGCCTCACTACTATATGGGCTTGTATCCTTATACTTACTCTGCGGGCTTGACTGCATCGACTGCCGTCGCACAGTTGATTCAGGAAGAGGGCCAGCCTGCCGTTGACCGCTGGCTCGAGGTGCTCCGTGCAGGCGGCACCATGAAGCCTCTTGAGCTATTGAAGCACGCGGGTCTTGATATGTCGACGCCAGAACCAGTACGCAAAGCAGTTGCTTATGTCGGTTCACTGATTGACGAACTGGAACGTTCATATGAATAATGACAAAAAGACCCCTGGGATTCTCGATCCCAGGGGTCTTTTATTGGCCTATTTACTTATTCATTTTAGCAAGAAAGTCTCCAAGAAGATCATCTAAATCGTCTTCTTGTTCTTCCGTTTCTTCTTCCGAGACTCGGTCATCATTTTGTTTCATAGATTCCCAGTCAAAAGAATCCAAATCATCATCAAATGAATCCACTTCAGCTGCCGGGGCTGCCTCTTCTGTCGCCAGAATACCGCTGTTATCCTGCTCCGCTTCCGCACTCGGGTAAAAAATCTCTTCCTGCAAATACAGCGCCTCATCTATTTCAGTCGATTTACTGTTCAATGAAGCAAGCAGAGATGTAGCGCGAACCGGATCGCTTAACAAGTGATAAACGATGTTGCCAAGCAAGGCCTCAGAATGCTCATGCTTTACCCAATCCCGTTGCGATTTACTTAAATTACGAGGTAGAGGAATCGTAAGGGTTTCCCGTTCCTTTGAATGAGAACTGCCTAAACCCTGCATCACAAATTCAGCAATCTTACTGGAGAAATTCCTTCTCTCTGTTTCTTTCAATTTTTGCATATGCCTTAAAATGTGGTCGGGAGTATCAGAAGGAACACGGAATGATATAGCCTGTCCTCTCTTTATCTCGTTTGGGTTGGTCTTTTTCATAGGATCACCTTATTTTAGCTTTTTACAGGCTCAGATGCAGGTTTGCTCTTTTCTGTCTTTTTCACATAATCCATGATCAGCTTGTAATAAGCATTCGCCATCATCCAGATGCTCTCTTTTTCATCTTCAAAAAACTCAATGTTATAGCCATCAAGATTATTGTTTAATGTTTTGATATATTCCTTCAAAACAGTTGCACCACCGCCAACGAAATAGCAGATTTCCGTTTGTGAGTTCTTTGCCCATACGTTGCGAAGCAGGCGATATTGCTTTTTCGCTAACTCAAGAAGGATGCGGTCAGTAATATCATGTACACTTGTACGGCTTCCTTTGACCATGATATGGTTACGATCGTTTTTGCGGGTGATGATCTCTACAACATCTCTGCGGCTGTCTAATTCCACGCCGTGTTTGCTGCGGATTTCTTCTCTGATTTGTTCTAACGCCTCAGATACACCAAGGTTGAAGCCCTGTGCCTTATCATCATCAACATTGCGGTTTTTAATGACAGCGATATCCGTTGATAAGCCGCCAATATCTTGGATTAAAATTCTTCTATCAATTAAATCTTTGTTAATGATTTTGAGGCTATTATCCATTACTAGATTAATGTAAGCCGCAAAACCTTCAGGATAGACCTTCACTTCATCAAATTTAATATTTACTTTAATGCCCTGGTACTTCGGAGTCACAAGGAATTCTACCTGATGGACAGACCCAACTAATTTTGAGCGGTATCCAGCATCTTTTCCTTCCTTTACTTCACGAAGCGGCAGACCTGTTCCAAGGGTATAGTTTGCATCAATTACATTCTTGGATCTTGGAAAGAGCTTTCCATTTTCTTCTTGAACGGCATCTAATGCCAGAGTAGCGAACAGCATCACTAGTGTTTGATCTTCTTCTGACTTGCTGCTTCCTGGATCTAATTCAGTAGCATTGTCGCTTTTTGTCGCTAAACTCCCTACACGGTAAATTGCATTATTTTCTTTCAGGGCAGGGGAGTGGACTCTAATATGGATACCATCAATAGGATCTTTTGTGTCTAACTCTTCAATACCGATGACAGGACGGTCCTCTGTATCCCTTGCTACGATATTAGGGATATTTAATTCATTATCAAATTCTCCGAAAATCGCTTTAATAGAATCATTACCTACATCAACAGCTGCAATTCTGGATTTTGTCATTCATATCATTCCTTTTCTATTTTTTAAGTAATTATGTATATACTCTTACTATTTTAAAGGTAAAGCGAAATAATAGATACTGCAATAAAAAGGGACAAAAAGAAATATATTTGTAAACATGTAAACAAGCTGTAAACCTTCACAGAGTGTTGTATACGCAATTGTACACAACGATGACAAATACGTATACATGTTGATATACCTAGATGTATACGTATTTGTAAACATGTAAACCAATTTGTATACGCAATGTTTACAAATTGTATACAAGTAAACTTATTTGTAAACAACTTATCAAAAGGGATTATTTTCTTATTTTCCACTTACTCTACTCCCCTCCCCTATCGATAGAAGTGTTACTTTTAATGGCAGGTTTCGTTTCCAAACTATGTAAGGGGTTCTTTTCTTTGTTAAAGCAGGAAATCACTAAAACACATAGAATATATATTTATTTGTGAATGTGATTTATAGGGAGGCTGCTTAATGACGATAAAAACCGAAAATATCCATCAAATTATTGATGCTTCTATGAAAAGCAATAATATCCCAGGTGCCGCAGTAGCAGTGATTATGGATCAAGAAGTAGTTTTATCCATGGGATACGGGAGGACGACTGCTGAGGACTGGGGAGTACCAATTCGTCCAGATACTTTGTTTCGAATAGCATCTGTAAGCAAGCTTTTCACTGGTACCGTTATCATGATGCTTGCTGAAAAAGGTCTAATTGACTTAGATAAGACGGTACAGCATTATGTCCCCTGGTTTACTGCTGCGGATCCTGAATTGTCTAAGCTGATAACAATCAGGATGCTCTTGTCGCATTCGTCAGGACTTCCTACCGGTGATGATACACGTTTTCAATATAATGAAGCGGGGTTAATGCTTTACATGAAGGAAGTCGTTCCAACTCTGCCAATCCTCTTTCATCCAGGTACGGCATATTCATATGGAAACCACGCCTTGAATATCGCAGGATTTGTCGCAGAACAAGTAACAGGTAAGCCTTTTACAACCATTATGCAGGATATGCTATTTGAGCCATTGGAAATGACTCATACCACCTATGACCCTTTGAAGGCCATGACCTATCCTTTAGCGCTTCCACACGAGAAGCTCACCGATGGAAACCTGGCAATTTCTCACCAGTTTTATGATGTTGTAGCCAGCTATCCCTCTTATTATGCGTTCTCCTCAATTGAAGAGCTTAGTAAATTCGCTATGATGCATCTTAAAAACGGAGCCTATAAAGATAAACAGCTGCTCTCTCCCGCTTCTGTAAAAGAAATGAGAAACCAGCACAGCAAATGGTATAACTCAACCGATGGAGGTTGCGGCATCTCTTTTTTCAAGGAAACAAAGGATGGAGTTGACCGATACTGGCATTATGGGCAGTATAGCAGCCAATACTCCAGCCAATTCATCCTTGTTCCAGACAAGGGAATCGCCGTCATTGCTCTGGCAAATGGAGAGAATATTTTCCAGGCTGGATATGAAATTGTGGACGAGCTGCTGAGAGGCTCAGACAATGAAACAGTGCATGCAACAGAAGGCTTTCATGGTGAAGATCCAGATTGTGCGTACTTTGAAGGGACCTATTTACACAGCTATTATGGATTAATGGAGATCCGTTCTGAGTCGGCAGAAAAATACCTGATCCATAACGACCAGAAATTCCAGTTAAAACAATTTAACACTCATACTTATTTCGCCTTAGATGACAAGGGACATACAGCATTTACAGTAGGCTTTCCTGCTCCGATATCAGGCCAGAACATTAAATGCATTGTTGTAGACAGCAAGGCATGCCCGGAGTTTAAACGAGTTTATACTCCAGATCCAAGTGACTGGAATGAATGGGAAGGAACATTCAGCAACGGTATAGAGAGCTATGAGGTCTCCATACAAGAAGATTTCCTGATCATAAAAGACCTTCAAACAAACATGGATTTAATCGGGAGGGCTATTGATAAAAATCAATTTTTAACTAAGGAATACGGGTTAGTAAGCTTTATAAATATTGACGGCAACGTTAATTTAGAATTCGACTTTGCCTGGCGCTACCCACAGCAAAGCTCCCATGCCTTATCTTTATCATCTCTATAGAACGAGCCAGGCTACAAGCCTGGCTCAGTTTTATACCTTTTTAACAAACTCAGACTTCAGCTTCATCGCGCCAAAGCCGTCGATTTTGCAGTCAATATCGTGGTCACCGTCAACCAATCGGATACCCTTTACTTTTGTACCGATCTTAATGACAGATGAAGTTCCCTTCACTTTAAGATCCTTGATGACGCTCACTGTATCTCCGTCATTCAGGACATTTCCGTTGGAGTCTTTCACAATCTTCTCGTCTGTATTATTCCCTGTTACTTCTTCTAAAGTCCATTCATAGGCGCATTCTGGACAAATGAGAAGGCTGCCGTCCTCGTACGTATATTCTGAATTGCATTTTGGGCAATTTGGCAAGTTTGACAAAACATTTTCCTCCTTTATTTTGCAATCCCTATTATAGCTTAATGCAAATACTTCCTGGTTATAAAAAACGGAAACTTCCATGACAAACTCAAAAACCCCGCCAAATGACTAGTCATTCAGCAGGGCAATTTGATTAATTTTCTTCTATTTCTCTACGGTTCTTTTTAAATATTTTCGATAGCACTTCATACACGATTGGTACTACAATCAATGTTAATAATGTTGAACTTGTCAATCCGCCGATTACGGTGATGCCAAGACCTTTTGAAATCAGTCCGCCTCCGCCTGAGCCAAATGCCAATGGAATGAGCGCCCCGATAGTAGCGATGGCTGTCATCAGGATTGGACGGAGACGGGTTGCACCAGCTTCAAGGACTGCTTCACGCATTGTCATCCCTTCACGCTCCTTATGGATGATGCGGTCCACGAGTACAATGGCATTTGTCACTACGATACCAATGAGCATCAATAGACCCATCATAACTGAAACGGAGATGGTTTCATCTGCAATCAGTAATCCGACGAATGAACCTATGACTGCAAATGGCAGCGAGAATAGGATGGCAAACGGCGCGACCCCTTCACGGAAGGTTACAACCAGGATAAAGTACACGATAGCAATTGCAGCAAGCATGGCTGCACCAAGCTGAGTGAACGTTTCCGTCATATCTGCCTGTACACCAGCAGTCCCTACTTCAACACCTTTAGGTAAATCCAATTTATCAATTGCTTGATCTACTTCAGATGTAGCTTTTGAGATATCATCATCGATGGCTGTTCCTGAAACCGACGCGTAGTATTCACCTTTGCTGCGCGCCAGAGTGTTCATTGTTGTTCCTTTTTCAACGGTTACCAGCTCAGATAGAGGCATTGTTTTACCAAGCGCTGTAGGCACCGGTGTAGAGAGGATATCATCGATTGATTCCGGCTGTTTTGCTTGCTCCTGCTGGACAATGACATCCAGGGTTTCGCCATCTTTATCAATCGTCGTCAATACATCCTTCGCTTTTGAAGGGTTAAGCATCATGACGATTTGACCTGCAGTTAAGCCATATTGCAGCAATTCATCCTGTTCCACTTTAAAGGTATACTCAACATAGGCATCCTCTGCACTGGAAGATACATCCTTCAAACCGTCATTTTTTTCCATTTCCTCTTCTACCATTTTTACAGCTTTATTAAGTTTCGTTAAATCTTCACTGTAGAATGTATAGCTGATTTCATTTTCAGGCATCGACATTCCGCCGAAATTTTGGCTCTTCCATTCACCGCTTTGACCAAGATTGAATACATAATCTTCAATTTCATCACGGACTTCAGGGAAGTTATCCATTTCAGGGTCAAAGATCAGGTACATTAACGCACCGCCAGAACCTAGGCCCATCATGGCAGACATCTGGTCTGCCTCTTCCGTTACAGATATTTGAACAATGTCAATATCATCCCGTTTCAGCATTTTCTCTTCTACTTTTTCAACATTTTTTAACGTTTCTTCCTTAAGCTCACCCGCTCCAGGAGTATACGTCAAATACATGACCTTATCTTCTTCACTGCCCATGAAGCTGAAGCCGATGATTGAAGTCAGCGCCAGGCTGCCCGCCAATAAAACGATTGCAATGATTGATGTGATAATTTTATGATTAAGCGATTTATTCAGTACGCCTTTATACCAATTTGCCAGCTTTCCAGTCTCTTTATGGCTGCTTTCTGTCTTTTGACTATATAGCTTCTTCTTAAATAAAAAGTGAGACAAAGCCGGTACAATCGTAATGGCGACAATAAGAGATGCACCAAGTGCAAAGGTCATCGTCAATGCGAATGGAGCGAATAGCTCACCAACCATCCCACCAACGAAAATAAGCGGTGCGAATACAGCCACTGTTACTAATGTAGAAGATAAAATCGGCTTGAACATTTCAATTGTTGCTTCACGTACAAGGGCGCGGCCTGTTAACTTCTCTTCTTTTAAGTGCAGGCGGCGATAAATATTTTCGACTACGACAATGGAGTCATCAATGACTCGGCCAATCGCGACCGTAATTGCACCAAGCGTCATGATATTAAGCGTAATCTCCATCCAGTTCAACAACAGCAACGCCATGAAAATGGAAACTGGGATAGAAACGATTGAGATAATCGTAGATTTGAAATCTCTTAGGAATAAAAGAATAATCAAAACAGCGATCAATCCACCAAATACCGCTTTTTCAATCATCGTTGAAACGGATTCTTGAATCGGTTTTCCCTGGTCAAGAGACACATCGATGACAAGGCCATCAATCTTTGCTTTCTCTTCTTTGATTAAATCTTTCACTTCATTCACAACATCAACGGTATTGGCCTGCTGCTCTTTCACAATTTGAATGGCAATGGCATCGTCTCCGTTCGTCCGGGAAACAGACTGAACCTTACCAATCAATTCAATATCCGCAATATCGCTTAGCTTCACGAATGGTGAAGGATTGCTTGCAGATGGAGTAACAGGAATCAGCATGTTCTTCAGCTCATTTTCTGTCATGAACTTGCCATCCACTGCAACTGCCTGCTCCCCTTCTTTAAACTCATAGAGTCCCAGGGAAACTGCCAGGTTGCTAGCCTTAATCATTTCTTTTACTTTATCCTCGGTTAATCCGTATTCAGCCATTTTCGATTCTTTATAAGAAAGGTCGACTTCTTCGATATGTTGTCCTGTAATGGTTACAGAAGCAACCCCATCTATTTTTTCAAGCTTAGGAACTAAGACATCCTCAACTGTAGACGTTAGCTCAACAATATCCTCCTCGGTACTGCTGACACTAAGCGCTGCTACAGGCATCATATTCATGCTGATTGCTGTAATGGTTGGCTCCTGTGCGCCCTCTGGCAGTCCTACAGCATCTAAAGCAGACTGCAGGGCACGCTTTGCCTCATCCATATCAATGCCATATTCATATTCCACTTGAATGCTAGACATATTGGAATATGAATTGGAATAAACGTATTTAACATCCTCAAGTCCTTCCACCGCTTTCTCGATTGGAATGGACACATCCTCCATTACTTTTTCAGGAGTTGCACCTGGATAGACATCCATTACCATTAAGTAAGGAATCGATATATTCGGGATTGTCTCCATGTTCATTCTTGTGCCTGAATAAATTCCAGATACAGTAATGATAATAGTAAGCAGCCAGACTGCAAGCTTATTTCCTAGAACAAAATTAACTAAACCTTTCACTTGTACACCTACCCCTGAATGACTTATTTAGCTCATTATAATCTTAATGACTGACCGGTCAGATGTCAATCGTTATACTAAATAATTACAATGTTAGCGGAGTAGGCAGCAAAAAAGAGCAAAGAGGATGAAATTTTGCTCTTTTCGCTTTAACGAACATCAATACAGACAGCTGAAATTGAAAGTCATTACGCAATAAAAGGGAAAGCAATTAGGTACTTTTCTTATTTGTATGGCCAACATTTATTGAAGATGAGCTGGTTGGTTCAAAATCCATTTTTAAAAATTATTCATCATCTACTTCACCGTCTCCAATTTCATCTTCTTCCTCTACATCTTCCACATCTTCTCCCACTTCAGGTTTTTCGTCATTTCCACAGCCAGTGATGGAGAACATGGAGAAAGCCAGCAAAAATAGCAATAAGATCTTTTTCAAATTGAAAACCTCCTTTTTTATAAGGTTTTCCATCCTTTTTCTTTCTATGTAATGACTAGTGCTATTACGCAAATTCAAAATCCTCATTGCAATAATAATTTCTTCGTTAAAAGCAACAATAATAGGAAAGGAGTGTATGGAATGTCTGAGACAACAAACAAATCCCAGGTTGAATTGACTGCGACCGAAGTATCCAACATATGGGCCGGATATATGAAAATCACGATGGAATTGCGGTTTTATGAATATTTCTTAGCAACCACAACAGATCCAGAGGTTAAAAATATAGTGGAAATGCTATTGGATTTTGCTCAAAAAAACGTGCAGGATCTCAAGGAGATTTTTACAAAAGAGAAGCTTACGATCCCTTTAGGCTTTACTGCCGAGGACATAAGAGCTGATGCTGGCAAAGTATTTTCCGATACGTTTATTTTATATATTTGCCATGATATAACGATGCTCTCCATGATTACATATCCGAGCGCATTTTCTGATTCTACCAGAAAAGATATCAGGGCTCTTTTTCAAGGGGCTATTGAGTCCGTTCTGCAAATTCAAAATGAGATGACAGAACTGATGCTGTCTAAAGGCGTTTACTTGAAGCCGCCTCAGGTTGCCATGGACCACACAATTGATATGGTCGGCCATATGAACTACCTGAATGGGCTATTCGGCGGTTCAAGACCTGTTAACGCTGCTGAAATTGCCAATCTTACACGGATTATCCATAGAGCCCAATTTTCGAAAATGGTCCTCGTAACCTTTGGGAAACTAGCCAAAACGAAGGATCTCAAACAACATTTCAGCAAAGGGAATCAGGCACTCGAAAAAGTCACAAGTACCCTTCAGGAAGTCTTTGATAAAGAAAATATACCAATTTCAGCATCTGGCGATTTCAACATATACAATGTGAAGGATTCTCCATTTTCCGATAAGCTGATGATGTTCTTTGTCAATACATGCCTGGGAATGTTCTGCTTCATCATGATCAATCAGGCTCTGACTTCATGTTTGCGAACTGATATCGTCATGAAATTCACCAATATTTCAGATGAAATGAAGAAGTTTTACGGCAAAGGACTGATTTTGACGATTACTGAAAAATGGCTGGAACAGCCGCCCCAAACGATTGATCGCAAAATATAAACGAGAGGAAAAAATAAGATAAAAATAGTTAATATGCAGGTGCAATTACCTGCATATTTTCATTTCACTTTTACCTTTCCTAGGACTGTTCTATTTAAAAGGCTGTTTTCGTAAACATTGTTGCTTTTAGAGTGGGGTTGAATAGAACGTACGGATGCTCGCTTTCCGCGTGGAAGAATGCTGAATAACTCAAGTTCCTGCTTTTTCCTCATTGAGTTGTTCTCTGGGCCCTTCTCAGAACAACTCGTCGCACTTTTTTCCTCATTGAGTTGTTCTCGGACCCTTGCTCCAATCAACTTATTTTTAATTGCCTTACAAAACAACAAATTTTTAAAAAACACCTTTTAAAAAGAACTCGCTAAATGGCAATCGTTTATCAGTGGTGCTATAGTAAAGTTTCCTTCAATAAGAAAAATTAAAGAAGAATTGAGGATTAATATGAAAGCACTCGTTTTTGAACAATTTGGCGGGCCGGAAGTATTACTTTATAAAGAAATCAAAGATGCTTCGATCGGACCTGATGAGGTTCTTGTGAGGACAAAAGCAATTGGATTAAACTTCGCAGATATTTACCGGAGAAGAGGAAACTATCACCTTGCTGGCCAGCCGCCTTACATTTTAGGATATGAGGGCGCGGGAATCGTTGAAGAAATTGGGAGTAATGTAACTGAAGTAAAACAAGGGGACCGAATTGCGTTTGCCGATGTCCCTTATGCAAATGCAGAACTTGTTGCTGTTCCTTTTGAAAAAGCAATCCCGCTTCCAGAAACGATTTCCTTCGAGACGGCTGCCTCCATCCTGCTTCAGGGACTGACGGCACATTATCTCGTTCATGACAGCTATCAAATTAAAGCTGGAGATACAGCACTCGTCCATGCTGCTGCAGGCGGGGTTGGGCAATTATTGATTCAGATGGCCGGGTTGCTTGGAGGCAAGGCGGTTGGACTAACATCTTCTTTTGCAAAAGCAGATATAGCCCAAAAGGTCGGTGCTAAAAAGGTTTTTTTATACAGTGAAAATTGGGTTGATCAAATAATGCAGGAAACAAATGGGGCTGGCGCAGATGTTGTGTTTGACTCTGTCGGATCCACCTTATCAGAAAGTTTTGCTGCAACCAGAGTTGGTGGCACGGTCGTATTTTATGGAATGGCTGGAGGCGATCCAAAGCCTGTAGACCCCCGGATGCTGATGGATACATCAAAAACGATTACTGGCGGGGATCTATGGAATGTATTAACCTCAAGAACAGAACGGATTAATCGGTCAAACCAGCTATTTAAATGGATCGAAAATGGTGATTTAACTGTGTCGACTCCAATGACCTTTGATCTAAAAGATGGCAAAGAAGCACATGAGTTACTAGAAAGCCGAAAAAGCGCCGGCAAAATCTTATTAATTCCTTGATCGGAGGCCTTTTAGGTCCTCGGTCATTAATTGGGTTACCCTCTCCAATTATAAGAGAACCATCACTTCAACGGCCAAATCGAGCAGATCTGGCCGTTATCTCTGTTCAATTGTATAAAAACATGAAGCTTAAGAACGCGATGATCCAAATCAGCGGAATCAAATTCATCATAATGGCAAGCCGTTTCTTCTTCACCCTGAAAATCCACCCAAAAATCGAACCTATGATCACAGCAACCGGATACAAGGTAATGATCAGAACAAAAGAAACATTATATAGATTGACGCCACTGTCGAAGCTCATAAACGACAATCCCCAAATGACAAACCAGGGAATGAAAGAAAGAATATATAAAAATTGGCTAATGATCAGATACGGTTTCATAAATACCTCCTCCATATTAGGCCGGATTTTATACCTTTATCTATGTATATGCTTTATTTTTTGTTCATGGTGCTATATGCACGGCCTTTAAAAGAAAAAGTTGAACCACATGGAATGTTTCAACTTAATATAGTGCCGGATTTTATTAATAGGTTTACTTGGACCCAGTACTCTTATGGGCGTGATTTGTTCCAGAGGCATTTGGCTAGATTCTTTTTTTGCATTGCAATTATTTGTAGACTCTATACCCAAAGGTTCCCACAACCAAAATTCCGCTTTTTTTTTTGATATTTATTTCCCTTTTGTCCAAGTGCTTTTTTCTCCCTTTCATAAGCTATTAACGTATAGCTATATTGAAAGGAAAGGAGAAGATTTAATTGCGGTCTGTAATCCATTTAAACTTAAGAGTTGACCCCACTCAATATATTTCCCAGATTCGCGAAGTCCCTGGATATGATTATATCCATATGGTACGTCAGCCGAAGTACATGACTGACCTCTCTCTGCTAAATGATAAAGTTCATTATCTTAATGAAATATTTTCCCCAAAGGAATTCGTTAAGAAAAAGAATGTATCTCTATTACATGCCCACCATGGGCAATTAGGTATACTGCTGCTCCCTTTTAAGGAAAAGACAAATCTCCCATTAGTAACAAGCATTAGAGGCAGGGATGCAACATTAGCTGATCAGCCGGTAGGGTATTTAGAACATATGAAAATGCTTTTTGAAAAAGGAGATCAATTTTACCCAGTTTGTCATTATTTAGCTGAAAGGCTCAAGGACTGGGGGTGCCCTTCAAAAAAAATCAAAGTGCTTTACGGAGGTGTTGATTTAAATAAATATCAGTACCGAGCTCCTAATTTACAAGGAACTGGGCAAAACATTCTATCCGTTGGCAGATTAGTAGAAAAAAAGGGGCACCATATTTTGATGCAAGCATTTAAAAAAATAAAAGATAAATTTCCTGATTCAACTTTGACCATTATTGGAAAAGGCGTTCTCCAAGAGGAACTTCTATCCTTAGCCAATCAACTAAATTTAGGTGACTCTTTTCGGTTATTAAATCATCTCCCTAAAGAAAAAGTCCAAGAGCATATGCAAAATGCAGATCTGTTCTGTGCTGCTAGTCTAGAAGCATCCAATGGAGACTTGGAAGGGATTCCGAATACCCTGAAAGAGGCAATGGCGCTAGGTGTTCCGGTAGTCTCAACCTATCATGCAGGGATTCCTGAATTGATTACTCATGATCTTGAAGGATTCTTGGTAGAGGAAAACAATGTTGATGAGCTTGCAGAGGCCCTAGAATTCATGCTAAACCATCGAAATATCTGGGAGTCTTATACAAAAGCTGCGCGCCGAAAAGTGGAACGATTCTTTGATGCGGAGAAACAGCTTCAATTACAAGCTAAATATTACAATGAATTGTTAGGAGGGAATCGATGATGAAGGACTTTGAATCCATTAAAGTAACGAAAGGGTTGAAGACTTTATTAATTGATAACCCTACTGAATACCCGCTTATTGGTATGGGATCCCAGGGCGCAGTATTTAAACTTTCTGAGCAAAAATGTGTGAAAATCTATACAGACTTACTCCAGGCAAAGATGGAAGCTGAAGCTCTTAAAGCCGGACAACATTTATCCTTTTTTCCTAGATTATATGAAACAGGCTCCAACTTTGTTGTAATGGAGTACTTTAATGCCCCAACATTGAAAGAATATCTCAGGAACTGCACATATATCCCCGAGTCCATTACAAACAAACTTCTTTTCATTTTAAAGGCAATGAAGCAAGCAAATTTCACGATGATTGATGCACCATTGCGGCATATTTTTGTCCTGGAAAATGAAGAACTTAAAGTGGTTGACCATGTAAACGCGTTTAAAAGGCAACATCCGGTCCCCCTGAAATTATTAAGAGATTTAAATATTATTTTATTAAAAGACTCATTTTTATCCCGAGTAAAAAAAACAGATCCGGATACCTATAAAATATGGGAAAGGTATTTCAGCGAAAACACTTTGGACTACAGGAATATTCCTGTCATCTCTGGCGGGAATGGAGAAGGAGTCAAGGTGGAAAGCTCTGTAGCTCAGCCGCTCATTGGGAAAGGCCATCAAGGCGCCGTATACCGAATTAGTGAAGAAAAATGTGTGAAGATTTATGGAAAACCAGAACACTGCCAACAAGAGAAAGACGTTTTGTTATCAAACCAACATTTATCTTTCATCCCAAAGGTATATGAAACAGGTGCCAATTATATTGTAATGGAATATTTATTGGGACCTAATTTAAACGAATACCTAAAAAAACAATCCAATCTCACCGTCGATATTACCACGCGCCTTCTAAACATTTTAAACACAATGAAAAAATCAGGTTTCAAACAGATAGATGCCCCGTTAAGGCATATTTTTGTAACCAATCAAGGTTTCAAATTTGTCGATCATGTCTATTCATACTCCCGGCTACAAGATCGACCGCTTGAGTTATTCCAAGACCTTCATGAAAGAGATTTTTTAACCTCTTTCCTTGAACAGGTAAAGGCAATCGACCCTAAAACTTATGCTAACTGGATAAGCAAGCCTATCCTGATTCCAAAAGAAGAGCCTGAAGCCATGACAGTAATGGCGGAAGAAAAACAAAAAACCAGGAAAGTAAAAACGATCGAACACAGGAGCAAAAATCAATCGTTTAAGGAAAAAGATGTCCAATGGAAGCGCATAAATGAAAAGCACATTGAAAGAGACCTTCAAAGGAAGACAAAAAGTAGCTGGTTTAGAGACAATTATCGAAATCAGGCAAGGGACAACAGAAGATGAATATTGTCATAACAGGTGCAGCGGGCTTTATTGGCTTTCATCTGTCTAAACGATTGTTATCGCAAAATTATCACGTTATTGGGATCGATAATCTTAATGAATATTATGATGTGCAATTAAAGAAAGATAGGTTAAGGCAATTAGAAGAACACGACCATTTCAAATTCTTTCAAATTGATTTGGCAAACAAAGAAGAATTACATTCCATTTTTAAAACTCACACAATTGAGGTCGTGATCAACTTAGCCGCTCAAGCTGGAGTCCGTTATAGCCTTAATAATCCACATTCCTATGTTCATTCAAATTTGTTGGGATTTTTAAATATTTTAGAGGCATGCAGATATTATCCAGTAAACCACCTGATTTATGCCTCATCAAGCTCCATCTATGGTGCAAACTCTAAAATCCCCTTCTCAACCAATGACTCTGCTGATCACCCTGTAAGTATTTATGCTGCTTCTAAAAAAGCAAACGAATTAATGGCACATACCTATAGCCACTTATATGGCATTCCAACAACAGGACTTCGCTTCTTTACAGTGTATGGTTCTTGGGGAAGGCCAGATATGGCCTATTATTCATTTACTAAGGATATCTTTGAAGGCAACCCAATAAAAGTCTTTAATGATGGAGAGATGAGCAGGGACTTTACTTTTATTGATGATATCGTTGAAGGGATTGTCAGGCTGCTCCATCGTCCGCCAAAGCCAAATAAGGATTGGAATCGTGAAAATCCAGATCCCAGTTCTAGCTATGCTCCATATAAAATCTATAATATCGGCAACAATAACCCCGTGAAGCTGCTTGATTTTATTCGCATCCTCGAAGAAAAAATCGGTAAAAAGGCGAATAAGGTTTTTTTACCGATGCAGCCAGGCGACGTAAAGATGACCTATGCAGATATTACAGAATTGCAGAAGGATGCAGGCTTCTCTCCTTCCACACCATTAGAGACTGGTTTAGGGATTTTTGTAGAGTGGTACAAAAAATATCATTTGAACCAATAAATGCATCTAAAAAGAGGCTTCTCAGCAGATCGTTAACACGATCTTCTTTGAGAAGCCTCTTTATATATATTTATTATCAATAAACTTCAACAAAAGTACGTTTAAGAAACTCTCTCGTACGGTTTTGCTTTGGATGATTGAAGATTTGCTCAGGGCTTCCTTCCTCGGCAATAACTCCCTTATCCATGAACACGACACGGTCTGATACTTCCTTTGCAAATTCCATCTCATGGGTAACGATCAGCATCGTAAGACCTGATTCAGCAAGTTCCTTCATTACCTTTAGAACTTCTCCTACCATTTCTGGATCAAGAGCAGAAGTTGGTTCGTCAAACAACATGACATCTGGCTCCATTGAAAGTGCTCTGGCAATCGCCACACGTTGCTTTTGTCCTCCGGATAGCTGCTTTGGTTTTGCGTTAATATACCTGTCCATCCCAACAACCTTTAGATATTTCATTGCTACCTTTTCAGCTTCATCCTTTGAACGTCCCAATACTTTGATCTGGCCCACTGTACAATTATGCAGGACATTATGGTTATTAAATAAGTTAAACTGCTGGAATACCATTCCTAAATGTCTGCGGTAGGTTGGAATATCATGCTTATCATCGAGGATATTCTCTCCGTTATAAATAATCTGGCCGCCGCTTGGTTTTTCCAAAAGGTTGATGCAGCGAAGAAGCGTTGATTTTCCTGATCCTGAAGAGCCAATTATACTTACGACTTCGCCTTTTTTGACCGAAAAGTTGATGTCTTTTAAAACTTCATGTGTTCCAAAGGATTTGTTTAGATGCTGAATATCGATGACTTTTTCCATACTCTCTCCTCCTTCTCCTATAACTTATTTGCCGTGGGTGTTTCCTCTCCGAGCATCATCGTATAATTGTCCGGCCCTTCCAATTTACGTTCTAAATAAAGCAGGATTCTTGTGACGATAAATGTCATGACAAAATAAAGTACACATGCTACAAAAAATGACTCAAAGTATCTAAAGTTGTTACCGGCAACTGACTTTGTTAAGAAATACAATTCTGATACGGATATAACGTTAAGGACGGATGTATCTTTGATATTAATGACAAACTGGTTGCCCGTCGCAGGCAAAATATTACGAACGACCTGTGGCAATACGACGTTCATCATGGTTTGGAAATGATTCATGCCAATTGCCTGTGCTGCTTCGAATTGTCCTTTATCAACAGAAACAATTCCGCCTCGAACGATTTCTGCCATGTATGCTCCAGTATTGATAGATACGACAATGAGTGCTGCTGCCATTACGTCTATATCCACTCCAAATGCTAAGGCCGAACCATAATAAATAACCATAGCCTGAACAATCATTGGGGTGCCGCGGAAGAATTCGATATAAACAGATAAAATGAAATTAATGACTCTTAGTACTATTTTTTTGATTCCGCGTTCTGGTACAGGAATGGTGCGAATCACTCCTGCTATAAGACCAATGATTGCGCCTAAGATGGTTCCAATCAGAGAAATATATAGTGTGACACCTGCTCCGCGAAGGAACATAGGCCAGTTTTCCGAAATGATTTTTACGATCCACTCTAAGCTCATTTTTCTCCCCCTTTATACCATCATAAAACCGACTGTACATATACAGCCGGTTTTACGTCATCCTTATTCTGCTGCAGGCTGGTTCTTAATCGCTTCGTCCATGATTTTCGTTTGTTCTTCCTCAGAGATGCCTTTTAAGATTTCATTGATTTTTCCTGTTAACTTGCTGCCTTTTTCAAGACCTACGGCAATTGCAGTATCGTCCTCTGATGTTTTGAACCCATCCTTGAATTCAACCATTGCTAAGTTTTCGTTTGCACCAGAAGCACTTACCGCTTCAGGGCGTTCTGAAACGTATCCATCAATGATTCCAGATTCAAGCGCAACCCTCATTGCCGGGAAGTTATCCATTGCTGTCGCTTTGGATACCCCTTCAATTTGGTCAATTACTGAATAGTGGAATGTATTTAATTGAGCAGTGATTTTCGCACCTTTAAAATCCTGGATTGAAGTAGCCCCTTCGTACTTTCCGCCCTTTTTAACTACCATTACTAGATTTGATTTATAATAGTTATCCGAAAAATCGATTGTCTCTTTTCGTTCTGCAGTTGGTGACATACCTGCGATGATCGCATCAATTTTGCCTGAAGTTAAAGCTGGAACAAGGCCATCCCATTCCGTTTTTACAATCACTAATTCTTTGCCTAAACCATCTGCAATCTTCTTAGCGATTTCTACGTCATAACCGCCTGCATATTCTGAAGTTCCAGCAATTTTAACACCGCCATTTGAATCATCCTTCTGAGTCCAGTTAAATGGCGCATAGCCTGCTTCAAGACCTACTTTGAATGTATTTTCATCTGATGAGCCAGACGCTTCATCCTTGCTTCCACAACCTGCCAATAGAATCATTGCTGAAAGCAGCAATACTAGAAATAATGATACTTGTTTTCTCATGTCCGTTTCTCCTCCTTGTTGTTTTTAGAGCTTTTTTTACAAACAAAAAGCGACCTGAGATAAACTCAGGTCGCACTATTTATAGATGCCCTAAATTCCTCTCTTTTCCCTAAATGAGATAGCACAACTCAATAAACTGGGTGTTTATTGAGACAGTCCTGCAGCTCTTAACTGCAGACCCAGCAAGTAATACTGAGAATATTACAAACTTCGGCGACATTTCCTTCTCCCTGGCATCATAGCTTCTCATGCTCCGCTAAGGACTGTTAAATATCGCGCCTCTACCTCACTAGTAAAAGTGAGGTGTAAATATTAAATTATAATAACTAGGCTACAATAAGCTGTTAATTCTGTCAATCTAGTTCTTTATGAAAAACCAGAAGGATGCGATTCTAATCGGCGAGTATAATCAATGTGTTTTCCCCTGTTTAACCTACTGGAATCAAGCACTTCCGTATTACATTGGCCTCTCTATTACAGGATGTGTTTCCCATTATTTTCTACTATATAAATCCCGGCTCTTAAACCCTGCTCCAAGAATCATTTTCATTTCCTCTCGCCTTTTCGCTTTCGTTGTTTCTTGTTTTGCGCTGTATACAAAACGGGCCCAATCCTTGCGGTATCCTGGTGTGAGGGACTTGTAGAACGCAAGTAATGCTGGAGTATCCTGCAAATCTTTTTCTATTTCTGGAATCAGCTCAATGTAATCATCAACGCACTGACTCGCTTTACTATAAGGCTGACTTTTTCTAGCTTCCTCTTTGAGGCCAATCACTGTAAAAGTATCATCCAATCCCACCATACGGGCGAATTTGATCGTACTTGTCCCAATATAACCATTCTCATCAACGCCTATGCCTGGAAAAATCTCATCACGATGAATAAAGGTTGGGTAAACTTTATTCCCCTTTTTCGGATAAGCTAAATAAATATACCCCTTTTTATTTAAACAATTCTTCTCGATCACCGTATTTACGATCCTTTTAAAAGCTTCCAGATCAAGCACAAAAGCAAAAATCAGATCATACGATTGATTCTTATTCAGCTCTGTATCATAACCTTCAAGTTCCGCTAAATAGTCCGAACCCTCTGGGACATTCAAGACTGCCGCTTTTTTATATTTTTGCAAGTTAAGTTTTTCTACAATTGTTTTAGCCATATTTTCCACCTTCTGCTTTAATCCTGTAATACAGTTATTCGAAAATGTTAATCTATCCGTTACAAATCCAGGACCAACCTGCCATTCCCGCGCGATACACAACTAAGCAAGGATTGTTTTGAACATTGCTGAGCTTCTGTTAAAAAGGAATCGAAGTGAACAATCTGTCCTTCGACCACCTTGATTTCACAAGTCCCGCACCCGCCTGCACGGCAGGAGTATGGAACCTTGACCCCATTTTGAAGGAGCACTTCCAATAGTGAAGCATTTTCAGGAACCTCAAGCTGTTTTTCGCTTCTTTTTAGTATTGCCTGGAAAGCATTCTGTTCCTTCTTTGCCGGCGGAGCAAATCGTTCGACATGAATGTTGAACGACGGATAGCCATATGATTTTGCTGCGTTTGTGAAATCTTGAATCATGTTCTCGGGACCACAAAAATACACATGCGTCCCTATCCGATGATTCAAAAGCTGTGTTGGCAATAAACGTTTATTGCCCTCGCCATTTGAAAAATAAAAGCGGCATTGATCTGGATAGGTCTTGCTTAAGAATCCATAAAAAGCACACTGGTCCTTTGACTGCGCTGCATAATGCAGTTCGAAAGAAGAATTTTTTTCAGCCAGCTCTGCCATCATCGATAAAAAGGGAGTGATCCCAATCCCCGCTGCATAGAACACATGATGTTTTGCTTGGAAACTTAAAGGAAAGTAATTCTTTGGGTAGCTTACGGGCAATACATCACCTATTTTAACATTTTGATGCCAGTAACGAGAGCCGCCAGTTGAGTCTTCAGCCAAGCGGACCGCTATTTCAAACAGATCCGCCTCTGCATTTAGATTAAAAATAGAATAATGCCTTTCCAATGTACCTGAAGAATGTGGCAAAAAGGTTGTTATATGCGAACCGCCGCTGAAGGCAGGAAGCAGATTGTTATCAATTGCTTGTAAGGTGAACCTTTTAATCGCGGCAGTCTCTTCTACAATATTCCTTACATGTACTTGTAATATTGAATTTCGACGCAAAACCATGCCCCTCCAGTTTGACCAAATGATTATTTTATAGAAGTATAGCCAAGGTAGGCCTCTAGACGGCTTGAATAATGGCTGGAAACCTCAAGGTCAACTGCACAATGCATACAGGTGATATGCAGTTCATCTTCTACATTATTCACACCATGACATTTACAGCAAATTACCCTCTTACTTACAGGTCCCTGTACGCTCAATTGCATTTCTTGATCAGAAAATCCAGCTTCCAAAGCTAGATTTTTTAACCGATTTACAAATTCCCCCGTCCCAGATAAAAATAAATATGTTCCCATTTTTTGCTGATTGAGCCAAAGCTCGAGGAAGGAATCGGATTCATGCTCTATTACCAGGTAATCAAAAGAGACTTTATTCTCGATTGCTTGTTGAACGAGAATATATAAGGGGTCTGCGCTTTTTGAATCGGCACAGAATAAATATTTTCTTTTCCCCTTAGTAAATGAAAACTCCTTTTGCAATCCAATCATCTCTTTTTCATTTCCTCTTCCAAATAGTCAAGTACCTGTTTCCGATACAGTGAAATTCCTTTATAGTCAGCAATAAAGTCTGGGAGTTCATGGAGGATCGAATAAAATGGTTCTAGCCACGGAGTATGACGAATGAACCTTTCTAAAGGCAGCATGTGTGAATGGATGGTAAATAAAATGCCGTTGCTTTTTGGCAGGCGGAAAAGCTTTTGAACCTCAACCCTTAAATGAACAAGTTCTCCCGCATTTTCCTTCGTCACCTGCATCCTGGCCTGACCCCATTCTGAAAATGTTTCAAGTGAAGTATCTAGTCTGTTACCTGCCATGAGTGACCAGTTTTTCCTCCCCCAGGGAGTACCTGCCTCGATTCGCATCAAAAATTGCAGAATTCGATCATCCAGGTCATCAGTCCGAAAGCCGGGAATTGGTGCATGTATTTCTTTAAAAGACATACCCAGGTCAAAATACAAAGACCAATTTGCCGGAAAGCAAAGCTGACCAGCATCTAAAAACAGGTTGCCATCCCGCTGCATCATCAAGATCAAATCCTCTTGAACATGCCGGCCAATAAAATCTAAAGGCTCCACTCCAAGTGTTGAATTGTCTCCAAATGTAAAGGCGATCTTTTCTTTTGTCTGGACGTTGGAAAATAACCACTTATTATCTTTTTTTAGCAATGTGAATTTATCAGGATAATAAGTAACTAGATGTTCCAAAATCAAATCAACCACTTCCCATTGTGCATTCAAAGTGTGCGGTAATGAATGGAAGCATCGTTCAGAGTGCTGGGAAAGCAGCTCTCTTTTTAGGTTGATTTCTTTTAAATAGTCGTCTGTTAGCTCAATTGAATTCGGCGGATTTAATTGAGTGGCATTATTCGAGTATCGGTAGACATCACTATCCCCAAAAGGGTAAGGAAAAGAAGATACATCTTCATTTGTCATCATAAATTCACCTGTTTTCAGAATTTTCTTTTACTTATACTATACAAAAAAACAGCTAAGATATCACTGAATAATGATGAATTACTGTTCTGAAACGAATAGTGATTTCAATACCTCTGACGATGCTAGTCCTAAATCCTGACAATCAGCAAAAAACGTACCAACTCATATGGACGTTTTTAGTTATGATTTTTAGCGTTATCTCCTGAGTACGCATTCTATCAAATATATAAAAATGCCCTATTTCACCTTTGTTAGTAAAGATGTAATCAACCTACCTAAATGTTCTTTATCTATAAAAGGAGCAAGGCTTGTCAGTAAATCCGAATCCAGGTTCTCCTGCTCCGCCTCCATTATTAGCATTTCTATGTTTTCTTTGCTTAAAAACGGCGCAAGCCCTGCCATTCTTTTAGCATCTATTTTTCCTGCCACAGCTTGATTAACTAGCAGATTCAAAGTTTCACTGCTTAAAAAAGGAGCGAGCCCTTCGACAATACTCCAACTCATCCTTCCTTTTTCAGCTTGTAAAACTAGTTTCTTCAAATGATCTTTTTCAAGAAATGGGGCAAGATCAACGATATGCTCAGCATCTATATCTCCATCAATTGCTTGATCAACTAAACGGCTCATTGAGTCTTCGCTTAAAAACGGAGCAAGAGCTTGTACCATTTCCCAGCTGGCATTACTACCCTTTAAATGTATGATGAATTGATCCAGCATTTCACTGCTCAAAAACGGGGCAATACTCATAAGATCTTCCACTTTAAGAGAACCCTCATTCAAATTATTTTCTGCTAGTTCAAATAGTAAATCCTCGCTGATAAATGGAGCGATTTCAGTGATGACAGTCCAATTAGTTGCTTCCTCCATTGATTCACGGACCACAGCCTCCAGCGCATCAGAGCCAAGGAATGGAGCAAGACTTGTAATGACAGCTGAATCGATCCTTTTTACATCCAAGTTTTCTGATACTTTATTAAGAGTACTGGATTTCATGATGGGGGCAACCTCTGTCAGTTCCTCAAGTTCTAATTCTCCCTCATTGATCAATATAGCTACTTGCTCTGGTCTATTTTCTGAAATCTCCTCTACGATTTTGCCAATGTGTGAGTAAGATTGTGTTTCTCCGGCATTGATTAAATCATCAATCGTAATCCCGAAAATTTTCGCGATCAGCGGGAGCGTACCTATATCGGGAAGTGATTCCCCCCGTTCCCACTTAGACACTGCTTGATGGCTTACATTTAAAATTTCTGCCATTTCCATTTGGGTCATATCCTGATCTTTTCTTCGTTTCGAAATAAAAGCACCAATCTTACGTGTATTCAGCATGTGAACTCCTCCATTGACTATTTATTCCAGTGCGCTCTGTTAAGAATATATTATCATCCTGACATTTACCTGCCTATCAAGTGTTGGTTGAAATGATAGCTATTCTACTGACAGTTGAAAAATAGCGATTTTTTCAAGATGTATGATCAAAGCAGGCTCTTCGGTTTTTTCCATTTTTAGTCCGGGGTTCAAGAAAAATGACCAGCCCTCAGGACTGGTCATTTTCTATTTGCTATTTATCCTTTTTGGCGACTACTTCCGTGATATACTCCGTTACTGCCTTTATTTCTTCTTCAGATAAAATGTCTCCGAACGCTGGCATGACAGTGCCGCCGTTTTTCACCCGTTCCATGACTTTATCGGGGTCATGGGCTACCTTGCTAAGCTGTAAATCAGGGCCATTATGGCCGCCTGTACCGCCCTCTCCATGACAGGCTAGACAGTTTCCTTTATAAACCTCTTTACCTTCGACGGCGCTTCCCTCAGTACCCTCTCCAGCTTGATCCTTATCTGTTTTATCATTTTCTTTTTCAGGTTTTTTCGGTTTCGTACCTGATTCTATTTTCCCATCGAGCGAGAAGGTCCATAGTGAGTCTCCATGCTTCGACCCTGCTAAAGAGTTTCCGGCAGCAAGAACCGAAATATACTCCTTCCCATCCACTTCATACGCCACTGGTGCCGCATTGACTCCGGCATCCGTCTTGAATTCCCAAACCTGCTCACCGGATTTTGCATCATAAGCGATCAGCCTTCCGTCATTATGCCCTACGAAGACCAGACCTCCCTTTGTTGTAAGAACTCCGCTGTAGGCAGTTGCATCCCATTTCTTCTGCCATGCGATCTTATTTGTTTTCACATCAATTGCTGTCACAGTGCCTCTTAAAGGGGCGTCCTGTATTGGCTGAATAATGCTTCCTAGATAGATGCTGCCTTCTTCAAATTCCTCTTCACTTCTTGTAAAAGTGGAGTACTGGTCCGTACCCAATACGTAAAAATACTCTGTTTCTGGATTATAGGCGGATGGCGGCCAATTCGCTCCTCCGAAGGTTGAAGGTTTCACAAGAATCGGTTCTTCCCAATAAGGGGTGAAAATCTTGCCAAATAGCTCACCTTTATAGCCTTTTATGTCCTTTTTCACATCATTTTCAGTTACTTCCTGTGGCACGAATGAGTCACCTTTAGGAATTGGCTGAGTTGGTGATGTTTTTTGACGTTGTTCCTGCGGTACTGGTTTTTCATCAATTCCTACCAAAGGTTTTCCATTTGTGCGGTCGAGAATATAAACCCAACCTGTTTTACCTGCTTGGGCAAGAGCTTTTCTCTTCTTTCCATCCTTTTCTACATCAAATAACACGACAGGATTCGGTGAGTCTAAATCCCAAATATCATGATGGACCTCTTGGAAATGCCATTTGTATTTTCCTGTTTCCGCATCAATCGCCACAATAGAAGATGAGAAAAGATTATCTCCCTCTCTCTTGCTTCCATCCAAATCGGGAGCGGCATTTCCCGTTGAAAAGTATAGAAGTCCTAACTCAGGATCTACTGCTGGAGTTTGCCAAACTGGCGCTCCTCCATGTTTCCACGATTCATTGTCGCTTGGCCAAGTTTCGTGGCCTGTTTCTCCAGGACCCGGAATCGTGTAGAATCGCCATAGTTCCTTTCCCTTTTTAGCATCAAAGGCTGTGACTCTGCCTCGTATTCCGTATTCACCGCCAGCTAGTCCAGTGTATACTTTTCCATTATAGTAAAGTGGTGCACTTGTAATAGTATAGCCCTTTTTCCAATCCTCTACCTTTGTTGTCCAAACCTCTTTGCCTGTTTTTTGGTCCAAAGCCACAAGCCTTGCGTCTAAAAGTCCTACATATACCATTCCATCGCCGATTGCCACACCCCTGCTTGTCCAACCACAACAAACAGTGTCCAAGTCTTCAATATCTGGCTTATACGTCCAAAGCTTCTCTCCATTCTTTACGTCAATAGCAGAAACTTCATCAGCACCGGTGATGATATACATGACACCATTGTATACGACGGGAGATGCTTCCCCTGAATACTTAAACTCAAAACCCGATCCAAGTGAAGTGACCCATTCCCCCTTTAACCCTTTCACATTGGAAGCGTTGATTTCATCCAGAGTGGAATACCGCTGATTATAGGAATTCCCGCCGTTTGTAACCCAGTTATCCTTTGGTGCAGCTGTCAATTCCTTTGCTTCAAACTGCGGGATAGATTGATCCTTTTCAGCCACCTCAGATGTTTGAGGTGATTCATTTTTTACAATCTTCTTATCCGCTTTTTCATTGTCGTCCATTGTGAGGAAATAAATAAAAAATAGAATGACGACGATAAAAACCCCGGTTAACCATATAACATTAAATTTATTGCTTTGATGTTCCTTCAACACTACCCCTTCTTTCATGTTTTGAAATTTCCTAGGAAATCCTTACTTAATGATAAATACCTATTAATCCCATACCCTTTGTGATTTCGTATAAACAGTCATTTAGGTGCTTGATATAAAAAAACAGCCACATTCATTATTTTGTGTAGTATTGCTATAAATATTTATTAAGAGGTAGTCATTTGTTAAAGTAAAATTCATATCTATTATTCTTGTCATGACCGTTCAGCAGAAAATGGCAAACTTTTTTATCACCTTTAACGAAGCATATTTTTTAACAGCAGAAACCTATTTCTCTATTGTTTGTTCCGTTGAACAAGTGTAGTTTATAAATAGGTCCATTTTCACTTGGGCTATATTGTAATCCTAAAATTTTTAGCAAAGAGGCGGGAAATGAAGTGAACATATGGAAAAAATATAAGAACTCTTCGTTCATTTTAAAAATGACGGCTGGTTTCGTCCTTGGAATCTTGGTCGGTGTGTTCTTTGGACCAGAGGCAGCACTATTAAAACCTCTTGGTACATTATTGATAAAGTTGCTGAATCTCATTGCTACTCCGGTTGTGTTTCTTACAGTCGTACTTGCGGTGAATCAAATGAATCCAGCACAGCTGGGCAGAACTGGCGGGAAATTGATTCTTTATTATGGAATCACTACAGCCTTTGCTGTTTTAATCGGCCTGGGTCTCTCCCTATTGATTAATCCTGGGAATTCACTTTCTTTGCCTAATGCAGAAGTGAATAAACCTGAAACTCCAATCGTTTCAGATGTGATTCTAAGCATTGTTCCTGACAATTTCCTTAGTGCCTTCACTACAGGTAATCTTATGGCCATCATGTTTCTTGCCATCATCATCGGTTTTACGATTTCTGGAATGCGCTTTTCAACGGATGAAAAAATCCATAAATATGGAAGTCAGCTGCAGTCAATATTTGATGCGGCAAATGTACTGTTCTTCAGAATTCTTCAAGGAATTATGCTTTACGCACCTATTGGTATTTTTGCTATTGGAGCAACGGCTTTTGGCACACAAGGATGGGATACATTTACCTCATTATTGAAGTTTACCGGGGTATTCTATCTTGGGATTATCATTCTGTGGGTATTTGTTTATAGCGGTTTTCTTAAAATGTTTAAAATACCTGTCAGGAAGTTTTTCATCAACACGAAAGATGCATACACAACAGCGTTTTTCACTTCAAGCAGTATTGCAACGCTCCCTGTTGCCATAGAAAGTGCTAAAAAAGCGGGCATTTCCGAAAAGATGGTTAATTTCAGCTTACCATTAGGAGCCGTATTTAATTCAGATGGCGGGGCGTTACGAATGGGAGCATCGATTGTTTTTGCCGCCAATGTTTCAGGCGCACAATTTTCTCCAATTGATTTCTTAACCATTATTCTAGTAGGCACACTGCTTTCGATTGGTACAGCTGGCGTTCCGGCTGCTGGACTTGTCACTCTCTCAGCTGTACTAACCATGTTCGATCTTCCACTTGAAATTGTTGCCTTGATTGCAGGTGTCGATGCGATTATTGGTATGGCAGGGACAGCTTCAAACGTAATTGGAGATGTAGTTGGAGCTGCCGTTGTCGATCAGTCAGAAAAAAAGTATGAAAGCGAAGCACAAGTGCTAAGCTGAACGAAAATGTTCATTTAACAGTCTATAATTATGGTAATATATAAAAAAAGAAAGAGGTTTGCATATGAATCAAACATTCAACAAGACACAAACGACTAAAACAAAAACATTAGTCATCAATGCACTTTTCATCGCATTGACTCTTGCTGCCACAATGTTCATTAACTTGAGACTCCCATTAATGGGTAACGGTGGCCTGATCCATTTGGGTAACGTTCCTCTTTTTATCGCAGCCCTGGTATATGGCAGGAAAACAGGAGCCATTGCAGGCGCCTTTGGAATGGGCTTGTTCGATATCCTCTCAGGTTGGGCACTTTGGGCACCATTTACTTTCGTCATCGTGGGTGCAATGGGCTTTACAGCCGGCCTTATATCCGAGAAAGTACCTGGCAATAGAGTGGTTGTAAACACACTGGCAGTTGCCGTTGCACTTCTTATTAAAATTGTCGGCTACTACTTTACTGAAGTAATCCTATACGGTAACTGGATCCAACCATTCGGATCCGTCCCTGGCAACGTAATGCAGGTTGTCATCGCGGGTATCATTGTAATTCCGCTTGTAGGCCGCTTTACAAGAATAGCTGGACAGTTTGATAAAAGACAGCATCTTAATTAAGCATGAATTGTACCTTATAGAGTAGGCACTTTTTATAAAATGTCTATTTTATGGGGTATTTTTTTGTATGAGGAGTAATTAACCCTGCAAATCTAACTGGTAAATCAAAAAAGACCCTTTAATCCGAAAAGGATCAAAGGGTTTAATGCATTAACTATACGCCATTTCTTTTCCATTAAGTCCGAGCGTCTCCGCCGTTGAAGCATGGATTTCCTGGAAAAGCTCTGGGTTGTCCACAAGTGACACGCCATAAGAAGGAATCATTTCCTGGATTTTCGCTTTCCAATCAAACATTTGTTCAGGGAAGCATTTTTCTAATACTTCCAGCATAACGTGAACCGCAGTCGATGCACCTGGAGAAGCGCCGAGCAAAGCAGCTACAGAGCCATCAGCGGCACTCACAACTTCCGTACCAAATTGAAGTGTTCCCTTGCCAGTCTCAGTATCTTTGATTACTTGTACACGTTGTCCGGCTACTACGATTTCCCAATCTTCGTTTTTGGCAATAGGAATAAACTCGCGTAATTCTTCCATTCGCTTTTCATGTGATAACATAACTTGTTCGATCAAGTATTTAGTCAGCGCCATCTCCTTTACACCTGCCGCAAGCATAGTAATGACATTATTCGGTTTAACTGACCCTATCAAATCCAAGTTTGAGCCTGTTTTTAAGAACTTTGGTGTGAAGCCCGCAAACGGTCCAAACAGCAATGCTTTTTTGTTGTCGATAAATCTTGTATCAAGATGCGGAACCGACATTGGAGGAGCGCCAACCTTCGCTTTACCGTATACTTTTGCGTGATGCTGCGCTACAACCTCTGGATTCTTACAAACCATAAATAGACCGCTCACTGGGAATCCGCCAATATGTTTTGACTCTGGAATACCCGTCTTTTGCAGCAACGGAAGACTTCCGCCACCACCGCCGATAAAGACGAATTTTGCAGTATGGTATTCCGTTTTACCACTTTCGAGATCTTGCACTTTCAGTTCCCAAGAGCCATCGCTCGTACGTTTTATATCCTTAACACTATGCTTATAATTTACCTCAACGTTTTTTCTCTTTAAATGGTCAAACAACATGCGTGTTAAGGCGCCGAAGTTAACATCCGTTCCTGAATCGATTTTGGTAGCCGCGATTGGTTCATTCGATGTACGGCCTTCCATGATAAGCGGGATCCATTCCTTCAGCTTTTTAGGATCCTCGGAATATTCCATCCCTTGAAACAACGGAATATTTGAAAGCGCTTTAAAACGATTTTTCAAAAACGTTACATTTTTTTCCCCTTCCACTAAACTCATGTGGGGCAAAGGCATGATAAAATCTTGCGGATTCCTGATCAGTTTGCTTTTTACAAGATAAGACCAAAACTGCCTTGAAAGCTGAAATTGTTCATTAACATTTACTGCTTTACTTATATCAATTGATCCATCTGGTTTTTCGTTTGTGTAGTTAAGCTCACACAGTGCAGCATGCCCCGTACCTGCATTGTTCCATTCATTAGAGCTTTCTTCGCCTGCGTTTGCGAGTTTCTCAAACACTTTAATATCCCATTCCGGTGCTAATTCTTTTAATAATGATCCCAAAGTCGCGCTCATGACTCCGGCACCAATTAAGATAACGTCTGTTTTTTTCTGTATGCTGCTCATTATAACCTTCCTTATCCCCTATATTTGAAAAAAGGAGTAGGCACTCCCGCCTAGGTGTTGTCGAAAGCAAGGGGCGCTACTTAGGCACAAAACATTTCCGTCACAATTAAAAACCATACAATATCTATTATAATGATTGATATATTAAAATATCTACTATTATCTGATAATTATAGACTATTTTAGAAAATAAAAAAAGTGACAAGGGTTGCCCCGGAAGCAAAGGGACGCTTCTTCTGATTCCCATAATCCAATAAAGTTACCGGAAACATTGGATTTGTCCCTATACTTTATTGATTACCATACCAATTTTAACCAGATATACAGGTTTTTAAACAGAAGCGCAGGGACGTTTCCCGTGCTTTCAAAAAACCTTCATGATTTACGGAAGCATAAGATCCGTCCCAGTGAAGAAAGAGGTTTTTTCACTGAGGAAGGCGAATAAAAGTATTTAGATTTACTTAAGCGGAAGCGAGATTGTAAAAGAAGCACAGGATACGTCCCCGTGCACTAGCAGGTGTTGTATGAAAATTTCTATTGAAGAAATAAATAAAGAACTGGCGGAAGAAATTCTCATCAGGTGTCATGAGGTGGATGAGGAAATAAATGAAATCGTAAACAGGCTGGAAACTAAGCCCCTCATTATTCTTGGGTATCAAAATGATAAAGTTCACCGTATCCAGCTTAATGATATCTATTATTTCGAGGCTGTAGATGGTAAGGTTTTTAGTTACTGCCAGGATAATGTATTTGAAGTGAAACAAAAGCTGTATGAGTTAGAGGAGTTATGCAAAGGGACAAACTGTTTTCGTGCATCCAAATCAACTATTTTGAACATCGGTAAACTTTCCTCTATTTATCCGACCATAAGCGGCCGATTCGAAGCAGTTCTTGATAACGGGGAACGTGCTGTCATATCAAGGCAGTATGTGCCTACCCTTAAAAATATGCTTGGAATGTAAATGGAGGGATAAATTATGAAGTTATCACTATTCGCACAAAAAATGATGAAGAATTTTTTAATCATCTTTGCTTCCATCATCATCATAATTACTCTTTTGCGGCAAATGTATAATCCCGACCTGGCATTTGATTTGAAGTCGATTTACATTCTCATGGCATTTTCATTCATAAGTGCATTAATGGGATTCATTTTGTATTCTTCAAATGATATAAGCGAGAAGGAAATACGCCTGAGAATCGCCATTCATTTTTTCGCTTTGGAGATATTATTGATTTCCCTCGCCAGTGTTTTTGAGATTGTGAACAGTGCATCAGATAGAATCATTCTTGCCCTGCAAATTGCCGTAATCTACATAGTCGTCCGCCTGCTGTCATGGCGTAATGATCAAAGAGAAGCTCAACACATCAACGAAAGGCTAAAGGCATTAAGGAAATAACTAGTCTGAAATTTCCTGCAGTATTGGTCTCATATCGGGTTATTTTGCGGTAAGCATGGTAAGCTTACCGCTTTTTTTGCATCTTATTGGCCTGAGGATACAACTTACTTAATTTCTATATACTTCCTTTTTTCTGTTTATTATGATGAGTCCATAATAAATTATTGGAAAGCGAAGGTGTAACTTCCATGGCAACATTATTGTTATTGATTGCTTTGATTTTTGAGATTGCTTTTGCAATCTACAGTATCGTTACGAAAGAAAACCACAAAAAATTAAAGAATTGGATTCGAATAGGTATGTTTGCAGTCTTTGTCATTCTCACCCTTTCATCGGTGATTGTATGGAGCTTCCGCTGGTTGATGCTTGCCGTACTTCTTTTTATCCTAGCTTTAAAGAGCACGGTTTCTCTCATTCGTAAAAAAACTCCACATTACAAAAATTCGTCTGTAGTGTGGAAATCGATTTTCATACTTTTCGCATTGGTGTTCACAGCAGCACCGGCAATTGTATTCCCGCAGCATAAAGCACCAAAAGTGACAGGGGATTATGATGTTGCAACCGCTACCTACACATACGTTGACAAAAACCGGATTGAGAAATTTACCGACAATGGTGACAACAGATTTGTAACTGTTGAATTCTGGTATCCTGAAAATGCGGATGGATCATACCCGCTATTGGTGTTCTCACATGGAGCTTCAGGTATAAAAACAAGCAATGCATCTACCTATAATGAGCTGGCCAGCCAAGGTTATGTAGTTGCTTCAATTGATCATCCATACCACTCCTTTTACACTTGTTCAGAAGATGGAACGAAGGTTTTGATCAATTCGGATTATAACCTTGAAGTAAGTAATGCAAATAAAGATGGCATCTACACTAAGGAAGAAACGTATGGACTTATTCAAAAATGGATGAAGCTGCGGACAGACGATATGAACTTTGTCATTGATACAATCCTTGCGAAAACGAAGACTGACAATGACTTTGTTTATCAGCATATCGATACCGACAAAATTGGTGTATTCGGGCACTCCATGGGCGGAGCCGCAAGTGTCTGGCTGGGCAGAGAGCGTGATGATATTCGTGCAGTTGTAAATATTGATGCCCCGTTCTTTAGTGATCTTGTTTATAAGAAAGAAATTGATGATTACGTGGCAAAAAGCGAGGCCTTCTCGACCCCGCTGCTTAACATTTATTCCGACGATGTTTGGAATCAGCTCGACAGCAACTCCACTTATGTAGCGAACAAACTCGATAACGAACAATTCAAAGACGCCTTCACTGTTCATTTTAAAGGTGCAAAGCATTTGAGCCTGACCGATCTGCCGCTATTCTCTCCAATACTTGCAAATATCCTGCAAGGAGGAAAAGCAGACATCGATAAGTATTACAGCATTGAAACAGAAAATAAACTCATCCTTCAATTTTTCGACTGTGAACTAAAAGGCATCGGGCAGTTTACTCCTAAAAAAACATATTAAAGCAAAGGGACGTACCCTTTGCTTCCGTAGAACGGAAGCAAAGGGTACGT
>NZ_JBALQL010000049.1:10182-17148 GCF_036964885.1 Bacillus sp. JJ1122 | reverse complement strand
TAGGACGCCGCCGGGCACATGAAGGAAGGAAGGAACAGCTGTAATGGCTGTTCTTTTTTTGTTTTTTTAAACTGTGGATATTCGGAAAATGGTAACCAGTTGTTAGGGTTATAATCAGATTTACCGGTATATTCTTAGCAGTCACCGGTATGGTATTATTATCAACCGGAATCGTATCCACTATATACTTATTCAATTGAATTCCAGGGACCTCCCACTGTCCTATGTACCATTCCGAACTCTTCCTAACTTGTTCGGAAGCTGCTGAATTTCTGAATAAAGCAAAACCCCCTGAAATCAATTCAGGGGGTTCTGTGTATTAGCTTTTCTTTTTCTTGGTTCCGAGCGACTGTAATTGTTCCATTACTTTCTCACGTGACTTTCTATCTTTTAGCAAGTATGCTGTACCTAAGGCTACTGTTGTCATCATCAATTTTTTTCTATCCATGTACATTACCTCCTTAGTATTCTCATTGTTCTATTAAAAGAAATTCCCGTATTAGAAGGATATAAACGCTCTAATCCTCTCTATTGCTTTTAGAACGCGGTCATCCTTTGTTACATCACTTGTTCATTAAGTATTGGTAAATTAAGTAAGGTCCCTTTTTTACCGTGGAATGTAGAAATGTCTGAATAAGCGGATAGTCTTCATTTGGCATCATTTTGATCAGTTCACTCCACCATTCGGTCTCATAACGGGCAATCATGCCCAAGTTGTATAAAAGTAAATAATGCAGCAAAAGCTCGGGAAATAAGTATAATTCACCTTTATTCAATGGGAATGAGTAATGCTGATCTTCAAGATTATATTTTAATGGGATCGGTTCAGCCACCTCAGATAAATTTGCTTCAAAATAAATCCTTTGCGGGTCCTCTGGCAAAAATGAGATAGGAATAGCAGATTTAGCTTGATAAAATTCCTTGAAACGATTTTCCGTCATATGAAATTGGTCTAATACTGATTTAGGAAGAGAATATTTTGCTTCTATTTTAGCCACTGGCTGAAAGATTTGCTTGCCCTTTAGTTCTAAAATAATGCCTGACATTTCTGGAATTAAATCAAGTATTTCGCCCATCGTCGCTTTTTCGCCTTCAAGTTGTTTCATGTGGAACATTTTCTCAGACATAAGGGAAAATAATCCATTCTTTTGAAATTTTACTTCATCCTCAGTGAAACTGTATTGCTGCTTCTTCCGTTTTCTTGTTGATACCCCGTGAGCCAAAACAGAAGTTGTTTCGGGATAATCGGGTGCAACTGTCAGAATACATGCTTTGATTAAATGGACAAGTCCGTAAAACAGCATGATCGGCTGAATGGCAAGGGGGGATTTTTCTGCCTGGTCATAATAAAGTTTCCCATGTTCGAGATAATACATAAAGGGATAACAGTTCTCAAAGCTTTTTAAGTCAGGTTGATCAATGTTCAGTTTTCGATAGCATTTTTTCAGATAGGCTTGTGAATATTCTGCTGAAAAAAAGAGGGTATAACTATTCCATTCTCTATATGGCAAGGACACATGAATAACCTCCAAGTTGTTTGAAAAATCGGACTAATAGCACCTTTCTTGACAGTATTTTAACCAATTGATAACCTACAAATAATATTTTCTTAAAGGGGGTCATTTACAATGTGGGAAAGCAAATTTGTAAAAGAAGGATTAACGTTTGATGATGTGCTCTTGGTACCGGCAAAATCAGAGGTTTTGCCAAAGGATGTCAGTCTTAAAGTCAGCCTTACCGAAACTTTAAAGTTAAATATTCCAATTATCAGTGCTGGTATGGATACGGTAACAGAAGCGGAACTGGCGATATCAATCGCAAGACAGGGTGGGCTGGGCATCATACATAAAAACATGTCCATCGAACAGCAGGCTGAACAGGTTGAAAAAGTAAAGCGCTCCGAAAGTGGGGTCATTACCGATCCATTCTTCCTAACTCCAGAACACCAGGTATTTGACGCGGAGCATCTCATGGCCAAATACCGCATCTCGGGTGTCCCTATCGTCAATAATGATGAAGAGCAAAAGCTTGTCGGTATTATCACGAATCGTGATATGCGTTTCATCCAGGATTACTCCATAAAGATTGAAGAAGTAATGACGAAAGAGAATCTGGTAACAGCTTCTGTTGGTACTACACTGAATGAAGCAGAACAGATCCTACAGCGCCATAAGATAGAAAAACTCCCACTAGTAAATGACCAAGGCGTATTAAAAGGACTAATTACCATTAAAGATATTGAAAAAGTAATCGAATTCCCGAATTCATCAAAGGATGCACAGGGCCGTCTTCTTGCAGGAGCAGCGGTAGGTGTCACAGGCGATACGATGAAGAGAGTGGAGATGCTTGTTAAAGCGAATGTTGACGTCATTGTTGTAGACACAGCTCATGGACATTCAAGAGGGGTGCTTGAAACAGTGAGACAAATCCGTGAGAGTTACCCTGAACTGAACATCATCGCAGGAAATGTAGCTACTGCAGAAGCTACGCGGGATTTGATCCAGGCTGGAGCAGATGTTGTTAAGGTCGGTATCGGACCTGGCTCCATTTGTACTACAAGGGTTGTTGCTGGTGTAGGAGTACCGCAGATCACTGCAGTATATGATTGTGCAACTGAAGCACGAAAGCATGGAAAATCAATCATCGCAGATGGGGGAATTAAATACTCAGGAGATATCGTTAAGGCTCTTGCAGCAGGAGGACATGCTGTCATGCTCGGAAGCCTGCTTGCCGGAGTATCGGAAAGCCCGGGAGAGACGGAAATCTATCAGGGACGCAGATTCAAGGTTTATCGCGGCATGGGCTCGGTTGGAGCGATGGAAAAAGGCTCGAAGGACCGTTACTTCCAGGAGGACAACAAGAAGTTTGTACCGGAGGGAATTGAAGGAAGAATTCCTTATAAAGGACCTCTATCAGATACAATCTATCAGCTTGTTGGCGGCATCCGTTCCGGTATGGGCTACTGCGGAACAGCGGATCTCGGACAATTGAGGGAAAATGCACAATTCGTTCGCATGACCGGAGCTGGACTGAGAGAAAGCCATCCGCATGATGTCCAAATAACGAAGGAAGCTCCTAACTATTCAATGTCATAAAAAAGTTTGCAACATAAATGTTCCATTCTATAAGGGGTGCATTTCCCAGAAAACAAAAAGGGGAATCTCCCCTTAATATGAGACTTTTTTCCTGTATAATCCTATGTTTTTTCCTGATTTTACATTAGACAGAGTGACTATTCTCTGTCTATTTTTTTCGTTTTTTTTGTGTTAAACTTAACGGGTGTGATTTTTCAGGGGTCAATAATATACAAGCTTAATAGATTATTTCTTTATAGGCTTTTTTCATAATCATGGTGGTCGATTTTCCTAACCTTATTAAATATGGATAGTAACAACTATAATATTGATATAAAAAATTAGGAGAAAACGCCCCAAGGCTGCAATCTATATGAAAACAGTCACAATTTAAAATTTGGAGGGAAAGACGTTTTGAATCGAAATCAGAAGCAGCTTACAATGTTCTTCGCGACATTGATTTTAACGATCGCAACCGTATTTTCTGGATTTACAATGAAGGCCGAGGCTGCAGAGGACCAGTTAGGCATCGAAGCAGAAGCAGCCATCCTGGTTGACGCAGAATCAGGAAAAGTATTATATGAGAAAAACTCTGATGTTGTCCTTGGCGTAGCCTCAATGTCTAAAATGATGACTGAGTATATGGTTCTTGAAGCTATTAAAAAAGGAAAGCTTCAGTGGGACCAAAAAGTAAAAATCAATGAATATGTCCATAAGCTATCTGCTGCACCTGAGCTTTCAAATGTTGGCCTGACTCAAGGCGAAGATTATACAGTGAAAGAATTGTATCAGGCGATGGCAATCCATTCTGGAAACGCTGCTACAGTTGCACTGGCAGAAGTACTGTCTGGTACGGAAAAGAATCACGTTGAGAAGATGAATAAAAAAGCCGCTGAACTTGGCTTGAAAGATGTTAAGTTTGTTAACTCAACTGGTTTGAATAATAAAGATTTGCTAGGAAAGCATCCTGCAGGCAACCCTGATGAGGAAAATGTCATGACTGCTCGTTCTTTAGCAAAACTTGCTTACCGTTTGTTGAAAGACTATCCAGAAGTTTTAGAAACAGCTAGCATGCCTTCTTTGAAGTTCAGAGATGGAAGAGAATATAAAAACTTCAACTGGATGCTCCCAGAGCTTATTTTCCCTTATGACGGGGTAGATGGTTTGAAAACGGGTTCTACAGATTTTGCAGGCTATGGTTTTACAGCTACTGCAATGAGAAATGGCCAAAGATATATATCTGTTGTCATGAAAGCTGATTCTAAAGACAGCCGTTTTGCAGAAACACGTAAAATTCTTGATTATGCATTCAACAATTTTACAAAAGAAGAACTAGTGAAAAAGAATTATCAGTTAAAGAGCAAGAAAACGATTCCTGTTACAAAGGGAAAAGAAGACAAGGTTAAAATCCATTCTAAAGACTCAATCACGATGGCTGTGAAAAATGGTGAGAAAGACCAATATGTGCCAGTGCTTGTTTTAGATAAAAAGAAGCTTAATGAAAATGGCGAATTGACTGCTCCTGTTAAAAAAGGAGAGCAGGTTGGATATCTGACTGTTAAGTCTAAGAAGGGCGATACCATCAGCTTCTTGACGGAAGACGGCCAAAAGGAAATCCAGGTGCCTGTAGTTGCTGCAGAAAGTGTTGAAAAGGCGAACTGGTTTGTTTTGATGATGCGCGGAATCGGAGGTTTCTTTGGAGACCTATTTGGCGGTATAGCAGATTCTGTTAAAGGCTTGTTCTAAATAATGTAATAGATTGTGCAAATCAAAATATACTGATAAAAGGGTTTCCTGTCTTGACAGGAAACCTTTTTTATTGTTTATTTTCAATAGGGGTAACTGTAATTCCGACTAAAAAAGTCTGCTTTTCCAGTTATTTGTAAGGCTATTACATAAATCCTTTTATAAGGAATAGGGGGAAGATCAATGAAGACAGGTACTGATCGAGTAAAACGTGGTATGGCAGAAATGCAAAAGGGCGGCGTCATTATGGACGTAGTTAACGCAGAGCAGGCAAAGATTGCTGAAGAGGCGGGCGCTGTTGCTGTAATGGCACTAGAGCGTGTTCCTTCAGATATCCGTGCAGCAGGCGGCGTAGCAAGAATGGCAGATCCGCGTATCGTTGAAGAGGTAATGGGTGCTGTCACAATTCCCGTAATGGCAAAAGCAAGAATTGGCCACATCGTAGAAGCGCGTGTGCTTGAAGCGATGGGCGTAGATTATATAGATGAAAGTGAAGTATTGACTCCTGCAGATGAAGAATTCCATTTGAATAAAAGAGATTATACAGTTCCATTTGTATGTGGTTGCCGTGATCTTGGTGAAGCTGCAAGAAGGATTGGTGAGGGAGCTTCCATGCTTCGTACAAAGGGTGAACCGGGGACTGGCAATATCGTAGAAGCAGTGCGTCATATTCGTAAGGTAAACGCACAGGTACGCAAAGTAGTAGCGATGGAACTTGATGAGTTAATGACTGAGGCAAAGCTGCTAGGAGCTCCATATGAGCTTCTGCTTGAAATTAAACAGCTAGGTCGTCTTCCAGTTGTTAACTTCGCAGCAGGCGGCGTGGCAACACCTGCAGATGCTGCTCTTATGATGCAGCTAGGTGCCGATGGAGTTTTCGTAGGATCTGGGATCTTCAAATCAGAAAATCCAGCTAAATTTGCTAAGGCGATTGTAGAAGCCACCACTCACTATCAAGACTACGAATTGATTGCGAACATCTCGAAAAACCTGGGCACTCCTCTTAAAGGAATTGAAATTTCAACATTGAATCCGGAAAACCGCATGCAGGAACGCGGCTGGTAAGGAGCTAATCATGGTTAAAATAGGAGTTCTTGGCTTACAGGGTGCGGTCCGTGAGCATATATGGGCAATTGAAGCCTCCGGTGCAGAAGGGACTGTCATTAAGCGCCCCGAGCAGCTGGTAGAAATGGACGGATTGATTATTCCTGGCGGTGAAAGTACAGCAATCCGCCGGTTAATTGATAAGTATGGATTTATGGAAGAACTGAAAAAATTCGCTGCAGACGGCAAGCCGATATTTGGCACTTGTGCCGGTCTCATTCTATTGGCCAAAGAGCTTGTAGGTTATGAAGTGCCTCATATTGGCGTAATGGATGTGAAGGTTGAACGAAATTCATTCGGCCGCCAGCGTGAAAGCTTTGAAGCTGACATCGATATTGCTGGGGTTGGAAATGATTTTTCAGCAGTATTCATCCGTGCGCCTCATATCGTCGAAGCTGGTGAAAATGTAGAAGTGCTTGCTAAGCATAATGACAGGATCGTAGCTGCGCGGGATGGCCAGTTTCTAGGCTGTTCCTTCCATCCGGAATTAACAGATGATTACAGGCTGATGAACTACTTTGTAAAGATGGTTGAAGAAACAAAGAGTAAAAATCTTGCATAAACTGCTTGCAAGTCGAACATAATTGTAGTAAATTATGTATTAAAATTTGATACTTAAAAGCAATGAGAGGGAATAGTAGCTTGTTTTCATTCTTTAGAGAGCCGGTGGTTGGTGCAAACCGGTGTCTGGAACAAAGGAATCCGCCCTCGAGCAGAGTATGGAACGCCATTATGGCCAGTAAATACTTTCGGTAAAAACCGTTATTTTATGAGTGGAAAGCAATTTTGCTTTCAACTAGGGTGGCAACGCGGGTTAACTCTCGTCCCTTTTTGGGGACGGGAGTTTTTTGTTTTTTATAGGCCCTGGTAAACCTAACAGAGCCATTTTTTTAAAAGAAGGCTCTGTTAAAGCAGAATGTTGATTTTTAAACTCTGTTGATTGTAGTGGAAGGCGCGTAGACTCCTCCGAAAATGCTAACGCATTTCCATCGTGCGTGGGCAGATTCGAGGAAGCTATTCAGTGTCCTGCGGGCTCAAGCTG
>NZ_JBALQL010000049.1:0-10105 GCF_036964885.1 Bacillus sp. JJ1122 | reverse complement strand
CAGCCTTGTTTAACAGAGCAAAAAGAAAAGGGAGGAATCATTGTGCTAGACGTAAAGTATTTAAGAGCAAATTTTGAAGAAGTAAAAAACAAGCTGCAACACCGCGGCGAAGATTTAACCGATTTCGGCAAATTTGAGGATTTGGATGTAAAACGCAGGGAATTAATCCTTGAAACTGAACAACTGAAGAGCCGCAGGAATGAAGTTACCCAGCAGGTTGCAGCATTGAAGCGGGAAAAACAGGATGCAGATCATCTAATTGTCGAAATGCGTGAAGTAGGCGACAAAATCAAGGAATTGGATGATCAATTGCGTGTGGTTGAGGAAGAATTGGAAAACCTTATGCTGAGCATACCTAACATTCCTCATGAGAGTGTTCCAATCGGGGAAACCGAAGATGATAATGTTGAAGCCCGCAAATGGGGAGAGGTTCGCAATTTTGAATTTGAACCAAAGCCCCACTGGGAGGTTGCTGAGCATCTGCAGATTCTGGATTTCGAACGTGCTGGGAAAGTTACCGGAAGCCGCTTTGTATTTTATAAAGGTTTAGGAGCGCGCCTTGAGCGTGCATTGATCAGCTTCATGCTTGATTTGCATGTTGATGAGCATGGATACAAGGAAATCCTTCCTCCATACATGGTCAACCGCGCAAGCATGACTGGAACTGGACAGCTTCCTAAGTTCGAAGAGGATGCGTTCCGTATTGAAAGCGAGGATTATTTCTTAATCCCGACTGCAGAGGTTCCTGTAACGAATATGCACCGCGATGAAATCCTTAGCGGTGAAGAGCTGCCAATCAGCTATGCGGCATACAGTGCATGCTTCCGTTCTGAAGCAGGATCTGCTGGACGTGATACACGCGGCTTGATTCGCCAGCACCAGTTCAACAAAGTGGAATTAGTGAAGTTCGTTAAGCCAGAGAATTCTTATGATGAGCTTGAAAAGCTTACAGGACATGCTGAAAAAGTTCTGCAGCTGCTTGGCCTTCCTTACCGTGTGCTAAGCATGTGTTCAGCTGACCTTGGGTTTACAGCAGCTAAAAAGTACGATATCGAAGTTTGGATTCCGAGCTATGGTACATACCGGGAAATTTCTTCTTGCAGTAACTTCGAAGGGTTCCAGGCTCGCCGGGCGAATATCCGTTTCCGCCGCGAACCAAAGGCGAAGCCAGAGCATGTGCATACATTGAACGGATCTGGACTTGCGATTGGCAGAACGGTTGCTGCCATTCTTGAGAACTACCAGCAGGCAGATGGCAGTGTCATCATTCCAGAAGTATTGCGCCCATACATGCGCAATCGTGAAGTGATCACTCCAGAATAAAAGATAATCTATTTTCTTTTCAGGCAGGAATATTTCCTGCCTGAAAAAAATATTTGAATTTGTGTTGACGATGTATGTAATACATGATATTATAGTTTTTGTCCGATACGGAGGTATACCCAAGTCCGGCTGAAGGGATCGGTCTTGAAAACCGACAGGCGGGTAACACCGCGCGGGGGTTCGAATCCCTCTACCTCCTCCATTAATTTAAATATTAAGCATTAACGCATAAAAACAATTTGGAGATTGTGTGAAAAATCCGCTACTCATGTAGCGGTTTTTTTATGTCCATTTTTAAATAGCTGTTTAGCTCAAAGTACTGGCTAAAAATGAGGTCCAGGAATATTCCCGGAGTACTTCATGAGTGCATGAAAATATCATATGCAAAATAAAAGCCGCCCTAATTGGCGGCTTACTTTTTCAATAATTGAGTCTGCTTAATGTGAGTTGCGATTTTCTCAACAATAGGTTCAATTGATTCTGGGTTGTTGAAAAGGTCATAATCGTTGATATTCAAACGCAGGACCGGACATGCGTTGAAATTGTTGATCCAGTTTTCATAGCGTCCGTGCATTTCTTCCCAGTAAGATATTGGTGTCTGCTGTTCCATTGGGCGGCCTCTCAGCTTAATGCGTTCAAGAATGTCATCGATTGAGCCTTCTAGATAAATCAACAGGTCCGGATGTGGGAAGTATGGTGTCATAACCATCGCATCGAATAAGCTTTTGTACGTTTCATAGTCCACAGGAGACATTGTGCCTTTTTCATAATGCATTTTTGCAAAAATGCCTGTATCTTCATAAATCGAACGGTCCTGGATAAATCCGCCGCCATATTCGAAAATCCTTTTTTGCTCTTTGAATCGTTCAGCAAGGAAATAGATTTGCAAATGGAAGCTCCAGCGTTCGAAATCAGCATAGAATTTATCGAGATAAGGGTTTGTATCTACCTTTTCAAAGGATGTACGGAAACGGAGGGCATCGGCCAGGGCATTTGTCATTGTTGATTTGCCGACTCCTACTGTACCGGCAATCGTGATGACCGCATTGGCTGGAATGTCATATTTTAATCTTAAATTCATGGTTGTACGCTCCTTTTCCTTAATGATGCAGTCAGTTGGTCTATGATCAGCTGCAGATCAGCTTCGTTTTTAACGAAATCGAGATCATCTCCACTGAAGCGAAGAACAGGGATTTCAGGATGCTCCTGTTCGAACTGGAACATAGCCTGTTCATAATCAAGAGATAATTGCTCAAGGTATAGTGGGCTGATGTTCTTTTCAACTTCACGGCCACGCATCTTGATTCGCTTTAAGAGCGTGTCGAGACTGGCGGTAAGATAGATGATGACATTAGGCTTTGGCATATCTTTTGTCAGGATTTGATAAATAGCGAGGTACTTATTGTATTCCTGTTCGCTAAGAGTACGCTGTGCGAAGATTAAGTTTTTCATAATATGGTAATCAGCAACGACAGGCTTGTTCTTGCTGATGTAATGTTCATTAATATCTCCAAGCTGCTTGTACCGATTACATAGGAAAAACATCTCGGTCTGGAAACTCCATTCTTCGATATCATCATAAAATTTCCCTAAGAATGGATTTTCATCGACAATTTCCTTTAAAAGAGCAAATTCAAATCGCTCGGAAATGGCACGGGCAAGTGATGTTTTTCCGATGCCAATTGGTCCTTCAACCGTTATAAAAGGTGTACCTTCCACAGCATGTCCTCCCTCTCCGTTGTTTCAAAGTAACAATAGTATATTCTCACCTTGAAAAATATCTAGCTTCAGCGCCTATCAGCATAGGCTTGCCTAAGTAAGGCGACGTCGAACATTGCTACAGGACGTGGCGTTTTTTGTCGACATTTTTCTATAGTAAAAAGGCGCTTTTGCTTTTCTATGTGGTTTACATTTCTGGCATATAAATAGCAAAATCCATTTTATCACACCATGGCATAGAATGGATACGGAATATTAAGAGCCAATTTTAACAAAAAACAAGACAGCCGCATGAATACTGCGCCTGTCTAATATTATCGAATTCTGTAAAATTTTTTCGGAGTGGAAATTTTTTATAAAATTTAGGTAATTTCATAATATCTGGATGAAAAGAAGGACTTAAGATTTATGAGGGCCTTTTGAATACATTGAAATTTTCCTGGATCAACAGCCAGTTTTGCGGGAAGGAAAGCCCTAGCTTCCAGTAGCTCATCCCTCTCAACTTCAACTCTTTGATCAAATCGAATTTTGCCTGGATGGAGCGGGCATCCTCAAACCAGACCTCATGCTGCTTACCATCAGCTGCTTTATATTTGAAGGTCGGCGCCTGAGCTTTCGTATCGTATTGTATAGGAACATTGTACTTGGCAGCCAGTTCAATGCCTTGCTGCGGACTAATAGCCCTAGCGACGCTCCCTTGCACAAACGGAAGGGTCCAATCATAGCCATATAGGTTCTGGCCCATCATGATTTTTCCAGGGGGAATCTCAGTAGTGGCATACTCCAGCACTTGGCGGACTGGCCCTATTGGTGAAACTGCCTGAGCTGGTCCGCCGCTATATCCCCATTCATAGGTCATAATGACGACAAAATCGACTATTTCTCCATGTGCCTTGTAGTCATGTGCCGTATACCATTCTCCCATCTGGGCAGCGCTTGTTTTCGGAGCCAGGGCAGTTGAAATGAGCCATCCTTCCTGCTTGAAACGGTCTCTTGCCTTTCTGAGGAACTGGTTGTATGCCTCACGGTCCGCTGGTCTTAGGAATTCAAAATCAAAATGGATATCACGGAAGCCGTATTTTTTCGCAGTGTTCACAATATTGTTCAGAAAACGGTTTTGTACTGTCATATCATTTAATAATATTCGGCCCAGCTCATCGCTGAACTGGTCATTTTCCTGGTTCGTAATAACCATCATCAGCGTATTGTTATTTGCCTTTGCAATTGCAGGGAAATCATTTAAAAGCGGTTCTTTCAGCGACCCATCACGGAGGGCTTGGAAACTGAAGGGTGCAAGATAGGTCAAATAAGGCGCAGCCTCGCGCGCAGCTGTTTCTAGTGCAGGAGCAACGGTGTTCCCACGCGGTTCGACATACGCATTGAATTCCGCTCTTGTTTTTGGCCGTGGCGGAATATAGAGACGGAGGCCAAGAGAAAGAGGCTGATTGACAGATATTCCATTAATCCTTGCAAGCTCTTGATAAGCAATACCGAACTTCCTTGAGATTGACCACAGAGAATCACCGGGCTGGACCCAGTAAAAGCTGCCGACGATCGGAATGACCATTGCCTGGCCAACCACAAGATTATTCGGATTAGGAAGTTCATTTGCTTCTGTAATATCCTGAACGGATGACCCATAGATCTGGGCAATCTGTGATAATCTCTGATTAGGGCGCACAACATGTATTTGCATCTTCTTCCCTCCCTGGCTTAATAGCGCTACAACCATTGTATGAAGGAAGAAAATGCAGTATGTTATAAATCAAGCTCATTAGCTGGCTTAGTTTCTGCAGACAATACATTTTTCATCATTGTTAAAGCGTATTCGTTATCTTCATCGTTGTTTGAAGCGATGCAGTCCGCAGGGATCATGAGGTTATACTCACGCATATAGGCATCATTGGCGGTGAAGAGAACACAAATATTACCGGCAATACCCGTCAGGATCAGAGTATCAACGTCCAGTTGCTGGAGCAAGGTGTTAAGTGCCGTTCCGTAAAAAGCAGAATGCTTTGGTTTTATCAAAAAATAATCCTTGTCCTTTTCAGGAGAAATCTCATTGATGATATCCTCGCTTTTTTTATTGCAGCAAAACTCCATTATTTTTTCGAAATCTGCCTGCCATAGATTATAATGGTCATTAATATAGATGACAGGCAGACCTTTTTCGTTAAATTTCTTTTTCAATTGTAAAATAGGATCAATTATTTTCTTAGTATGATCAGCCAATGCTTCTCCAGCATCAAAGTTAAAGTCGTTGATCATATCGATGATTAATAAGGCTGTTTTAGTCATGTACTTCCTCTCCTTTGCTATATTTTTAGACCGCAGGAGGATTCTTAAACCACATGGGAATAAATCACTTAATGAATTAATGGAGGATAAGATGTCAACTGAACTAACTCCAGATGAACGATATATGTATGAAGCGATAGAAGAGGCGAAAAAAGCGGGACAAATAGATGAAGTACCCATCGGAGCTGTCATTGTGCATAATGATGAGATCATCGCCCGCGCTCATAATCTTCGTGAAACACGGCAAAGTTCGATTGCCCATGCGGAAGTGCTGGCGATTGATGAAGCTTGCTCGAAGCTCGGGACGTGGAGGCTTGAAGATGCGGTCCTTTACGTCACGCTTGAACCATGTCCGATGTGTGCGGGTGCAATCATGCTTTCACGAGTGAAAAAAGTGGTTTTTGGCGCCGTAGATCCTAAGGGCGGATGTGCGGGGACGTTCATGAACATACTCCAGGATGAACGCTTTAACCACCAGAGTGAAGTAGTGTCTAGCGTCCTGGAGGAGGAATGCAGTGCACTGTTATCCGATTTCTTCAGGAACCTGCGCGAAAAAAAGAAACGTATGAAAAGACTGGCAAAAGAGGCATTGGAACAGGAGACAGGAATTGACAGCCAATAAACATTGATTTTTATAGGCGAAGTTAGTATACTATGTATGTGTCCTTGAGACACAACTAAACAAGGTTTCAATTTTGCCGTGCTAGTCGGGGAGGTAGCGGTGCCCTGTACCCGCAATCCGCTCTAGCGGGGATGAACTCCTTCCCGAGGCTGTTTTACTGTAGGGTCTGCCTTGAGTAAGTAGTGTTGACGCCCGGGTCCTGCGCAATGGGAATCCATGAACCATGTCAGGTCCGGAAGGAAGCAGCATTAAGTGGACGCTCCCATGTGCCGCAGGGTTGCCTGGGCCGAGCTAACTGCTTAAGTAACGCTTATGGTATTCAGTCGACGGAAGGTGCGCGGCAGTTATATAATAAACAACCAACTCATTTCCTTTGCGGAGATGAGTTTTTTGTTGTTTCAAGAAAGACGAGAAAAAACCTTGAACTTTCCATTTGTAAAAGTGAAATTGAAAAAAATATGCGTTATAATAGGAAAGATAATAAAACGAAGGGAGCGGTGTCATTGGCCTACCAAGCTTTATATCGTGTCTGGCGTCCACAGCAGTTCATTGATGTGGTCGGGCAGGAACACGTCACAACGACACTGCAAAATGCTCTGCTTCAACAAAAAATATCACATGCCTATCTTTTTTCGGGACCGCGTGGAACCGGAAAGACGAGTGCTGCAAAAATTTTGGCAAAAGCAGTTAACTGTGAAAAAGCTCCGACAACCGAACCTTGTAATGAGTGTGATGCCTGCCGTGGAATAACGGACGGATCCATACCCGATGTGATCGAGATCGACGCCGCTTCAAATAATGGTGTTGAAGAAATCAGGGATATTCGCGACAAGGTTAAATATGCACCAAACGTCGTGAAGTACAAAGTATACATCATAGACGAAGTGCATATGCTTTCCGTCGGGGCGTTCAACGCGCTGCTCAAAACTCTTGAAGAGCCTCCGAAGCATGTCATCTTCATCCTCGCAACGACTGAGCCGCATAAGATTCCATTAACGATCATTTCAAGATGCCAGCGATTTGATTTTAAAAGAATCACGGCCCAGGCTATTGTTGGCAGGATGAAGCAAATTGTTGAGGAATCTGGAGTTAATTGCGATGAAAAAGCCTTGCAGATTATTGCAAGGGCAGCAGAAGGCGGAATGAGGGATGCCTTGAGCTTGCTTGACCAGGCGATTTCATTCAGCCAGGACAGGGTTACGCTTGAGGATGCATTAACTGTAACCGGTACAGTCTCACAAAATTTTCTTAATCAGCTAGCGAATGCGATTTACGAGCGGAACGCTGCAGCCGGACTGGAAGCGTTGGAAGAATTGCTCATGCAAGGGAAAGACCCAGCAAGGTTCATTGAGGACCTAATTTACTTTTACCGAGATATGCTTCTGTATAAGGCAGCTCCTGCTCTTGAAGAGTCCATGGAACGAGTCATGCTCGATGAGGATTTTCAGGAATTGGCCAATAAAATTGATTCGGCTCAAATCTATGAATTAATAGAAGTGTTGAACAAAGCACAGCAAGAAATGCGCTGGACAAACCATCCGCGTATTTTCCTTGAGGTCGCTATTGTGAAGCTATGCCAGCTGGAAAACCAATCTCCGCCCAGCAATGTGGATGTCGAGCCATTGCTTAAAAGGATAGAACAGCTTGAGGGAAAACTTGCATATTTCCAGCAAAATCCTGGTCAAGCTGCGAGTGAGCCTGCAGCGGCTGCAAAAAAAGCGCCGCGTGCTAACCGGAAAGGGTTCCAGGCACCTGCAGGTAAAATCAATGAAGTGTTAAAGAATGCAACAAAGGCAGACCTGCAGACAATCAAAAGCCGTTGGGGCGATCTTCTTGAGATGCTCGCGGCAAAACAAATGCGATCACAGGCTGCATTGTTGAACGAAGCTGAGCCAGTTGCTGCATCCGATGCAGCTGTAGTGATAAAATTCAAATATGAAATACACTGTCAAATGGCAATGGAAAACACCAGGTTTGTCGAGACCGTCAGCGGTGCCATGTATGAATACACGGGCAAGAGGCTGCAGGTAATAGGTGTGCCGGAAGACCAGTGGCTTAAAATAAGGGAAAGCTTTATCAGCCAAAGAGGCGATGGGGCAGATGAAGGGCAATCAGCTAATGAAGACCCGCTGATTGCTGAAGCTAAGAAATTATTTGGCGATGAATTAATACAAATTCAAGATTAAAATTGGAGGTACGTTAATATGATGCGTGGAATGGGTAATATGCAAAATATGATGAAGCAAATGCAAAAGATGCAAAAGAAGATGGAAGAAGCACAAGTTCAATTAGGTGAAGAAAAGATCGAAGGAACTGCTGGCGGCGGCATGGTTACAGTCATCGTAACTGGACACAAGGAAATTGTGGATGTTCAAATCAAACCCGAAGTTGTTGACCCGGATGATGTTGAAATGCTTCAAGACCTAGTGCTTGCGGCAACGAATGATGCATTGAAAAAAGCAGAAGAACTATCAAACAAGACAATGGGACAATTCACAAAAGGAATGAACCTTCCTGGGGGAATGTTCTAGGAGGAATAGAAAAGAATGCATTATCCTGAACCCATATCAAAGCTGATCGACAGCTTTATGAAATTGCCGGGTATCGGCCCTAAAACGGCCGCTCGTCTGGCATTTTTCGTCTTGAGCATGAAGGAAGAAACCGTATTGGATTTCGCGAAAGCACTTGTAAATGCCAAGAGGAATCTGACATATTGTTCAGTTTGCGGCCATATCACTGACCAGGATCCTTGTTATATTTGTGAAGACCAGCGCAGGGATCGAAGCAACATCTGTGTAGTCCAGGACCCAAAAGATGTGATAGCCATGGAAAAAATGAAGGAATACAACGGCTTGTATCATGTACTCCATGGAGCGATTTCGCCAATGGATGGCATTGGTCCGGAAGACATCAATATACCCGATCTATTAAAGAGGCTTCAGGATGAGACTGTTCAGGAGGTAATCCTTGCAACTAACCCCAATATAGAGGGAGAAGCAACAGCCATGTATATTTCCCGGCTGTTAAAACCATCAGGCATTAAGATCACGCGTATCGCACATGGACTGCCAGTCGGCGGTGACCTTGAATACGCTGATGAGGTCACGCTCTCCAAAGCGTTGGAAGGACGCCGGGAAGTGTAATTCGAGGAAATCCCCAGTTACCATCGAACCTTGAAATGCTTTTCGGACAGGAAGCTGACTCGGTTCCTCTCCGGGATCGTGACTGATTTACGCGATAAATTCAACTGGAGGAAAGTCATGTTGTTTCGTAAAAAAAAGTGGCTTAGAAAAGAATTCGACCAAAAATTAATGGAACAGCTTAACACCATGAAGACAAACTGGAATAATCAAAAGCTATTGGTTGAAAGAAGCTTCGATCCATCAGAAGAGTTTATCACCGAAGCAAAGATTGCCGAAGCAAAGTACTTCTTTCTATTTAAGGAAGCAAAACATAGGAAAATTACGATTAAGGCAAGGTAGCATGTATTTTCCATACTATAAGGTCTTATTTTGATAACTTGTACATAAAAATTAGTACAAGACATTGAAATAAGGGGGAACAGTATGGATCCTGTAGTTGTCATATCGATCCTTGGCGGATTGATCTTCCTGCTGCTGGTTATAGGTGCACCAACAAAACCACTTCGTTTTATCGGTCAGGGTGCAGTAAAGATTTTAATCGGAGCCATCTTTTTATTTTTTCTTAATGCTTTCGGAACCAGCTTCGGAGTTTATGTACCAATCAATTTAGCAACAGCAGCGGTTTCTGGATTGTTAGGAATACCTGGTGTGTTTGCACTTGTTGCGATTCAGACATGGATTATATAATGATTAGCTGATGAAGTTAATGAAAATGCCGCTTGTGGAAAGCGGCATTTTTTATGCTTTTCGTTGTTTACGGTATCTTTTTAAACCCATGATTTTGAAAAAGGCAAGAATCTATTATTCTTAAAAAAACTCTCTCTGAAAATAGCTTTTTTGTGAAAAAGTTATTGACCAACCAGGCAAGAGTTGTTATTATATAAAAGTTGCTGTTGGACATCAGTTAATAACTTTAAAAAAAGTGTTGACGAAGCAATCGCAACATGATATATTATTTAAGTCGCCTACGAGCGACGCAGTAACAAATTGCTCTTTGAAA
>NZ_JBALQL010000048.1:1593-51390 GCF_036964885.1 Bacillus sp. JJ1122 | reverse complement strand
AAATGCTGCAATCCATACAAAAAAAAAAGCCCTATAAAATATAAAAAGTTTATTTAATTAAGGAGAGAGATTTAACATGATTTTTAAAGTTTACTACCAGGAATCTAACAAGCAAGTTCCCGTACGTGAAAAAACAAAGACAATATACGTGGAAGCTGAATCTGAAAGAGATGTTCGGTCAAAAATAGCTGACCGCCAATATAACGTGGAGTATGTTGAGGCTGTAAAGGGTAATTATTTTGAATATGAAAAACAAAAAGAAGACTTTGAAGTATTGGAGATAGGATAATTTATGAAATTTGTAAAAAATGACCAAACTGCAGTTTTCGCATTGGGAGGACTAGGCGAAATCGGCAAAAACACCTATGGTGTGCAATTTCAGGACGAGATTATATTAATTGATGCAGGCATTAAATTTCCAGAAGATGAATTGCTTGGGATCGATTATGTTATTCCTGATTATTCATACCTGGTAAAGAATGAAGATAAAATCAAAGGTCTTTTCATCACCCATGGCCATGAAGACCATATTGGCGGTATTCCTTATTTATTGCGTGAAATCAATATTCCGATTTATGGAGGAAAACTTGCTCTAGGTTTAATCAAGAACAAGCTGGAAGAACACGGCTTATTGAGAAAAGCAAAACTGATTGAAATACAGGAAGATGACATCATCAAATTCCGCAAAACTTCGGTCACATTTTTCAGGACTACGCATAGTATTCCTGACTCATATGGCGTTGTTGTTAAAACTCCTCCAGGGCAAGTTGTCCACACAGGAGATTTCAAGTTCGATTTTACACCTGTCGGCGAACCGGCTAACTTAACGAAGATGGCTGAAATCGGAAAAGAAGGCGTACTATGCCTGCTTTCAGACAGCACAAATGCTGAAGTCCCACATTTTACGATGTCAGAACGCCGTGTTGGGGAAAGCATTCATGATATTTTTAGAAAAGTGGATGGCCGCATCATATTCGCTACATTCGCTTCAAACATCCATCGATTACAGCAGGTTGTTGAAGCTGCCGTAACGACAGGCAGAAAAGTAGCTGTATTTGGAAGAAGCATGGAATCAGCAATTAATATTGGACAAGATCTCGGCTATATTAATGCGCCTAAGGATACATTCATTGAGGCACAGCAAATAAATCGACTGCCTGCTAACCAGGTTACAATCCTTTGTACTGGAAGTCAGGGAGAACCTATGGCTGCTTTATCGAGAATCGCTAATGGCACTCACCGTCAAATCCAGATCCAGCCTGGCGATACAGTTGTATTTTCTTCATCACCTATACCAGGCAATACAATCAGCGTAAATCGTACGATCAACATGCTTTCTCGTGCAGGGGCTGATGTAATCCATGGATCTTTAAATGACATTCATACTTCAGGGCATGGCGGCCAGGAAGAACAAAAATTAATGCTTCGCCTGATCAAACCAAAATACTTTATGCCAATCCATGGTGAGTATCGTATGCAGAAGATGCATACAAAGCTTGCCACCGACTGTGGTGTTCCTGAGGAAAATTGCTTTATCATGGATAATGGTGAAGTACTGGCATTAGGCGATAATGAAGTTAGCATAGCAGGTAAGATTCCATCCGGAAATGTGTATATTGACGGCAGCGGAGTGGGTGATATCGGAAACATCGTTCTGCGTGATCGCCGCATCCTTTCTGAAGAAGGACTTGTTGTGGTTGTAGTCAGCATTAACATGAAGGAATTCAAAATTGCTGCAGGACCTGATCTGATATCCCGCGGATTCGTCTATATGAGGGAATCCGGCGATTTAATCAATGACGCCCAGAGCTTGATTAGCAAGCATTTAAACAAAGTAATGGAAAGAAAAACAACTCAGTGGTCCGAAATCAAAAATGAAATCACGGACACTTTAGCACCGTTCCTTTATGAGAAAACAAAACGCCGCCCGATGATCTTGCCGATCATTATGGAGGTTTAATAGGAAAAACCGTTGCAAATTGCAACGGTTTTTTTGTTCTCACTTTATTAATTTGTCTGTAGATTTCCGATCCAGGCGCTTGCTAACCGCAAGCTAGCTTCTGTACAAAAACTATGTTCAAAATCCATATTAGTTTTAAACAATGCTTGTCACTTAGCTGTTTGAATCGATATTATTATTCTCAGTGCGCCTAGTATATTTTCTGACAAAAAATATAATCACTGAAACGATAATGCCTACAATCAGCAAGATTGGCAGATTGCCGATCAAGAACACTATGATTCCTGAACCCGCTGACAGAATAATATTGATGTTATCAGCAAATTGTTTTTTAATCTTTTGCCAGGTGTTCAAGTTTTCGTTATCGATTTTTGGGACAGACACAGCATTTTCTTCCAGTGAAATCGTTACAGTAGATAAGGCTGACTGATTTTCAAGGAACTTTTTCCTGCCTAAAACTTGTTCTATTTCCTCCTGGACGTTCGCAAGGTCAGAAGAGATTTTCAACAAATCATCGGTCTTCTGTGCCTGCTTCATGAATTCAAGGAGCCTGGCTTCCACTGCCCTTTTAGACTTTAGTCTTGATTCAATGTCCACATATTCTTCTGTTACATCTTCACCGCTAACCTGACGATTATATACTTGTACCGATAAACCCTCTGCATCGGTCAGAAAAGCCTGGAAATGCTCCTGAGGAATCCTGAAGGTCATTGTGCCGCTCTGCTGTTCTCCATCATAACGGCTGGAACTGGAATTTACGATATATCCATTATAGATTTTAGCCTTTTGTTCGAGGGCATTACGTGTTTTTTCAAAGTTTTTCACTCTTAAATTCAATTCTGCATTATAGATGACCATTCGTTCCATAGCGGCATCAGCAGCGTTCGTTTTCGCTTTTCCGTCATCAGATTCATTATTTTCTACAGCCGAGTCTTTTTCTCCTTCAGAAAATGAAACATCGTTACTCTCAGAGTTATCCATGGATTCCGTTTTTGCACCCATATCACTGCTAGATTTACTTTCATCTGACATCCCGCCGCTGCAGCCTGCAAGCAAGAGAATAAATAACAAAATGACTGCCATTATCTTTTTCAACATCAACACGCCCCCTTATTTTAATCTGTTTAAGGATCAGACGGGTTTATTACAAAAATGTTACATTTATAGCAAAATAAACATCTCCTCAGTTTCTTGATTGTTGTTTATTTTTATTAACTGAGCTGCTAAAATTTCAAAATAGCAAAAGAAGCCTTCACAAAGAAGGCTTCTTATACGGCATCAAGCATATTGAATTGTGCCTGGACAAGATCGTAATATTCTCCTTTTTGATTCATAAGCTGTTCATGATTTCCCTTTTCAATGACAAGGCCATTTTCAAGAACGAAAATATTATCTGCTTCACGGATTGTCGACAGCCTGTGAGCGATAATAATCGCAGTTCTGCCTTTTAATAGGGTCTTCAAGGCATATTGGATTCTCATCTCAGTTTCCGTATCAATGCTAGCCGTAGCCTCATCCATGATGAGAATTTTAGGATTCGCCAGCAGGGCTCTGGCAAAGGAAAGAAGCTGCCTTTCACCAACAGAAAGAATATTGCCCCTCTCTTCTACCTCTGTTTGAAAACCGTTTGGGAGTTTTTCAATAAAATCAGCAGCACCAACTGCTTCAGCTGCAGCCTTCACCTCTTCATCAGTTGCCTCAGGCCTGCCAAAACGAATATTATCATAAATTGTCCCTGAGAAAATGAATGTATCCTGTAATACGATACTGATGTTCTTCCTCAGACTGCTGAGAGAAACATTCTTTAAATCATGTCCATCAACCAGTACCCTTCCTGCAGTAGGATCATAGAAACGGCTGATTAAGTTGGCGATTGTCGTTTTTCCTGAACCTGTATGGCCAACAAGAGCAACTGTCTGGCCAGCCTTTATCCCAAGGTTTATTCCTTTTAGTGCAATCCTCTTGTTGTCATATGAGAATACAGCCTTTTCAAATTGAATTTCCCCTCTGAGGTCGTTTAATTCTACAGGGTTATCTGCTTCTGATACAATCGGCTTCTCATCCAGGAATTCAAAGATTCTTTCAGAAGATGCCATTCCCATTAATAGCTGGTTGTATACCTGGCCAAGCCTTGATATGGGCTCCCAAAACATGCCTAGATAAAACGCAAATGAAACGAATACACCAATTGAGATTGTATCGCTTTGGATCAGATGTGCACCGTACCAGATTAAAACAGCGGTCCCCAGTGCGTTAGTCAATTCTACAAGCGGCCTGAACATGGCGTTCTTCTGCGATGCTGACTTCCAGCTCTGAAATGTTTCCTCATTGATTCCATCGAAGAAGGTCATGTTCTCTTTTTCCTGAGTAAACGACTGGGTAACCCTGATTCCCTGTATGCTTTCATTTAAGTGCGAATTAATCTTCGATTGTTTCAAACGAACATCTTGCCATGAACGCCTGATATTTTTTCTCAATTTCGTCGAAATCAAGAACATGATCGGCAAGATCACCATGATTGCCAGCGTTAATTGCGGACTTAATGAAAATAGTATAAAAAAGATTCCAATCAGGAGCACCATATCCATCAGAAGATTGATGACTCCATTTGTGAACAATTCCTGTAATGAGTTAATATCATTCATGATTCTTACCAAAATCGAACCGGCCGAACGCTGATCGAAGAAACGGTGCGACAGATTCTGGACATGGGTGAATAAGTGCTTACGCAAATCGTAAATGACGTTCTGCCCTAATTGATTCATCCAGCGTATCCTAAATATATTTGCGATGTATGCAGCTGAATAAAGGCCAGCAATTATAGCCACGAGCCAGAATAACATGTTAGCATCTTTGTTTTTCACTGCACGATCAAGTGTATAGATCCCAATAAGTATAGGGATAACAAGCCTGACGGCAGTTGTTATGAGAACCATCGCTATGGACAGTGGAACAAGCGATGCTTTATATGGAAGAATATAGCTGAAGAGCCTTAACATTTGCTTCCAATTAAAAGGCTTATCAATCACCTGGTCTGTTGAATATTGAAACCTTTTTAAAACCTGAGAATTACTTTTTTTGCTCAAAACCTTCCCCCCTTGTTTACCCGGACGATTCATAAAACTGTTTCAAAGAGTTTTATCCTGTTTGTGTGACCCCTTGGCGGTCTTTAAACTGAATCTCATATATTTTTTGATATGTTCCGCCATTTTTTATTAATTGTTCATGGGTACCCCGTTCAGCAATTGACCCATTATCCAGCACAAGAATTTCATCGGCATGCTTTAAGGAAGAGATCCTGTGTGCAATGATAAATGTCGTTCTTCCCTTCATCACTTCCAGCAACGCTTTTTGAATTTCAAATTCAGTTTCCATATCTACTGCGCTTGTGGCGTCATCAAGTACCAAGATGCTTGGGTTTATACAGATTGCCCTTGCTATAGCAATCCTTTGCTTTTGGCCGCCGGACAGGCCCATGCCTCTCTCACCGAGGATGGTATCATATCCATCAGGAAGCTCCATTATGAAGCTGTGGGCCTGCGCCCGTTTTGCAGCATCCACAATTTCATCCATCGTTGCGTCTGGCTTGCCGTAAGAAATATTTGCTTTAATTGATGAAGAAAATAGAAAGGATTCCTGCAGGACAATACCAATATTACTTCGAAGAGACCGTAAGGAATACTCCTTGATATCCCGTCCATCAATTAATACCTGCCCCTCTGCAGGCTCATAAAATCTCGTCATAAGCTGGGTAATGCTGGTTTTGCCTGAACCAGTGGATCCAATCAAGCCAATGGTCTGCCCAGGACGTGCTTTAAAGGAAATATCATATAGTGCTTCGTTTTCATCATTTCCATATCGAAGCGTTACGTTGCAAAATTGCACATCACCTGAAAGCTTTTCGGCTTCAATTGCTCCATCCTTATTATCGACCTCGGCATCAGCTTCAAGGATTTCTAATAACCTTTCTCCAGAAGCTTTTGACTGGGAAAATAGATTAACTACGAAGCCAAGGTTCATGATGGGCCACATGATGTACCACAGAAGGCTATAAAATGCTACGAGTTCTCCAGGCTTCAGGGAACCATTCATTACAAGATATCCACCATAGCCAAGCAGCAGGACCACACTAATGTTGCCCAAGAACTCCATTAATGGGAAATATTTTGCCCAAATATCTGAAGTGAATAGGTATTTGTCTTTATATTCACCATTGGAATCATTGAATCTCCCAATCTCATAACTCTCTCTCGACAGAGATTTTACGGTGTTGATTCCGCTGATGTTTTCCTGAACCTTTGTATTCAGTTTGCCAAAGGATTTTCTTATTCCCCTGAATGCAGGATGAACCGCCTTATCAAACTTATAAACAACTACTGCAAGAAAAGGCAAAGTCGCAAGAGTCACAAAGGTTAATGAAATAGAATAATAGAACATGACCGAGAAACTGATGCCAATTAACAGTACAAATCGGATCAGTTCAGAAAAGCCGAAGCTCAGGAAAAAACGAAACCCTTCTACGTCTGCTGTAAGCCGGGACATTAAATCACCAGTTTTGGCGTTATCATAATACCTGAAGGATAGGAACTGCAATTTTTCATAAAGTGAATTTCTCAGTTTATAAACCGAATGAATACCAAAGAGATCACCAGTATACTGATAAATATAAGTGCAAACCCCTTTTACCACCATGAAACCGACAAAACCGCCAGCAAGGATCGGTATCAGCTCATACCTGCCTCCCATGACTGCTTCATCAATCGTTTGCTGTAAAATCATTGGATAGATGACTGTAATAGCCGTTACAATCAGCATAAAAAAGATGGACCATAAAAACAAATTTTTGTATGGCCAGTAATACAACCTCAATTTTTTGAATGTCTCCATTCATGTACCCCCTTTGAATCAAAGCTTCTTTTTCTTTTGATTTGATAAAAAGCTGAAGTGATAAACTATGTTTCGCTGTGCTTTTTTACCAGAGATTATTAGGTCGATCTAAAAATCAAACTGGGTTTAAATAGTATGTATTTTACATATAGAGCTAAAAAGAAAAGCACGTATAAAATAATATATCGGGTTTCGAAATGTTTTTCCAGCTTTTTTCAAGAATTTTTTTATTTTTTTGTCAGTACGAATTATCTGATATTTAATCAGATAACATTCTTAACAACCCAATCCTCAAAATTCATAATAAGCATTTTAAATTTGACCCACAAAAAAGAGCCGATGGTAATCGGCTCTCCAGACGTGTTTTATTCAGTCTTTTCCAATTCGTCCAGGACACGGTTCACTCGCTTTTCAAGCATTTTCATGCCGCTTCCGCCTGCCTGGAAGTGTCTTAGTTTTCCATCCTTATCAAAAACATAATATGCAGGAACATATTGATTTTCAAAGGCTTCTGTCAATTTGTGTTCGCTGTCCACGAAGATTGGTTGTGAAATGCTGTGCTCAGCTGCAACCTTCTTGATTTCTTCAAGGTTCAAGTCATCCTCAGACCGTGGCATATGAACAGCAATCACGTTCAGCTTATCTTTATAATTATCGCGGAACTCATTGACCTGAGGCATTGCTTCCTTGCAGAGATGGCAGCTGATTGACCAGAAATGAATCAAGGTCGGCTTTTCTCCGACTAATTGCTCCTTTGTCACTTCTCCATTTAGCCATTCTGTCGCGCCAGTCAATTCCGGCATTGGTTCACGTAGTTTCATAATAGCACCCCTCTTATTATAAAAAATTTTGCTTTTCGTTATTAAGAAAAAGACCTAACTTTTGTTAGGTCTTTTAAATTATCATAGTGTTTGACGCTACGATTAAAGAGTAGCTTGTCCAGGCTTCCAGTTTGCAGGGCAAAGGCCGCCAGTTTGTAGTGCTTGAAGTACACGTAGAGTTTCATCAACATCACGGCCGATGTTGTTATGGTTAACAACAGAGTACATTAATTCGCCTTCTGGGCTGATGATATACAATCCGCGAAGTGCTACGCCTTCTTCTTCGATTAAAACGCCATATTCACGCGACACAACGTGATTAGTGTCAGCTGCTAATGGATATTTAAGATCGCCAAGACCGTTTTCTTTGCGGTCAGTTTTAATCCATGCAAGGTGAGTGTGGATTGTATCAGTTGATACGCCGATTACTTCTGCATCAAGGTCTTCGAACTCATCGTAACGGTCAGACATAGCTGTGATTTCAGTTGGGCATACAAAAGTGAAATCCATTGGATAGAAGAAAAGAACTGTCCACTTGTCGTTCTTCATGTTTTCTTCAAGACTTACTTTTCCGAATTCCTTATTTGCTAATACTGCGTCCATTTCAAAGCGTGGTGCTTGCTTACCTACCATACGTTCTGGCATGTAAAATCCCTCCATTACAATAATTTTATTTAAGATGCCTCTGGGCATCTGTTAAACCTTATGTTTCTAAATATATCAGAATAATTGTTTGTAGTCAATCTTAAATTATAATTAATTTAAATAAGTATTAATTATAATTCCTGATCTTTGTCCCACCTTAATTGTTTTGCCCAAACTGTTATAAATTTAAACGGATCTCGCAGCTATGCAGACAACTGGAAAATATAACTTATTCCGAATATTAGTTTAACATGCTTTTTATTTGGGACAAAATGATAAGCCTTTATCCACGAAAAAAAAGCAAGATGGGATTTAATTCATTCTGCCCTCTTGCTTTTTGTCCCATCTGCCTACTTGCTCTTATATTCTATATAATTGCTTAATAAATCTATTGCAGCTCCAATTGCTTTTTCATCCGGATTCAGTTTAGCGTGGTGAAGTCCGTATCCCGAATCCACCCCAAGCCAGAACATGAATCCTGGAATATCTTTTAACATATAACCGAAATCTTCCCCTGTCATGGCCTCTCTGCAAACGATCATATTAATATTCTCATTTGCTCCTGCAAAACTGATAAATTCGCTTGTTAATTCCTCATGATTATAAACCTGATGGTACATGGAGCCATAATCTATCGCTGTTTTGCACTGATAACCCACTTCAATCCCCTTCACCAGTGCCTCAATTCGTTCTTTCACCTTAAACATGGAATCTACAGAAAGAGTACGGATGGTACCCTCAATTCTCGCTGTCTCGGCAATGATGTTTTGCACGGTACCGCCTGTAATTTTACCAATAGTGACGACTGCACTATCCAGCGGGTCAATATTCCTAGCGACAATCGACTGCAGCTGTGTAACAAGCGCACACGCAGCGACGATCATATCATTTGTATGATGAGGATAAGCTGCATGTCCTCCTTTCCCTTCAAGATCGATGAAAAGTTCTGAAGTATTGGCAAACAGGAGTCCTTCCCTCGTTGCGATGGTCCCAACTGGATATTCCGGAGCAATATGCAGGGCGATGATCATATCCGGCTTCCACTCTGCCATGATATCGGTCGCAAGCATCGGCTCTGCACCGCCAGGCCCCTCCTCAGCAGGCTGGAAAATAAAAAGTAGATCATCGTCAATAGGATGGCTGACAAAATGCGTGATCAGTCCTAGTGCAATGCTCATATGTAAATCATGTCCACATGCATGCATTTGGCCCTCGTGCAGGGATTTAAACTCAAGCCCAGTACCCTCGGTGATTGGGAGACCATCAATGTCTGCACGGTATCCAATCATTTTTTTAGGGTTTTCACCCTGGATTTTGACAAAGATCCCCGTTTCCCAAGTTTTTATTTCCAATCGCTCTCCAGTGAGCTGGTGCAAATAATGAAGAAGATAAGCCTGAGTTTTATATTCTTTGAAACCAAGCTCTGGAATCTTGTGCAAGTCTCTTCTGATTTTTATAAAAGTTTCATGCTCCATAATGTTCTCTCCCTTATAAAAGAAAGCGCGGATCATGTATCCACGCTTTCTCGCTTTTATAGCTGGCGAAGCTCCTGTTTGATTTCAGTTTTTGATTTTGTTTTTTCATCGATTTCCTTGATCACGCGCGCAGGAGTTCCTGCAACCACAGTATAAGGAGGCACATCATCAATAACGATAGCACCGGCAGCTACTACTGCTCCCTTACCGACAGTAACTCCTTCAAGGACAACTGCATTTGCTCCAATCACTACATCATCTTCAACTATAACTGGTTTAGCAGAAGGTGGTTCAATAACTCCCGCAAGGACAGATCCTGCTCCAATATGGCAATTCTTGCCCACAGTTGCGCGGCCGCCAAGCACTACGTTCATATCAATCATTGTGCCTTCGCCAATCACTGCACCGATATTGATGGAAGCACCCATCATGATAACAGCATTGTCACCAATTTCAACCTGATCCCTGATGATTGCTCCAGGCTCAATACGCGCTTTGATGTTTTTCATGTCCAGCAATGGAATAGCTGAGTTCCTGCGATCATTTTCTACAACATAGTCTTCAATCTTCGCCTGATTGGATTCAAGAGCAGGATTGATTTCTGCCCACTCCCCAAAAATGACGCCTGTATTCCCAGTGATGAAGGTTTTTGAGTTAGCCCCAAAGTCGATCCCCTCAAGGTCTCCTTTTACATACACCTTAACTGGTGTTGCTTTTTTGCTATTTTGTATAAACGAAATAATTTCGTTTGCATCCATCATTTTCATATTTCTTACCTCCAAGTATGTATTTTTTCAAAAGCTCTTTTCATCAGCTTAGTGTTAAATTGCCAAAATAATATTCACACAGATTAGCATGTAATAAGAAAGCTGCAAATCATACGAAAAGTGCCTTGAAAACTGCTTTTTCTAAAAATTACTTTAACAAACAAAAGTATTGAAAACAAGAAAAACTATTTTACTTTCTTGTTTGAATCAACAATATGTTCCTTGACGATCTCGATAAATGCCTGCACCTGCTTTAATTGAAAAGCAGATTCATAACCAAGAAGCCATGTATCGCGCCCTAACGGCTCATTATTTTCATCATGCAATGGAACTTTGAAGATGTCTTTCTCCGCTCCATTCAGCGTAATCGCTGGAAGTATTGCGTAACCTATCCCATTGAATGTCATTTGTTTACACGTTTCGATCTGGTCCACAATGATCGTCCTCCGAGGGGCAGTCTGAAATTGTCTTAGCCACCAATCTTGGATTTCTTGATAATAATTCGAGTCACTTTTAAATTGGATGAAAGGTCTGTCTGTCTCGAGTACCTGCTCGGGACTAGTAATTTCCGTATCAACCAGATATAAGCTGTCCTTAAAAAGATGGATTTTAACCCCTTTCCAATCAGGAGTTCCCCGAATGATTCCAATATGGACTTGATCTTCATATAATGCTTTTGAAATCTCGCTGCTCCAGCCTGTGACGAGGGATATTTTAGCCTGAGGGTACCGGCTGACATATTTTTTCAGCACCTGTGGAAGCCAGTTTTGTCCGACAATGGATGCCACCGCAATTTTTAGCGTTCCATACACTTCAGAGTTTAATGCATGGATTGATTCTCGTGCTTTTTCCTCTCTGGAGATTGTTTCATTTACAAATTGAATGACCACCTCTCCAGCCGGTGTTAAAGTAAGACCTTTTTGTGAGCGAAGGAATAATTTAGCACCCCAATCTTTTTCGATTGTCTGAAGTCTTTGTGAGAGGGCTGGCTGTGAAACAAAAAGTCTTTCTGACGCTTTTCTCATATTCATTTCCTGTGCAAGTACAGATAGAAGGTGAAACTCTGAAATCGATGACATATTGAACCTCTTAATAAGTTTTACTTATATTTTATCCAAAAATGAAGCATCTTTCATTATTAATATTAGTAAGACTACAAAAAAAAACTGCAAATCATTCTGCAGTTTTTTCTTTCTTGGGCAAGAAAAGGATGAAGAGCATACTAACTACCGCGAAAACCAAAACAACAAGATACACAGAATGCAATGCATTTGTCAGAGCGTTCTGAAGAATCTCTTTTAGTTCTAGTGGCAGTTTCATTCTCTCTGTTTCCTTCAAAAGAACGTTAGTGGTATCAAGGGACAGATCCTGGCCATCGGCAACATTCTTTTTCATAAAACTGATGATGCTGCTATTGAGGATGCCGCCAAGCAGGGCGGCTCCGACCGTGTTACCAAGATTCCTCATAAACATATTGGCGGCTGTTGCAATACCTCTCTGCTGCCACGCCACGGTGCTTTGTATGGAAACGATGAACGCAGTGCTGGTAAGACCCATTCCAACACCTACTAAAAAAGAACCTGCCGCAGCCCACAGTGGACCAGCCTCTGGTGTTAACGTTACAAACATAACACTGCCCAAAATTAATGCCGCTCCACCAATTAAGGAAGTCGTTCGATATCCTATATTTAAAAGGAGTCTTCCGGCAACTGCAGCTGCGATTGGCCAGCCAATCGACATAGACGTCAGCGTAAACCCAGCTACAATTGGTGAACGTTCCATAACCCCCTGTACAAAGGCAGGCAGAAAACTGGATATACCAATCAGCATGACACCTGTAGTAAGCGAGGTCATGTTCGCAATGAAAATGGACCGCTCACGCCAAATATTGAAAGGCATCATCGGTTCTTCCGCTCTTTGTTCCTGAAAAATAAACAAGAAAAACGCTACAATACTGATCCCTGTCAACCCTATTGTATTTAAGGATGTCCATGCCCAGTTTGTTCCTGCCTCGACAAAGACTATCATTAATGAGCTAATCGACACAGTCAGGAGAATTGCACCAGGATAGTCAATTTTATGTTTCTTTTTCTCTACATTTTCATGGAGAAATAACCAGAGGCCGGCGATGGCCAGGACTCCAAGCGGAACATTAATCCAGAATACATAACGCCAGCTTACATACTCTACAAGCAGTCCTCCTAGTGCTGGACCAGTGATTGCTGAGATGCCCCAGACACTGGATAGGTAGCCTTGGATTTTCGCCCGTTCTTCCTTTGTATAAATATCCCCTACAATCGTTGTAGCTATTGGCGCGACTGCTCCAGCGCCAAACCCCTGAATGAATCTGAATAATATCAGCATTTCCATTGTTTCAGCCATTCCGCACAAAATTGAACCAATCAAGAAGATGATTATTCCAAATGTTAAAATTGGCTTCCGTCCAAATAAATCCGATAATTTTCCATATATAAGGACTGTAACGGCATTCATCAAAAGATACGCTGAGAAAACCCAGCTGTACAAAGCGAACCCGCCTAGTTCTCCTACAATAGCTGGCATGGCGGTTGAAATGATAGTTCCTTCAATCGCCCCCATAAACATTGCAAGCATAACTGTGACCAAAACGAGCGGTCGTTTGGTCTCCCGTCTAAGCGTTTTTTGCTTTGTAATATCTGCTTGTCCCATACCATCTTTCACCTCTGTCTAAATAAAAAATTCAGCCCCCGCGGACGGGAGCTGGAACATGCCCTAATTCTTATAAGGCCTTTTTACTTGTTTAGATAATTGCAGTAAAACGGTCCGCCTTGTCAGGATTCCCTCAAATATACCGGATTCATCTTCAATACAAAGAAATGGATGATCGACAAGAAGATCTAAAGAGGACTTTAGAGTTGAGTGGATGCTGATTCTAGGAATTTTCTTATTCATGGCTTCTTCAACCCGTTTTTTTTCAAGTTGCTCAAATTCTATTCTCTCGAGTCCAAGGATTGAATCCATTATGATTGGTGTGCTGATCAAGCCCAGGAGGCGATAGTGGGGGTCCAGGACTGGAATTGCTGTATAACCGCTTTTCGTTAAAACTAGAAGAGCATGCTCTAAGCTGTTGCCAATTTGCACATGGGCAACCCGTTCAGAAGGAATCATTAAATCTTTAATGTTTATTTCTAAAAACTCTCCGCTGTGAAGACTAATCATGGCGAAAACTCCCTAAAATGGATTTCTTTCTTCTCCATTTTATCATAATTCATTTGCAGACGCTTTCAATTAGTTTGCACTAAAGAATTGATCATTATCAAAAGATTGTATAGCCAAGTGTGCAATGTCCTAAGCTTATATATGTAGAACGATTTCTTTTACGATACATTCTGTGTTTTGACTCATGTATGGTCGTGAACACCATATCGATCATACAACACTATTGCCGCTTAATTGGCAATTTAAATGTTTTTCAAGCTTACATAAAAGAAATAAAAAAAGGAACCAGCTGGTTCCTTTTTTTATGGGGAATATTATTGAATCAGATCAAAAATCTCGATCGTAATCATATCAATATTGTCGAACTGGTATTTCTTCGGCTTTTCTTTTTCATTATATATTTCCAATTCGTATGTTTCAGTTTTCGGATGGTATGTAACCTGGCACTTACGCTCTCCGTTTACCTCAAAAAAGCGTTGTGCAGGTTCACCTCCGTTAGACTGCTCTTGCAAGTTCTTTAATCGTGTGATGATTCCCTGAAGCTGTGACATTGCTCCCTCTCCTTTCAAAGCGAAAACCAATTATCTATCAATAGGTTTCTCAATTGGCATATTTATATCCATGTAAAATGATTTCAGAATATTCTATACTTTATTCTTTACATGTCAATATTAACAGAATAAAATATTGTAAGGCGTTGTACAAGTAAAAGCTACGCGAAAGGAGTGTTTTTTTGAAAAAACCAGCAAGGTTATCCGAAAATATCTATCTAATTGATGATTTTGATTTAAGTATGACTGAACGCACCGGGACATATGTGCTTTTAGAAGAAAAAATAACGCTAATAGAAACTTCTGCCAGTCCTTCGATCCCATTTATCTTAGAGGGTCTGGAATCACTTAAAGTTACACCTGCGGACATTGCTTACATAATTGTTACTCATATCCATCTCGATCATGCTGGAGGTGCAGGACTGCTGCTGGAGCATTGCCCCCAGGCAAAAGTTATTGTTCATCCAAAAGGAGCAAGACATTTAGCTGACCCCTCAAGGTTAATTGCGGGAGCTAAAGCTGTGTATGGAGAAAAATTCACCGAACTATTCGATCCAATTCTGGAAATACCAGAAGACCGGATCATCACGAAAGGTGATGGTGATACATTGGTTATTGGAGAAGAATTGACATTGCAGTTCTTCGATACTCCAGGACATGCAAATCACCATTTCAGTATACATCACCCAGCAACTAATGGAATATTCAGTGGAGACACTGCGGGTATCTATTATCCGCAAATTCACCGCGAAGACATAGAATTTTATCTACCATCCACTTCTCCAAATCAGTTCGACCCAGAAAAAATGATTCAGTCGATCAATAAGTACAAGGAACTGCGAGTCGAACGGATTTATTTTGGCCATTATGGAATGTCAGAAAATCCTGCTGAAGCATTCAAGCAAGTTGAGTACTGGCTGGAAATTTTCTTAACGGAAGCTAAACATGCGGTAACAACTTGCGAGGGTACTGCCCAAAGGATCGAGGAAGTTACCAAAAGACTCTTTGATAAAATAAAAGAATATTTGACTAACCACGGCTTGGCAGAAAATCATTCTATATTTGAGTTGCTGTATTTGGATATTAATGTAAGTTCGATGGGACTGGTCCATTATTTAGAAAAAGATTCAGGAGGAAATCGTTAAATGAGTGACATCATCGTCTATACACAGAACGAATGCCCACCATGCAAAATTGTTAAAATGTTCCTAACCGAATACGGTTTTTCGTTTTCAGAAAAAAATATTCATGAAGACGAAAAAAGCAGGCAGGAACTAACTGATCGTTATGGTTCATACTCTACACCTACTATCGTAGTCGGCACCGAGGTTATAATTGGATTTGACATTGGAAAGTTAAAGCTGGTACTGAATGTCATTGATTAATCAATTAACAACAATAAAAGAGGTGCCTCCTGGCACCTCTTTTCATTGGCCTCCCGGTCCACTTTACAATAAACCAAATAAAAGTGTTTTGTTTTCATTCCTAAATATAACCCCTAATTCGATGAAGGTTTTGAACGATGCAAAATTCGGACCAAAAACAAGAGAATTAGCATGTTGTTTTTTATCCAGGTTTACTTTGGATACTTCCTTCTTTTCCGCTTTTTCTGGATAGGCCTTATTAATGACCTCTTCAGGAATCTTATCATTCATATAATCTGCTACCTTCCAGCTGCCCTGTTCCTTTACTATTTTCAATCCTTCATAATGGCTGTCATAGCTTACCGGACCCTCGCCATTCCCAGGGAAATATTCAAGAACATAAATTTCGTCTTTCACCTCAACCACTTTTGTTTTTTCAGAGAATGCGTAAAACGGGATGTAATAAGGGGCAAAATCTGTTCCATATGTCTGGTATTGATTTTCCTGTCCAACCACATTTTCTTTTATAAACAATGATTTATAGTCTTCTGTAAAATACGGTTCAAGAATACTTTCAATTCCTTCCATTGACCTTCCCTGCTCACTCAAGGAAACCTGCGCATCGAACGCTTTCCCGAGAAATTCAAATACTTGCTCTCTGTCCATTGATTCAGATTGGGCATAAGTGTTAGAAGGAACTACCCATATTAGTATTGAAAAAAATAACAATAATAGCCATGATCGCTTGTCCATTTTTCCTTCCCCTTTCTTCAGGAATGTAAATATCATTTTACCAACATTTACCCTAGAGGATTACGTAATTCATTCGCAAAAAAACATCAACTTATGACATAAAATACGATTGTTAGATACAATTTACCCTTAAAAAAATCGAACTAACGCAAAAGTCAAAAAAAATGTAATTAAAGCGGGATTTTCCTCTATGGTTTCAGTTATCAGTACCACACTTGTCTGTTAATACCCGTTCCAGGTACTCGCTTTCGAGGCGTCAGGTAAGCCTGCAGGACACTGAAAAGCTTCCTCGAACCTGCCCACCCACGCTGGAAATTCCTTAGCATTTCTGGAGGAGTCGAGTGCCCTCCGCTCCAATCTACAGGTGCAAAAAATCAACCTTGAATTTTACACAGCCTTTAGAATAAAAAAAACCCCCATAAGGAGGTTAATATCTTGCTGTTGTTACCGCGAAATATACAACGAACAGCAATGCTATGGAAAGCACAATAATATATGTCAGGAATACCGGATTTCGAATATAGGCGTGTTCCTGGACGGCACCTGGAATCTGTGAATCCAGATTGGCATCTGATCTTTTCTGTGCTTTGCCAAATGACCAAGTATAGAAAAGACCTGCAACCAGCACTCCGGCCCCCGCCAATAGCAAAATTGTTGTAAAAAAGCTCATGTTAATCCCCCTTTGAGAAGGCTGTTTATATATAAATTGTGCTATTTCCGCAATGCTATTCGTCTCTTATCTTGTCAAAATAAACCTTCTTTTTGAGACAGGTATGCTGAGTTTAAATCAACGAACAAAAATTCTGTTTCGTTTAACGGCAATGAAAATGTCCGAATTACCTCTCCCGTTTCTATATCGCTGTAACGATCTGATAAAATGCCCTTTTTCCCAGTCCTCATCCTGATGATGTTTTCAAGGAAGTATGGTCGCCAGCTCCAATTTTTATCCATATATTCTGGCTGAATCAACCATTTTTCTCCTGTATTATATAAATTTGGAGATTTTTGAAAACCGTCTTCATCACAAATGTACATTCTAAAGGCCATCTCCTCCAGACTTTTACCAAGGGAAATCAATAATTCATTGCTATTTTGGTTTTTCTTATTACGGCTAATTAAATCCTGAAATTTTGAATTCAGTTCACTTCTCAAATTAAAGAAAGATTGCAGTCTTTTCTTTTCGGATAAAATAAAGCCATGAATTTCTTTCTTTAATTTTTCCTTTAAAATAGTCCGGCTGACTAACGCTTCATAAGGTTTTTGAAGATAAAACCCTTGATAAAACCTGCCGCCGTTTTTCCAGGCAAATTGCAATTGATACGTTGTTTCAATATTTTCAAACAACAAAGTAGCCCCAATTTTCCGGGCAAGAATCGATAAGGAATGAAGGACATCAAGGTAAGCTGAGCCTGCTGAATTCGAACGTAATGACGACATATCAATCTTTAGGATTTCTGGTTCAAGATCTGCGATCCGGTCTAGATGGTTGCTCTCGTTCCCAACCTTATCGATGGCGATTTTGATCCCATAGGATTTGTAATAACTTAATAAATGCTCAATATGGCTATGGCTATTTTCTTTACCATATGTCCGATCAGATATTTCAAGGACGATTTGGTTGGGATGGATGCCTTTTTCTTTAAAACTAAGAATAAGCTGTAAAAATTGTTCCCCGTCATCAAGCATCAATAACTCGGCATCGCGGTTTACAAACCACATGACATCATCTTTCTCTGATAGAGAAGCGATTTCAAGCGCCTTGGTCAAAACCGTATTATCGACTTCAATTCGATACTCTTCAGGAATATTTTCATCTAGAAAAAATGGGCCCAAACTAACTGTTTCTTTCTCGCTTTTATATCTCCCTAAAATCTCATAACCGACAATGCGATGCTCTTCCGCATTAAAAATAGGCTGAAAATAAGGAATGACATGATCAAGATCTGTCAAAATATCAAGCGCGTCCATAAAATAACACCTCCCCCGTCTAATTAGCACACCAGTATTTTGTTAGATCGATGTACAAATAAACTTAATCCAAAAAATCACCTTAGTTTATGTAATGCGAAAATTCATTTTTTCATCAAGGTATCGTTAATCTGTTCCATTAATGTGATATGAATGATTTTACCATAATATGAGTAATCCCTCAGTAACACTGTTTCCATTTTCCTCATGTTATAAAAGCTCTCGATAAACCCAAACTACCAGTAGAGCTTATGGAAGGATGATGACATGAAAGCATGGCATTTCATTGGCATTCTTCTTCCATTGCTTGGATGCAGCCACGGCTCGCCCGCCGAAAATAATGTGCAGACGCTTAATACGGAAGCTCCGAAGGTTATTACAAACAGTCCCAAGCCAAATCAAAAACTGGAGACCCAAAAAACAACAAAAGATATCAACGAAAAGCATGATATAAAAATTCAGCCACGATTTAAAGATAAAAAGTTGATGAACGTACCCTTAATTAGGCAAAACCCTGAATTAAAGTACGGCTGTGAAGTAACCAGCCTGGCGATGGTGCTTAAATATGCTGGAGCAGACACAAATAAGATGAAGTTATTCAGGGAAATTAAGAAAGATCCTGACCCTTTAAAAAGATCTTCTAGAGGAGATATTTTAAGCTGGGGCAATCCTGCTGAAGGGTTTGTAGGAGACATGACTGGAAGGCATGCAGGCTATGCTGTTTTTGACAAACCAATGGTGGATCTGATTAATCGTTACCTTCCAGGCCGTGGAGTAAATTTGACCGGTAAAAATTTTGACGAGGTTCTTACACATGTTTCCGAGGGATATCCTGTAGTAATCTGGACTACAGGTGATTACAGGATGCCAAATCGATGGGAATCATGGAAACATGGCAATGAAGTGATAAAAACTCCGCTCGACTTGCATGCAGTCGTTCTGGTAGGGTATGAGGACAATACTGTCTATTTAAATGACCCTTTATCTGGCAGGAAACAGGTCTCTGTGAATAAACAACGTTTTGTTGGCACCTGGAAAGCCATGCAGTCCAGAGCCGTTAGTTATAAATGATTAAGTGATAAGGCTGGATATTTTCCAGCCTTATCTTCATTATTTTTTTCAATCATTCCTCCTGCCTTTTTTCACCAACGATTCGTGCAGCTTGGCAATGGATCGGATGATCGTTCTTCTTTTATTAAAACCTTTGGCTGATACAGATAGTCCATTGAATTCCGCGACTGCTTTGCCCCATGTGCCTAAATTTGAAAAACCGTATATAAATACTTTTATAAATCCATTTTTTGCTGGGATAAATATCATCTCCATGCGCAAATCGTAATCCTTCATAAAGTCCTTCACCTCTGTTAACATTAAGCTTCAATCATATTTTCTTAGGAACTGACTTATTTACTTTCCTTTCTCTTCCCTTCCCGAAGAATTTAAAAACACACATACAGCAGGCTTTAAAGCGATATTCCCTAAAATGGCACTTCAATTTTCCCTGGTTGTTTGCTAGTATAATAGAGAAAATTTGGAGATGGGTTGGTAAAAATGCATGTCTGAAAAAGTGACTCGGAGGACGTTTATAAAGAGGGCATTTCGTAGTTTCCTCGCTGTAGCCGCTTCCGGCACAGGAGGCTACTTCTATGCACGTGAAGTGGAACCACGCATGCTTGATATCACAAGACACAAGATTAAAAATGTTCAATTGCCCGCTGGGTTCGACGGGGTCAAAATCATTCAATTCAGCGACACACACATTGGTTTCCAGTATACGATGGACCAACTTGAGGAATTAATCACAAAAATAAATAACATTAAACCGGACATCATTTTTTTTACTGGAGATTTACTCGATGATCCCCGCCATTTTACGAAAAAAAATACGATTATCTCCATGCTAAGCAGGCTGAATGCGCCATTAGGGAAATTTGCGGTTTATGGGAACCATGATCATGGAGGCTACGGTTCGGATTTATATAGACAAATTATGGAAGGATCTGGCTTTCATCTTTTGTTAAATACATCTGCCGCTATTAAACTCCTTGATGGCAGTACAATCATGATTGCCGGGATTGACGATGCCATGCTTGGCAAACCTGATCTCGCCGCCGCGATGGGAAAAATACCTCAAAATTCTTTCACTATCCTCTTATCTCATGCGCCAGATAAAGCAGATGAAGCTGTCAGTTATCCCATTCAATTGCAGCTTAGCGGGCACAGCCATGGTGGACAAATCCAAATCCCGTTTTACGGTCCATTGGTAACGCCGCCTTTCGCGGAAAGATACATTGAAGGCTTTTATACTCTTGGGGATATAAATCCATTGAAGCTATATGTAAATCGCGGACTCGGAACAACTCGACTACCTTTCCGATTCTTGTCCCAGCCAGAACTGGCTCTTTTCACCCTATATCATGAAAAAACAAGCAGCTAATAAATTAGCTGCTTGCTTCATGTTTTAAAATGAATTTTCCCTCTGCATCTTGGGCTCTTAACGGCTTGGCAAAATAAAATCCCTGCGCCTTTTCACAATCGGCGGCTATAAGGAAATCTACCTGGCTTTGTTCTTCGACGCCTTCTGCCACGATTTCCATTCCTAGGCTTTTGCCTAAATGGATGATTGTCGTGATGATTGCCGCATCTTTTTCATTATATTTAATGTCTCTGACAAAGCTTTGGTCAATTTTTAAAACATCAATTGGAAACTGTTTTAAATAGCTTAACGACGAATAACCTGTACCAAAATCATCTACTGCAATGGTAATCCCCAAATCCTTTAATTTTCTTAAAATAGGAATGGTTTCCTTTGTATCCTGCATTGCCCCTTCAGTAATTTCTATTTCAAGCAGGGATGGCTGTATTTGATATTGATCGATTGCGTTCTTGATGATCCTGATTAGATCAAGCTGCAAGAATTGCTTTGGAGAGATATTAACAGCAATCCTAATAGGCCTTCCTGCTTTTTCAATCCAATCGCTGATCTGCCTGCACGCCCTATCGATTACCCAATTGCCTATCGGGATAATCAAACCTGTATCTTCAGCAAGCGGGATGAATTCAGCCGGAGAAATGAAACCCAACTCCTTGCTATTCCAGCGCAGCAAAGCCTCAAAACTTTTTATTTCATTCGTAAACAAGTTAATTTGCGGCTGAAAATATAATTCCAGTTCATTACGTTCAATCGCCTTCCGCAAATGGGCTTCAAGCGCAATGACATTAATGCCTGTAGCTTGCATGTCAGCACGGTAAAATTGATAGTGTGCTTTCCCTTTTTCTTTCACACTATAAAGGGCTTCATCTGCATTTTTTATTAAAGTTTCTGAATCTCTGCCGTCATTTGGAAATAGGCTGATACCAATGCTTGGTGTTATATAGTATTCTTGTGAATTAAAATAAAAGGAATCCATAAAGCGGCATAATACTTTTTGGGCAAATTCCCCGGCTGCCTGTCTGTCTGTATTCTCCAGGACAATCATAAATTCATCCCCGCCCTGGCGGTATACTGTACAATATTCTTTTTGAATTTCAAGTAACCTGTCCGCCACTTGCTTTAATATTTGGTCACCGACAATATGGCCAAGCGTGTCATTCAAAAATTTAAACCTATCTATATCGATAAAGAGAAGGGCAAATTCATCATTTGTTCTTTTTTTCTTGTTAACCATATCATCAAGCTGATCAAGGAGTGCACGTCTATTACGCAAGCCAGTCAGCTGATCATGAAATGCCATGTATTTGATTAGTTCTGTACTTTTTGCCTGATCCGAAAGGTCACGGAGAATGACATACATTCCTTTTATTTCCGAATCGATAACGATTGGGATTGTTTTAAGATGAATCGTTAAATGCTGTCCCTTCCGATGCATGAAACGGCAATCAATTGATTCCATAGCATTTCCTAGCTGGGTTTCTTCTATGATGCTGCTAAAGTTTGGTACATCTGTTTCGCATATCAGACTAAAAATCTTTTTGTTTTTCAATTGTTTAACAGTATAGCCTGTAAGGGTTTGTGCAGCCGGGTTTACATCGAGGATTTTCCCTTTCAGGTCTATTGATAAAACAGCATCCAAGTTATGATCAATCAGTGAACGATACCTTTGTTCACTTTCTATCATTCGTTGCTTTTCTATAAAGGTTTCGGTGAAATCACGTGTCACTGCAACGACAAATTCAATATCGCTGTTTTCTCCGTAAATTGGTGTAAGCAAGGTTTCACCCAGGACCTGCCGCCCATGGTCAAGACTTACTTCATCGTAAAAAACAACAGCTTTCCCTGTCTCAACTGCCTTCTGATAATGCTTTTTCATTGGGTATGCTCGATGAAAGGGCAATACTTCCTCCATCCTCTTACCTATGTCTTCTGGATTCATCCCGGCATGATACATACCGTTTTCATTTGCAAATATGTAACGGAAATGCCCACCTTCTTCAACCTTCATAATAAAAACAAGATCTTTTATATGCTTAAAAATGATGTCTGAAATCATTGTTTCTATTTTTTTTGAGGTAGGATTATTCTTTTTATATGTTAATCGTGCTTGCTTAGTCTGATTCATTTAACCATCCTCATTCCAGAAGTACAAAAGTACCTGCTGCTTGTTTCTGAAATAGTGTTATATTCCTATTTTAACTTTAAAAATAAGGAAAAACGACAAAAATTTTTAAATATTAAAAATCCTTCGCCAAAAACAGACATTTTCACACCATTTACAGAATTAGTAACATATGAAACTCCTGCATACACCTGGCATAAGCTGATTCTATAGGAGGAGATTCTATGCAACATATAGTAAAACCAGGTGAGACACTAGCCATCATTGCCTCAAATTACCGGCGCTCCCTTATGCAGATTCTTTCAGCAAACCCCTCAATAACAAATCCAGCTCTTATTTACCCTGGACAACGTATCATCATTCCCGGGCTGCCTGATCCAAATTCGATTCCGTACTATACAACTGTTTCATTAAAGAACAGAAGGCTGACATTATATCGATCTGGCCAGATAGTAAAAACATATCCTGTGGGAATTGGAAAAATGCTGACACAAACACCCGTTGGCGAATTTGTCATTGTAAATAGAGAACCAAATCCTGGAGGACCTTATGGCGTCATGTGGCTTTCGCTCTCCAAACGGGGATATGGGATTCACGGCACGAACAATCCCTCTTCAATCGGTAAGGAAGTCTCCAAAGGATGTATCAGAATGCAAAACAGAGATGTTTTAGAGCTAGCCAGGCAGGTTCCAAATGGAACGAGAGTAATGATAATCAGATAATCTGTTATCACTGCATCATGTGAATTGCATATACGGATGGGCTTTCATTTCTCAATTAAACAAATAAAGGGTATAATAAAATTATCTTGAAAAGAGAGCCTAAAAGAATGAAAGGAGCCTATCCATTGAATAATGAAAGAAACAAAATTCCCCAACTCCGTCCAACGATTGAGAACCTCTCACAAGCAATCTTCACTGTGAATCGTCATGCCAAGACTGCGCCAAACCCAAAATATTTATATCAGCTAAAACATGATGCAATTAAAAAGATGCTTAAAGAGGGGAAGGCTAAAAAAACGGGCCTTCATTTTTCCAACAACCCAAGGAACAGCCAACAGCAATCAGATGTGCTCGTGGTTTGCGGTGATTACACCTTCCATATTCCGCCAACAAAACTTGATTTTGAAATGCTTCCCCATTTAGGTAAGCTTGATCAATCAGTCAGAAACCCAAAAGCGACCATTTCATTAACCAACGCAAAAAAATTACTGGCGACATATACTGGTTTAAAGGAAGCTCAGGAACCTGTAAGCACAGGCAAAACGAGACAGTACGCAAAACCAGTTTTCAAGAAACTGGGAGAACGCTATCCATAAAGAAAGCTGAAAGAATCAGCTTTCTTTTTTTGGCTCTATTAAAGCTGAATGTTGATTTTAATTACTCTGTTGACCTTCGTTCCAGGCGCGAAGACTCCTCCGAAAATGCTAACGCATTTCCATCGTGCGTGGGCAGGTTCGAGGAAGCAAATCAATCTCCTGCGGGCGCAGCTGGACAGGTGAGACCCCGCAGGAGCGAAGCGACGANNAAAGCGAAGCGCCTGGAACGAAAATCAACAGCCTTGTTTAACAGTGCCTTTTGTTAATGCCATGATGAATTATTAGAGAAAAATTGGATTTTACAATACCAGCTCATCAATTTTCAGGACAAGATCACCAATGTCAGGTTTGCTTATTTGAGCATCGGCACCAACGACAGTACCTTTATGCTTCAGTTCATTTGTGATTAAAGAGGAAAAAATTATGACAGGAAGTTTTGATAGAACTGAATGCTCTTTGATTCTTTTAGTTAGGTGATGCCCATCCATCTGAGGCATTTCAATATCTGTGATCACAAGCTGCACTGCATCTCTGAAGTCGTGGATATTTTCTGCTAAATGTTCAAGATAGGCAATTGCATCCTTTCCATTTTCAAAAAACTCAAGATACTGATAGCCTGCTTCAGATAATGTGTCATGAAGCATTTTGCGCAGCATGGCTGAATCTTCCGCAATCACAATTCTTTTATTGGATCGTTCCCTGGGACCCAATTTTTTGACGTCACTCATTTTAATACCCGAATCAGGATTGATTTCCAGCAGGATTCTTTCAAAGTCCAGGAACAAAATCATTTGCCCTCCCAGCTTTATGACACCAATTACTTGGCTTTCAGCACCCTGATATATTTCCGAAGGTTTTTCAATCTGTCCCCAGGAAATACGGTGTATCTGGGTTACACTATGCACATGGAAAACGGTCTTTTGCTGATTAAATTCTGCAACAACAAATTTATCAAGATGCGCATGCGGTGAACTAGGCAGACCAAGTGCAGCAGCCACATCAACTACAGGCAGCACTTCTCCACGCAACTCCATTATTCCCTCCACAAATGGGTGAGCATGCGGAATAGCAACAACTGGAACAGGATTGAGAATTTCTTTAACTTTCATCACATTTATGGCAAACTTATTTTCACCGATACTGAACTCTACGATTTCAAGCTCATTCGTACCGGCCTCTAATAAAATACTGCTATCGTTCATTTCATTCGTCCTTCCAATTATAAAGTAAAACTATTTTATAATACCTTTCATTATTCTTATTATCGGCTGGCAAATCAGAACTGTTTAGGTTGAAAGTATTCCTGGCTGCAAACATACTTTTATGCTATGTAAGATAGACTGTTGATTTCCGCTCGAACCACCAGGTGATAAAATTCAATATTGACCTTTAAACAGCCAAAATGAAATTTAATCAGCACGTTCGTTCACAAAAAAAGCAACCCGATAATCGGATTGCCAGCAGTTTTTCACGTTATTTTACAAGTGTTCTGCCGAGTGCCTCGTCCACTTGCTTTTGATGGTGCAGATCATGCTGAATGAAATCAGTAAGATACTCCTCGACCGTCAATGTATGCGTAGATATTTTGAAGGAAACAGCAAGCTTTTCACTATTTGTTTGCTCAAGCAGTTCATGATAACCTCTGCGTGTTTCACACAGTTCATCAAGAATTTGCTCTTTTGAAGTCATCTCGGCATACTCTCTGGCACGATCGTTTACACTTTGGAAATCCGGATATGGCGGTAGTTCAGCCCCTTCTTTAAAGAACGGAAACCGTTCTGCAAGGGAATATTTATCCCATAGCAAAAGGTGTGCTACGACCGCAGCAACGGACCACTTTCCTTCGCTGATAGGCTTGTGCCATTCGCCATCTTGTAATTCCCTTAATGAACCTGTCCATTGGTCAAAATCTCTATAATGCTGTTTCATTTGTTCTGCATTCATATTTCTCTCCTCCTTCTTGCTATTCTTAATAATATTCTCCAAAGAGACGAAATAACCTTTTTGTATGTTTACACCTTTTCGCTTTAACATGTTAAAATAGGGATATTCTTTCGGAGGGATGATAGTCGTGGAGCATTTAATAAACAAAAGGGTAACAGAGATCGAGATTTCAGGCATCAGGAAGTTTTTTAACCTGGTTGCAGATGTTAAAGATATGGTTCAGTTAACCATTGGGCAGCCGGACTTTCCGACACCAAATCACGTAAAAGAAGCTGGTAAAAAAGCCATTGATAATAATTTCACTACATACACACATAACGCTGGTTTGCTTCCGCTAAGGCAGGCAGCGGCTAATTTTTACCAACAAAAGTATAGCGTTAATTATTCAGCCGAACACGAGACAATTATTACAGCAGGTGCCAGCGAGGCCATAGATATAACTTTCAGGACCATCCTCGAGGAAGGCTGTGAAGTGATACTTCCTGCACCGGTTTATGTTGGATACGAGCCTATCATCAAGCTTTGCGGTGCGATTCCCGTTTATGCAGATATTAGGAAAACTCAATTCCGTATGACTGCTCAATTGATTGAAAGCTTGATTACGGAAAATACGAGATGTATTGTTCTTCCATACCCATCGAATCCGACTGGCGTAAGCCTTAACGAGACGGAACTTAAAGAGATTGCCCAGCTTGTTAAGGATAAAGATATCTTCATTCTTGCGGATGAAATATATAGTGAACTTGTTTATGAACAACAGCATGTTTCAATTGCCCAATTTATCAAGGATAAAACGATTGTAATCAACGGTCTATCCAAGTCACACTCCATGACAGGCTGGAGAATTGGAATGCTTTTTGCACCTGATTATTTAGCGAAGCATATTTTAAAAGTTCATCAATACAATGTGACATGTGCCACCTCCATTTCGCAAATGGCTGCATTGGAAGCTTTGACGAATGGAATTAATGATGCTGAGCCTATGAAAAAGGAGTATGCTTTAAGGCGAGATTATGTATACAACCGCCTGACTACTATGAGCCTTGATGTGATCAAGCCTGAAGGTGCTTTTTACTTTTTTGTAAAAATCCCACGTGAAAACATATCTTCTTTTGATTTTTGCATGGAGCTTGTGGAAAAGGTTAAGCTTGCTGTAGTTCCCGGCAGTGCCTTTTCTGACCTTGGCGAGGGATATTTCCGGTTATCCTACGCTTACTCAATGGATACGCTTAAAGAAGGTTTAGACCGACTTGAGAAGTATCTGAACAGGTAAAACAATGTGTTTGCCAATAGAGCTCATTGATGGCCAAAATTTTGAGTACCTCACAAAATAGGTCACCGATAGACTTCATTGATGACCAAAATCTTGAGAACCATTAGGTCACCAATAGACCTCATTGATGACCAAAATCTTGAGAACCTCACAGAATAGGTCACCAATAGACCTCATTGATGACCAAAATCGTAAGAACTTAAACAAATAGGTCACCAATAGCGCTCATTGATGACCAAAATTTCGAGAACCTAACGGAATATGGAACCAATAGCTTAATCGAGAAAAGCCGTTCCCAAATGAAACGGCTTTTCCTTTACCCTTTGTATTGTCCGTTGTTTTTAGGAGCTTTTTCTTTTTTTGCTTTATCCTTATGGATTTTGTTCGTTGCAGCACTTCCGATTTCATGCGAAAATTCCGAATCAATTACTGCAGAATCGAAACCCTTTTTATTTTTTTGCTGCGGATCATTCTTCTTCGTTCTTTTTGCCATAACAATCCCCTCCTTTTGTTTTAGTATTTTACCTAAAGGGGAAGCTATGACTTGAAAATATTTAATGGATTTCTTATTGTTTCCAATACTTATACAGGGCCTGGGTACCGCTGTTTTCTTCACCATTTCCGGCCAGCTGTTCATAAAGTGATATTGCAAGTGATAAACCGGGCACTTCCATATCCATTCGTTTTGCCTCGTCGAGAGCGATTTTCATATCCTTGATAAAATGCTTGATATAAAAGCCCGGTTCAAAGTTTCCATTGATCATACGAGGGGCCAGATTTGAAAGTGACCAGCTTCCTGCTGCCCCCGTAGAAATGCTTTTTAATACCGTTTCGGGATCCAGACCTGCTTTTTCAGCATAGATGATTGCTTCACATACACCGATCATATTTGAGGCAATTGCGATTTGGTTGCACATTTTTGTATGCTGTCCTGCCCCAGCTTCGCCCTGGTGAAAAATGTTTGTACCAAGAATATTCAACAATGGTTCAATTTCCAAAAAAGCTTCACTATCCCCTCCTACCATAATGGCGAGTTTGGCTTCTTTAGCACCCACATCACCGCCAGAAACTGGAGCATCAAGTGCATGCATCTCTTTTTTCTTAGCCTGCTGATAAATCTCCTTTGCAAGTGACGGTGTCGAAGTCGTCATATCAATCAAGTATGTTCCAGGTTTCCCATTTGGAATCAAGCCGTCCTCACCCAAGTAAATTTCTTCAACATCTGTGGGATAGCCTACTATCGTAAAAATAACGTCGGATTTCTTCGCAACATCACCGGGGGAGTCAGACCAGACGGCTCCATTTTCCAACAGCTCATCAGCCTTCTCCTTTGTTCTCGTATACACCGTGACCTGATATCCTGCATTCAATAAATGGCCAGCCATACTTTTTCCCATCACACCTGTGCCAATAAAACCAATCACTGTATCTTCCTTGGATAACATATGTATACCTTCTCTCCTTAATAGTTAAGTACATTTTATCATTACAGTTCTTCTTTTGGCATTGAAGTTGTTCTTGAAATTCCATTATGAAAACAATAACCGATATATAAAAAGGCCGAAGAAAAATTTCTCCGGCCTTCCAGAACGATCTACAATTTTATGCACAATGATTTTATACCCATTTCTAGATAGTTCAAACCTATATATTAAATTGATTTTACCATACCGCCATCAACAAGGAATGAGCTGCCAGTCATATACGTATTAGCATCAGATGCAAGGAAAACTACCACTTTCGCGAACTCCTCCGGTTTTCCGTATCGCCCTAAAGGAATGGTGCCCTTCACTCTTTCTTCGACTTCTTCACGAGAAATTTGCATTTTCTCCGCATTAACCTCGTCCAGGTGTCTAACACGGTCTGTAGCAATCCGGCCAGGTGCTACCGTATTGATTAAGATCCCATATTGAGCAAGTTCCTGAGCAAGGGTCTTTGTCAGGCCGACAATACCAGTCCTGAAAGTATTTGAAAGCAATAGTCCTGGAATTGGTTCCTTGATTGAAGAGGAAGCTATGTTAATAATTTTCCCTCCCTGTTTTTTTAAGAACGGCAGTGCTTCACGAATGAGCCTGATATAGGACAGCAAATTCAGTTCAAATGCAGTTTGCCATTGCTCATCGGTTATTGTTTCAAAAGAGCCTGCGGGAGGACCGCCAGCATTGTTTACCAGTATATCGACACCGCCAAACTGGTCTACGGCAGTTTGAATTAATTGCTTAATATCCTCTTGGTTCGTGATGTCTGTCCTTCGAAAAACGACTTTTCCGCTTCCAATCTGTTGTAATTCAGCGACTACATCTTTTAATTTTTCCTCTTCTCTTCCTGAGACAACAACATTTGCACCTTCCCTCAAAAGTCCTTCCGCAATCGCCTTGCCAAGTCCCTGACTAGAGGCAGCGATAACAGCTGTCTTCCCGCTAAGCTGAAGTTCCATATAAATTCCCCCTTGTATGTATTAAATTCATTATATAAGAGTTTTCTAGTAATTTCATTTTTAACAGTTTCTATTTTGATTCTGGGATATCATAAACTCAAGGAAAAAAAAGAATAACTAAAAATTGACGTGCTTTATTGTATTTTTTAAACTCAAGCTATAGTCATAAATCGAGGTGCAATCATGTTTAAAAAAGAGTTATATGTTTTCGACCAAACGAAGCCAGTTAAAGCAGTAATAAGGAATTACAATGAAAATGACTTTGATGAATTAATTCTAGTTCAGCGGGAGGCTTTCCCCCCTCCTTTTCCTGAGGAACTTTTATGGAATAAAGAACAGCTTAATAACCATATAACTTTTTTTCCCGAAGGAGCGCTTTGCGTTGAAATAGATGGAAAGATAGCCGGCTCGATTACAGGGTTAATTGTAAAATTAAACAATAATGATTTGGAGCATTCTTGGGCAGATATAACAGATCACGGATACATCCGAAACCATAACAGAAATGGAAATACCTTGTATATAGTTGATATATGCATCAGCCCCGCCTACAGAAGGCTCGGATTAGGAAAATGGATGCTTCAATCGATGTATGAGACTGTAGTTCATTTAGGTTTGGATAGGCTGCTCGGTGGGGGAAGGATGCCTGGATATCATTTTCATTCAGAGGAATTATCGATTGAAGAGTATATTGAAAAGGTTTTAAAAGGAGACCTCAAAGATCCGGTCGTTTCCTTTTTGCTCCGCTGCGGACGTACTCCAGTAAAACCAGTAGCCAATTATCTCGAGGATGATGAATCCTTAAATTACGGAATGCTGATGGAATGGAGAAATCCGTTTAAATAATAGGCTGTTTTCTAAAAGATTGGGGTTTTTAGACGCTTATTTTGAATACAGACATTGTTGCTACTCTTTAAGGAGAATCTTATAGAATAGGAATGTTTTTAAACATAGGAATGTTCCTTTTCGCCTCGTATAGTGTTCCAAGTACCTCTATTGGAACATCCGATGTGAATGTTCCCACCCTTCCATTGTTCCAATGACCCTCATTGGAACATCGAGTGAGGTGGTTTCTGCTCTTTCGTTGTTCCAATCACCCTTATTGGAACATCCGATGTGAATGTTCCCACCCTTCCATTGTTCCAATCACCTTTATAAAACATCGTTCGAATTCTTTTCAATCCCTCGATTGTTTCAATGCCTCTTTTCCAAACATGTGATTAGAAGTTTTCACATTTCCCTGTACGCAAAAAAAATGCCGGCTGAATGAACAGCCGGCCAAATCTGGGGGAAAATGAGAATGATTAGCTTACTTTCAGTCTAACCAAAGTGCTTACTCATATATACCCGCCATCTATAGGGTAAAACATTTTTTATATTACAATTATGTTACAAACCCAAAGCTTTGTTTACTGCCTCTACAACTTCTTCTGTTGTGCTCATATTAAGCACAGAAGCAGCTAGGTTTTCCATATCAGCTTTATTCAACTGCTTGATGAGTGAACGTGCCTTCAAGATAGAAGAAGCACTCATAGAGAACTCATCCAGTCCTAAACCAAGTAAGATTGGAATCGCAGTTTCGTCTCCAGCCATCTCACCGCACATGCCGGCCCATTTACCTTCTTTATGGGCAGCATCGATGACCATTTTTACGAGGCGAAGAATCGATGGATTATATGGCTGGTACAAGTAAGAAACCTGCTGGTTCATCCTGTCAGCAGCCATAGTGTATTGAATCAGGTCGTTTGTACCAATGCTGAAGAAATCAACTTCTTTAGCAAACTGGTCTGCAAGCACTGCAGTTGAAGGAATTTCCACCATGATGCCAAGTTCAATGTGCTCCGCAACCTGGGTGCCTTCGTTAACTAATTTTGCTTTTTCTTCTTCAAGCATTGCTTTTGCTTCCCTGAATTCTACCAATGTTGCGATCATAGGGAACATGATTTTTAAATTACCATAAACACTGGCACGTAAAAGGGCACGAAGCTGCGTTCTAAAAATGTCCTGCTCCTCAAGGCAAAGACGAATCGCCCTAAAACCAAGGAATGGGTTCATTTCTTTAGGCAGGTTCAAGTAAGGAAGTTCTTTATCGCCGCCAATATCAAGCGTTCTGACAACAACTGGCTTTCCTTCCATTCCTTCAAGCACCGCTTTATAAGCAGTAAACTGTTCCTCTTCGGTTGGAAGCTGGTCCCTGTCCATATAAAGGAACTCTGTACGGTAAAGACCTACTGCTTCACCGCCATTTTCGATAACACCCTTTAAATCTTTAGGTGTTCCGATATTAGCAGCAAGCTCAACATGGTGTCCTTCAGCTGTAACTGTTTTTTCATTTACAAGCTTAGCCCACTCAGCTTTTTGCTTTTCGAAGTCTTCCTGAATCTTTTTATAGGCTTCCAGCACTTCTGGAGTAGGGTTAAAATGTACTTCACCCTTTAATCCATCAACAACGACCATGTCACCATTGTTGATTTCTTCTATTGCTGTTTTTGTGCCAACGACTGCAGGAATTTCCATGGATCGAGCCATGATTGCAGAATGGGATGTACGTCCGCCAATATTAGTTGTAAACCCTTTTACAAATTGGCGGTTCAGCTGTGCTGTATCAGATGGAGTCAAATCCTCTGCGACGATGACTACTTCTTCAGCAATCATGCTTGGGTTAGGAATTTGAACGCCTAATAAATGTGCCATTACACGTTTGGTCACATCTCTAATGTCCGCAGCACGTTCTTTCATGTATTCATTGTCCATTGACTCAAACATACTGATAAACATATCAGCTGTTTCTTTCAATGCGTGTTCAGCATTTACATGTTCGGTATTGATTTTATCTTCGATGGGTGAAATCAATTCTGGGTCGCTTAAAACTAGAAGATGCGCATCAAATATTGCAGCCTTGTCAGCACCTAGTTCAGTACCTGCTTGGTCACGAATTTGTGCAAGCTCAGCTTTTGCAGTTTGAAGGGCAGCTTGAAAACGTGCCACTTCATCAGCAGGTGCTTCGACTGTCTTTTTTTCAAAAGAAAAATCCGGTTCTACCAGCTTATAGGCTTTTGCGATTGCAATTCCATTTGAAGCGGCAATTCCCTGCAGAAAGCCCATTATTCAGCTAATCCTTCTCTTTTTAAAGTTTCTTCTAGTGTGTTTAGAGCATCTTGCTCGTCGCTACCCTCAGCGATGATCGCAATATCTGCTCCCTGGCCGATTCCTAATGACATTACACCCATGATTGACTTAAGGTTAACCTTTTTTTCTTTATATTCTAAGTGGATTTCTGAATCGAATTTGCTTGCAGCCTGAACCAACATTGTAGCAGGACGAGCATGAATTCCTGTTTCAGCAACAACCTTGAATTGTTTTTGTACCATACTAGATCATTCTCCTTTTATATTAAATGATTAAGATGACCATACATGATGCCTTCCAAACTAAATGGTTCAATTCAGCGAAAGGTCAAAATTTCCGGCCTAGCTAAAATGATAATTGTATTTTACCCATTAGTAATGTTCTTTCACACCATATATTATTTCCAATCGTTTCCACGGAAAACTGTAACTGGCATCCCACACAAAAGAATAGCATTTTGAAAAGTGTTAGACAATGAAAAAACATTGGTTTTTTCAAGGTTTTAAGCATTTTTTTCATTAAAACGTTTTCATTTTAGCGAAATTGTGACAATTGATTTTTCCATTGCATTTTTCCCTAAAAATCATTCATCTTCCAAATCTTAACTCAGAATTGGCCAAATGTTTTTAATCACAAACCTTACTTTTTTCAGGCGGATAATCCTATCTTTTAAATACTTTTTTTAGGGAATTTTTAATTCCTGACTTACTTATATCTTTTCTCTCTTTTTCCAGGATTGTTAACTGTTTTTTTATCCTTTTGATTTCTTCCTTAAACCATTCCTCGACTTCATTTTCTGCAGATGCTCCGTACCTGACCTGCTGATACGTTTGAACCGTCCGCTCATCATAATCAATACCCAACCGCTGCAGCCATTCGTTGATCGCTTCATGGTTTAACCTGGCCAAATCCTTTTTCTGAGCATACTTCTCGAGGTGGTATATTTCCTTACGGATCTGGTTAACAGGCATTCCTGTACGATTTTTATAGAAGGGGTCACTGTACATGGAATCATCAAGTGAGCTCGATGTTACATAACCGCTAGGTGATACGCCAACCTCCTGCTCTTTTGTGAATAAGCTTGTTTTTTTGTAAAGATAAAAGAAAATCAGCACCCCGATAGCAGAAAAGAGTATTGGTCCCCAAAGATCAGGATTAATTAGCTCCTTTGCATTTGCAAACGGGGATTCGTACTCTTTTGCCGGCGGCTGTCTGGAGGATAATAGACGGCCAGCTCGTTCTTTAAGGATCGGGTTTTCTACCCATGTAAATAAGGGGTAAAGGAGAATAGAAAAAATCCAGCCAATCCCTTGCAGGATAAAGAAGAAAATACTCTTAATGAAGTTCCTTCCAAATGTAAGAATCAACAATATCAAAAGACCAAGTCCTAGCAATTTTGAAAAGTCACCTGCAAACTTTCTTTTTGAGACAAGTTCGATATCCAACCATTTTATAAAAAATTGCCCTGCAATAATAAACATCAATTGAAAGGCCAAGAGAAATGCAATTTGTCTCAGATAAGCACCATCATAAAAGTGCGCAAGCGGTGAAAGGAACAAACCGATGAGAAATGTCAGCACCAGCCAAACACTTTCGGAGTTACTCGTTACATCCTGGTGATAATTCAGCGTTCGCCAAAAAATGAATAATGCCATTATGGATATGTAAAAAATCGGAATCCCAACCCATAATCCCGTCAGATAAAGTGCCGGCATAATCAACAGAAAATATAATGCTTTAGCCTGATTTCTTTTCCTCTCTAAAAGAATGGCAAATAGTAAGGAAGCAATTCCTGGGATGGCCATGGTGGATAACAAAGGCATTTGCTGTCTAGATAATATGTGAAGCATCAAAATGATTAAGGTGGCGAAGGTCCATTCCATATAAAAACGAAAAAATATGTTCAAGACTTTTTTATTCATTTCATCGCCACCTCCTTCATCATTAATTGGAGCGGTCCTAAAAAGGCTTCCTCTTCATCCGCCACATGCCTTTGCAGCTCCAAAAGCTGAATCCCATCCCTGCCGAAATCCTTAAAGTAAATATCTGCACCTTCTGTTCGAATTCCTGTATGGATCATCGTTGGTGCGGCAGGAAAATGCCTTTTGTAAAAGAACAGCATCTTGTCATAGGGAATTGTAGGAGAATGATGGTCTGCAATCGCCAAAATATCAAGCAGTTTTTGCAAATGATCCTTACCTGAACCTAATGGAATATAAGTAAAAGGAGTGGCACCCGCCGATCTGATATTCATACAAAGAGAAAATGGAATGTTAGCCTTATGGAAGAAATAAGCCATTTCAGTTATGCTGCTCATAAGGAATTCCAGCATGACAGTTACAGAAAAGCCATCCACTACATTAACAAACAAAACAGCACCAGCTTCGGTTATTCGCTCAAATTCCTTTGTCTGCAATGTCATTCTCCTTGCACTTGCTTTCCAGTTAATCCTGTTAAAACTATCTGCCGGAAGATAATCTCTTGTACCAACTGGACCCATATTATCTTCAAACACAGAAAATAACGATGGGCTGTTACCTGGTCTAAATGATTTATGTTTATCTATGTTCCTCACAGAGATTGGCCCTGGGTATACAAGGGCCTCCCTACTGATGACATCTTTAAACTCCAGGATTGTGTCCCCAAAGCCAAAAAAATGTGGTATATGGAGCTCCAATCTCCTGATTTTTGACATCCCGCGCCTATCTGCTGTAAACGGGATTTTAATCACTATTTGTTCCTTACGACTTAATGATAACGGCATTCCTACATCAACCTTTGATTGGTGAATATGAAATTCTCCTGAAACAGGTACTACGGCACAGTCAAAATAAACCATCAGCCTTGCCTTCATGATTGGCAGTCCATGGTTAGCAAAAAGAAGAGACCATTCGCCGTTATCGCCTATGAAAAAACGGTTTCTTTCACGCTTGTTTTCAAAGACAAGGCCCTCGCCAATGTGAGTTAAATAATATGAGTTAGCCGCTGTTATTAAAATAATCAGCAGCCCAGCCCCGAATATCAGCCATGAATTAAAGTAAAAGCTGGCAATGACCAATAGAACGCCGAGAAAAGCTAGAATGGATAAAAAACGATCCTCAATGATTACTTTTTTCCATTGCATAGCCTCAAACCTCAACTTCCACCGGAAGCGGAATAGATTCTAAAAGATCCTGAACCACTTTTTCAGGAGTCGACGTCAAAGATGCCTCAGCGGATAAATAGATTCTGTGTCCTAAAACGAATGGGGCCATTTCCTTCACATCATTCGGGATTACATAGCTCCTGCCCTTCACAAGTGCTCTCCCCTGAGCTGCTTTCACTAAAGCGAGAGTTCCACGAGGACTGATCCCTAATTCTATGGAAGAATGGTTTCTAGTTTCCCTTGTGATTTTCAGCAAGTATTGCTCAACAACTTCAGAAAGCTGCACATTTTCAAGCTCCCTCTTCAGCAGAATAATATTTTCTTTACTCAATACAGGATTTAGTTCTTCTTTCGAGGAACCGAATCTATGCTTGCGAATCATTTCTCTTTCTTCATTCAATTCAGGATAACCAAGTGAAAGTTTAATAAAAAAGCGGTCCATTTGCGCTACTGGAAGTTGGAAAGTTCCCTGCTGAGATTCGACTGGATTTTGCGTAGCGATTACCAGGAATGGTGTGTTTAGCTGAATCGTATGTCCATCAATCGTCACCTGGTGTTCTTCCATCGCCTCAAGCAAACTGGACTGTGTCCGAGGTGTTGCACGGTTAATTTCATCGGCTAAAAGAATATTAGTAACAATGGGACCTGGCTTCAATTCAAACTCCTGAAGCTTCGGGTTGAAAAATTGAATCCCGGTTATATCGCTTGGCAGTACATCCGGCGTAAATTGAATCCTTGAAAAATCTCCACTTATAGCTTTCGAAAAGGTTTTAGCAAGCAACGTTTTCCCAGTCCCCGGAACGCTTTCCATTAAAATATGACCATTATTTAAAAGTGCAATGACCATCATTTCAACTTCAAAATCACGGCCGATGACATTTTTACTTATTTTTCTTTTTAATTCTTCAAGCTTTGTTGACCATTCCACCTTGACTCCCCCTAAGTTCTCAGAAAATTCCTCTTTTTTTTAAAGTTTAACATCTGTTGTAACAAAAGAAAACTTATACCCATTTTTATCCAATCTAATTTACATGGCTGTGATTATGTGGGGTGTTAATTTCCGCGCTTGTAGACAATAGCGAAAAACTGGCGTCGAGTTGTTATGAGAAGTGGTCTGAGAACAACTTATGTGAAAAAACAGTCGATGAACTGGCGTGAGAGTGTGTTAAAAAATGCCTAACACACAAAAAGAAACGCTAATAAAGTGTTTCTCAGCTTGTCGACAAAGATACAGGTCACAGAATACGCCGCAGACGCCATCGGCGGCGAGGAGGCTCAGCGCCGGTCCCGCTGAAAGCGAAGCGCCTGGAATGGAAATCAACAGCCCAGTTTCTCCTCCAAACTAAAAAAGAACTGTAAGCAAGCACGATTTTCATCGTGTTTGTCTACAGTTTGAGAAACGCTAACTGAGCGTTTCTTTTTGGTGATAAAAATTATTAACTCCTAGGCTCGTCCATATATTGATAAATGACATCCCCGCCTCTTTGGGCAATTCCCCTGTAGTGTTTAAAATCCTCCCTGTTAACGATCACTTCCCGAAAAATCATGAAATCTTGTTTGGACACAAAAATTTCATCCACTTCTTTATTCTTTAAGCTGTCAAGCATTCTTACTGCCTGTTCTTTATCCATGGACGTACACTCCCTAATTATTCAAACTAACCACTATTTTATATTCTCCCTATAATAATGCAACAAGCAATCACCTATTTCTAAATATAATGAAACGTGAGGTTTTTGAAATTTCAATGTTGGGAATGAAAGAGTAGAATCCATGTTGTTTCTTGCGTTTTGCCTTATAAACTAGTTCCATTTTATAAGAAATTAAAGGAACCACAAATTTTCTTGTAGATGGAATCTGATATTTCTTATATAATAACAATAATATAAATTGAATTTTCTAACTTTTATAAAATGAAAATTTCGTGAACATTTAAAATTTATAACAAATTTTCCTTTACGACTTTGTAAAATTAGTGCAAAATGTTAGTAATTCGAAAGATAACGAAGGAGCGAGGTTATTTTGAAGAAAGCCGAAGTGGGAAATGTAATCGAATTCAAAGAAGGATTACAAGGGGTTGTAGAAAAAGTCAATGAGAATTCCGTCATTGTCGATTTAACTTATATGAACAATTTCCGCGATTTAGAATTAGATCTGAGAACTGTTATCAATCATAAAAACTATAAGATTATTAAGGAAACAGCCTATTAATATATCGAAAATCAAGAAAAAGCAGCCTGGGCTGCTTTTTCTTATTGGATTATTTTTTCTTTTCCTTGCCTGCCAATTCCTTAAATGATTTTACTTTCCCATGTGGGTGCTGATCCTGCTTACGGACAGTCCATTTGCGTTCTTGTTCATGTTTTGATTCTGACATGATAATACCTCCAAAATAAAATTCACTTCTGTCTTACCATTCCCCAATTAGAAGAAATCTTTTCCTTACAACTTTATGCAAATTTTTGATACAATAAGTTTTGTTTTTGGAAAGGGGTTAGCTTTAATGAACAAATGGATCGCTGATCGCAGATTGATTTTAGGTATATTGATCGCACATCTACTATTATTTTTTACCTTCGAGGATAAGTCAGTATTCTGGTATATATTCACAGCATCCATGCTCGTGTTAATCAGTTATTCCATCAAACATGAAGAAATTGAAGATCAGGCTTCGACTTTATCATATTTTTCCATAGGGATTGCATCTGGACTTGGCCTTTTTGGACTCTTCTGGCTGGGAAGCTCATTTATCGATATACTTAACCTCCCTTTCACCACGCAAATTTCCCGACTATACAGCAGATTTTCACCGGAAGTTATCTGGCATTATATAGTTCTCGTTTTAATCATTGCTCCTGGAGAAGAAATTTTTTGGAGAGGATTTATCCAAAAGCGTCTAAATAAACATTTTGGCATGAAAATGAGCATCGGACTTTCTATATTTCTATATGCCTCTGCTCACCTTTATTCAGGAGAATTCATCCTGGTAATCGCTGCGATCATCGCCGGATCTGCCTGGAGCATATTATATGCCTGGAAGAGAAGTCTTCCCCTAGTTATTGTTTCTCATATTGTTTTTGATTTATTATTATTTGTATTTCTTCCGCTGCGATAAAACAAAGACCCCCTAGATTTGAATGCCCTGAATGGATTATTTTTCTATTGTTCCCACATCTTGTCCATGTTATCTTTTTTTTAGGGTATAGCGTTGTAACTTATTTATATCAATCGCGTCTAAAAGAATAGTTAACACCAAATGAGAATACAGGGGGCAATATATATGAATAAATTAGTAAAACCTTTTGCAGTGCTTAGCTTGTCTGCAATGTTTATTGCAGGATGTGGTTCTGCTGAGCAATCTGCTGATAAGACTGCAGCTTCAAAGCCAGCATCCGCACCTGAAAATACTGAAAAAGAGCAAGCAACTGGACAAGAATCAACAGAACAGAAGCAATCGGAAGACAAAGGTGAGAATGGTGTCATTCGGATCCTTGAACAAAAGTTAACTTATAATGTCAATGGTGAACAGAAAGAAGAAACAGCCTTCTTAAAATACAATGACAATCAAAACTATTCTATGTATGTTTTACCTGAATATGAACTTACTGGAGAAGAACCAAATAAAGATGTTCTCTTCTGGAAGGACGATGACAGTGTATTTATGAGGATTGAATTGCTTCCTGCAGATCTCGATTGGGCGCTTATGGAAGAAAACACAAAAGCACAGCTAACAGCTGTAGGACCAGATCTGAAGGAAGCCGAAATTCCGGATGATGCATTCTTTGAAAATGCATGGGCAATGGAAACAAAAAGCGGAGCAGAGACTGTAACATCCTATCTGATTAAAAATGAACAACAGCCAATCAAATTTACATTATTCACGAAGGATAATGCTGATCATAGGAATGCCTTTTTGGAAATGGGCAAAACCATCCTTAAAGAGAACAAATAAAAAAGAAGGGACCTCCCTTCTTTTTTATTTTGCTGAGTTTTTGGTTATAATAGTGTTCTTTTTGTGACTTCTAAGATTCGAGAGAAAATCAACCGTCAAGTTTAATAAGCCTTTAAATTAAATTGAAAACAAATAAATTAACTGCTACTACAATCCCAAAAGAGACAAATCCAGCAATTTTTACGAAATGCCTGTTTTGGTATTCATTCAAAGGAGTTACCCTTTTAACAATTTCCCAAAAAAGTGTCGTACCCCCAATTATGATTAGCCCCCCCACGAAAAAGTTATCGAGAGAATTTGCAACTACAACTATGTGATCGATAAAAAGAATCCAGAGATAACCTAAAAAAGCATTAAGCAGAACAGACATTACCAAATCTTTATTTTTCATTCCATTCACACCTTACAAGCTTTTGTTTATAATTGAATTCTATCACAATATACCATATATTAACAATTCGTATTCAACTTTTTTTATTCAATGGTTTCATCCAAAGCAAAATAATAAAAATCAGGCTGATATAACCAAAAACGGGATATAGAATCGAAAGCAGTGTTCCATAATGGATTAGGCTTATGAAATAGCAAATTAGAAACAATAATGATACGACAAGCATACTAGGAAGCTTGATGTATTTTTGGATCTGCCTTTCCAAACCGAAGATGTTGCCAATTACTGACGTAAAAATTTCTCCATAAACGATCAATACAAAAATCCAGTAAAGACCAGAAGCCAGCTGCTTCATGATCACTGCCATCGGAATTTCAAAGGTTTCGAATCCTGGCAGCATGATCAAGGTCAAATGGCTCGAAAGGAGAATTAATGTCAGTGCGATCCCTCCAATAATTCCGCCCCATTTCACGGTATTATCGTCCTTAATTTCCGCTGCTACGGGGACAAGCACCGCCTGAGCAAGCGCAAGATTCAATGCTGTATATGAAAATGGAGCCACAACAGATTTCCAGCCATCCTCTGCATATGGCATAAAAACCACTTGTTCGATAAAACCTGGCAATTTTATTGATAGGAAGAATAAGATTAGACTGAATATAATCATCATTGGCACAACAAATGTATTGACCGCAAATACTCCCTTCAAGCCGACGAACATGACAACAAGCGAAAGAGCGATGGTAATGAATACTCCGAGTGATTTGGTCAGCCCAAGTTGTTCTTCAAAGACAGCCCCTGCCCCAGAAAGCATGACAGCACATACCCCAAGAAGCATTACCAGCATGACCAGATTAATCATTTTACCAAAAAACTTCCCAAATAGATGTTCATTCATTTCTTCATATGAATGGGCTCCAATTGAGGCAGCAATTCTCATCAGCTTGGAGCCCATGTAAATAAGCATATAACCGCTCATGAATATTCCAATCAACCCAAATATGCCAAAGCGGGAAAAAAATTCGACGATCTCCCTCCCGGTCGCAAAGCCGGCACCCACGACAGTGCCAACATAAACAGCAGCGATTTGAAAGGCAGCTCCCCAGTTTGTCTTCAAAGCATTCCCCTCCTCCCTTTCAATATATGTGAACTAAGACAAACAATGACGAGCTTTTAAAAAGACTAATTATAAAAATGTAAAAATTACCATAATCAAAATTGTTGAAAGTCAAGAAAGGTCAAATTATAATAAAAATATATTGATCAAAGATAGTCAAAGTCAAATAACGACTTATCTGATCAAGAATATAAATATAAAAACCATTGAAGGAGGAATTTAAATGCTTTGCCAAAATTGCCAGGAGAAACACGCTAAAATTCAATTAAAAGTTAATTTAAACGGTAATCAAAAGCATTTAATGCTCTGTGAAGATTGCTACAGCAAAGAAAAATTAGGTGCATCCTTCGGCAGCTCACTGTCCAGTTTCTCCGGTTTTGGAGGATCGCCTCTTAACGATATCTTTAAACAATTTACAGAGAATATGAACAATAGTAACCCAGATCAAATTGTACCTCCTCCCTCTCCTAAGACAGCTGGTGGGGGAACCGGATTTATTGACCAATTCGGAAGAAACTTGACCCAGATTGCAAAGACTGGCCTGATCGACCCTGTCATTGGCCGCGACGAAGAAGTAAAGCGTGTCATCGAAATTTTAAACAGAAGAAACAAAAACAATCCAGTTCTCATTGGGGAACCAGGCGTTGGTAAGACAGCCATCGCTGAAGGTCTGGCATTAAAAATTGCAGAAGGCAATGTACCGAATAAATTGAAAAACAAAGAAGTTTATCTGTTAGATGTAGCTTCCATGGTTTCCAATACAGGAATCCGCGGACAATTTGAAGAAAGAATGAAACAGCTTATTTCAGAACTTCAGTCTCGCAAGAATATCATTGTATTTATTGATGAAATTCACCAGCTTGTAGGCGCTGGTTCTGCAGAAGGCTCCATGGATGCAGGAAATATCCTGAAGCCTGCTCTTGCACGTGGTGAACTGCAGGTCGTCGGAGCGACTACGCTGAAAGAATACCGTCAAATTGAAAAAGACGCAGCTCTCGAAAGACGCTTTCAACCTGTGCATGTATTTGAACCAAATGTGGACGAAGCAATCGAAATCCTGAAAGGAATCCAGTCTAAGTATGAAGACTTCCATGAAGTTTCATTTGAAAATGATGCTATTAAGGCATGCGTTCAGCTTTCACACCGCTATATACAGGATCGATTCCTTCCTGATAAAGCGATCGACTTAATGGATGAAGCTGGTTCAAAAATCAATCTTGTTTCTGATTACACAAATCAAAACGATGCGGAAAGCCGTCTTGCAGAAATTGCAAAGGAGAAGGAACAAGCTCTTAAGCAGGAAGACTATGAAACTGCCGCTAAGCTTCGTGACGAAGAGACAAAGCTTGAAAAAGCTTTAGAGGTAAAGGGAAATTCAGCCCGTCCTGTCGTTACTGTCCAGCATATTCAGGAAATCATTGAAAAGAAAACTGGAATCCCTGTAGGAAAGCTGCAGGAAGATGAGCAGGAAAAGATGAAGAATCTTGTTGCTAATCTGAATGATAAAGTCATTGGACAGGAAGAAGCTGTCCAAAAGGTTGCAAGAGCGATCCGTCGCAGCCGTGCAGGCTTGAAATCCAAAAACCGGCCAATTGGCTCTTTCCTGTTTGTTGGACCAACTGGTGTGGGTAAGACAGAATTAACTAAAACCCTTGCTGAAGAATTATTCGGTTCAAAGGACGCCATGGTTCGTCTCGATATGAGTGAGTATATGGAGAAGCATAGTGTTTCCAAGTTAATCGGTTCACCACCAGGATATGTAGGACACGAGGAAGCTGGCCAATTGACTGAAAAACTCCGCCGTAACCCATACAGCATCATCCTGCTTGATGAAATCGAAAAAGCTCATCCTGACGTCCAGCATCTGTTCCTGCAAATCCTTGAGGATGGACGCCTGACTGACAGCCAGGGCCGCACAGTGAGCTTCAAAGATGCAGTCATCATCATGACAAGCAATGCAGGCGTTGGACACAAAACGATTAAGGTTGGTTTTGATCAAAGTGAGGCTGTTGCTGAATCAAGCGTTCTTGATTCACTTGGCGGCTTTTTCAAGCCAGAATTCCTTAACCGATTTGACAGCATTATAGAATTCAAGTCTCTTGAGAAGGAAAGTCTTCTTCAAATTGTCGAATTGATGCTTGCTGAACTGAAAAACACTCTTAAAGAACAAAAGATCCGCTTAGAAGTTTCTAATGAAGTAAAAGAGAAATTAGCGGAACTTGGATATCACCCTGCCTTTGGCGCACGTCCACTTCGCCGTTCCATCCAGGAGCAGCTTGAGGATTCAATCGCTGACTTCATTCTTGATAAGCCAGATGAAAATGAACTGACTGCCGTTATCGAAAATGATAAAATCACGATTAAAGGTAAATAATGCAGAAGCCCGGACTTGTTCCGGGCTTTTTAAGTTTTTTTATCTTTTTACAGTTTAAAAATGAAAAGTACATAAAAGGCTTATAGAATAAAAGCATATATTTTATGAAAAGAGGTAAACCATATGCAGTTCTTGACAAAATTCAGTTTAAAAAATTCTTTTGCTGTATTTATCATTTCCTTCTTATTAATTCTTGGCGGATTGTATTCCTTTACACGTTTAAAAGTGGATTTGCTTCCTAATATCGAGTTTCCACAACTTTCAATCGAAGTTGTGTATCCCGGTGCTTCCCCGCAGGATATTAATGAACAGGTAACGGAAAAACTTGAAACAAAATTAAAAGGAATTGAAGGCATCAAAAAGATGCAGAGCTCATCATTTGAAAGTATCGCCATCATCAATCTGGAGTTCCCATTTAATACAGATCTCGATGATGCCGAGCAGCAAGTAAATACTTATATAAAAGAGGCAGGACTTCCAGAAAATGTACAGACGAATGTAAACAGATTTTCCTTTGGCTCCTTCCCTATTTTTAACATTTCACTTTTCGCCAAAGGCGACCAAGACCTTGAACAGCTTGTAAATGAAGAAATCATTCCTGACCTTAATAAAATACAGGGAATTAACAGTGTTTCCGTTGGCGGGCAGACTGAGGATGTACTGCAGATTACCGTTGACCAGAAAAAAGCCTCTCAACTCGCCCTAAGCTTGAATGAAATTAAAGAAACGATTAACTCAAAAAAGTTCAGCTTCCCAGCAGGGAACCTGAACGAAAATGAAATCCAGGTCCCAGTCAGGGTACAAGAGAAAATTGAAGAGATCAATGAACTTGAAAACTTGCTGATTAAGTCAAAATTTGCACCGGAGGCTCCTGCAGTAAAACTAGGTGATATAGCCTCCATTGATGTTATAACAGAAAAGCCAGAAATCACCCGCTACAATGAAAAAGAATCTTTATCAATGGCGATCACAAAAAAACAGGATGCCAATACAGTAGAGATTGCTGAAAAAGTATTAACCGTAATAGACGGCTATAGCGATCGCCTGGACTATGCAATTGGCTTTGATTCTGCAGAGGGCATCGAAAAGTCTGTTAATACATTAGTAAAAGAAGGATTGTTGGGAGCACTATTCGCCTCGATTGCGGTGCTTATTTTTCTAAGAAACTTCAGGGCTACAATTATAGCGATCGTTTCAATACCGCTCTCGCTATTAATCTCTTCTATCTTCCTAAATCAGCTCGATATTTCCCTGAATATCATGACACTCGGAGGCATGGCCGTTGCTGTTGGCCGAGTTGTGGATGACAGTATTGTTGTAATCGAGAATATCTTCAGGAGAGTCAGGAAGACAAAGGAAGGTATGAAAGATGAACTAATACAGGATTCAACCAAAGAAATCCTGAAAGCAATTACTTCTTCGACCATAACAACCGTCGTCGTTTTCCTGCCTCTGGGTCTTGTAGGCGGGATTACCGGAGAATTCTTTCTTCCATTTGCATTGACAATCGTATTCTCATTGCTAGCATCATTAATCGTTGCGATTACGATTGTTCCTATACTTGCTAAATTCTCCTTTAAAAAGGTGCCTAAGGAAGAAAAGGAAGGCGTTATGCAGCGCGCATATGCAAGTGCCATTAAGTGGTCACTTAACCATAAAACACTCGTCATTGTACTTTCATTCCTGCTTTTGGCAGGCTCAGGTTTCCTTGTGAAAGGCCTTGGTTTTACTTTTATCCCTAACGAGGAACAAAAGCTGCTTGTCGCTACCTTCCAGCTCCCTTCTTCTACATCGCTCGAAAAGACGAATGATGTTTCATTGAAGGTAGAGGAAATGTTTGCAGATAAAAATGAAATCAAGGATGTGACGGTAGGGATCGGCAGCCGCGATTTCCAAACAGGTCTGAAGCGCCAGAACCAGGCGAATTATTTTATCAGCCTTGATGACGGCGTCAGCGTTTCTACCTTTATACCAGAGCTAGAAAAAGAAATGGAGGAAATTATCCTTAATATTGAACCAGATGCGAAACTGGGAATACAGGAGCAATCTACAGGCGGACCTCCATCCAATAACAATGTAAATATTGACCTTTATTCAACTGACCTGGCAGCATTACAGGAGGCAGCTGCAAGAGTTGAAAAATATATGAAAAAGCAAGATGATTTAAAATATGTATCGAACAATTTCTCCGAAAAACAAAAGCAAGTGATTGTTGATATTGACCCGGAAAAATCTGCAGAACTTGGTCTATCAGGATTCCAGATTCTTGGAACGATCACAGATAAAACTAAGCCTGTGGATGCCGGTACAATGAAATTAGGTGAAGAGGAACGGAAGGTTTCAATTACTTATAATGACCAATCAGAGACAATAGAAGATTTAAAGAATACGGTTATTTTCACCCAGCAGGGACCTGTACCGATTACAGATATTGCCGAGGTTACTGAAACGGACACCTTTACGTCCATTCAAAAATTGGACGGAAAAATATTTGCACAAATCTCTGCACAAATCGCTTCCAATGATATTCGTTCTGTTTCTACAAGCGTCATAAACGGTGTAGAAAACCTTGAGCTTCCTGAAGGTGTTTCATTGGAAGGCGGCGGAGGTAGTGATGAAACAGTCGAGACGTTCACTCAGCTGGGCATTGCAATAGTGGTCGCAATTGGTCTTGTTTACCTGACAATGCTGATCACATTTGGGCAAGCAAGGATTCCCTTAATCATTCTCTCATCCTTGATTTTCGTCCCAATTGGTTCATTGCTTGGACTTTGGATTGCTGATGAACCAATGTCTGTAAGTGTCATGATCGGATTACTGATGCTGATTGGGATTGTTACAACAAATGCCATCGTACTTGTCGACAGGATCGGCCAGAACCGTATGGAAAAAGGAATGACAATACGAGAAGCTCTTGTGGAGGCAGGCATAACAAGACTTCGACCAATCCTGATGACCGCCTTCGCTACCATAGCAGCGTTAATTCCCTTAGCACTGACAACATCATCAGGCACTTTAATTTCAAAAGGGCTGGCAGTGACGGTTATTGGGGGACTTACCTCCTCTACCCTGCTGACGCTGATACTAGTACCTGTCATTTATGAGGTATTTTTCTACAGGCAGGTTAAAAAGGAACGCAGATAACAAACTGGTCCTTGCCAGATTGTTTTTCTGCCAAGTTTAGTGGCTGATATGGAATAAATGGTGGATAAAGTTATTAATACTTTGGCTCACAATAAGGTTTACAAAGATTACTTTTCCAGCAAATTTTCATAAAAAATCGTAAAAAAGCGAAGCCCGCAGGCTTCGCTTTTTTACAATTATAGTTTGCTGTCATCTACTGAATCCAGCCAGCTTTCAATTTCTCCAATTACTGATTCGACACAGCCTTCTTCAAAAGGTGAGATTAAATTAGCAGCTTTAACTAGCTCAGTAAATGCCATGCTGCCGCCTAGCTTGCATAGGTTCGCGTAATCCTTCCATGCCTCTTCCTGGTTTTCTCTTGAACGCTTCCAGAATTGGAATGCACAGATTTGTGCCAGAGTGTAATCGATATAATAGAAAGGAGAATTATAAATATGTCCCTGGCGCTGCCAGAATCCGCCTTCCTCCAGGTATGCATTTCCGTCATAATCTTTATGAGGAAGATATTTCTTCTCGATTTCACGCCATTGCTGCTTGCGCTCTGCAGGAGTTGCTTCCGGGTTTTCATATACCCAATGCTGGAATTCATCAACTGAAACCCCGTAAGGCAGAAACAGAAGAGCTCCGCTCAAATGTGAGAATTTGTACTTATCTGTATCCTCTTTAAAGAACAATTCCATCCAAGGCCAAGTGAAGAATTCCATACTCATTGAATGGATTTCACAGGCTTCATATGTTGGCCAATTGTATTCAGGAATTTCGAAATGGCGGCTTGAATAAACCTGAAAAGCATGCCCTGCCTCGTGAGTGAGAACATCAATGTCGCCTGATGTACCATTGAAATTAGAAAAGATAAATGGCGATTTATAATTTTCGATATACGTACAATAACCGCCTCCAGCTTTCCCCTTCTTAGCTACAAGATCCATAAGGTTGTTTTCATTCATATATCGGAAAAATTCGCCTGTTTCATTCGAAAGCTCATCATACATCTTCTGTCCGTTATCTACAATCCATTCTGGGCTTCCTTTAGGTACTGCATTGCCTGTTTTGAAGCCAAACGGCTCATCATAATACTTTAACCCTTCTACCCCAATGCGGTTCATTTGGCGTTCCTTGAGCTTTGTAGCAACAGGTACAATATATTGGTGAACCTGGTCCCTGAAAGCAGCAACCATTTTGCTGTCGTAATCTGTTCGGGACATACGGAAATAAGCAAGCTCTACAAAGTTTTTGTAACCAAGCTTATGGGCGATTTCCGTTCTTACCTTTACAAGCTCATCATAAATCCTGTCAAATTCATCACCATGTTCTGAGAAAAATGCGAATTTTGCTTCACTTGCTTTTCTTCTTGTTTCACGGTCTTTAGATTCTGTAAAAGGATCAAGCTGTGCAAGAGTCCTTTCTTCACCTTCAAACATAATTTTTGCTGAAGCTACAAGTTTCGTATATTCAGTAGATAGTTTATTTTCCTTCTGCATTAAAGGAACAATCTCAGGAGAGAACTGTTTTAATTGAGCTTCTGCCAGTGCGAAAAGCTGGCGGCCCCACTTAGCTTCAAGTTCATCTTTATAAGGTGATGTAACCAATGCTTCATAATATTTTGTCACAAGTCCTTCCACCTGAGGTGCCAGTTCATCAAGAAAATCCTGTTCCTGCTTATAGAACTCGTCCTCTGTATCAATTGAATGACGGATATAGCAAAGGTTAAACATTGTGCCAACATCATTTCTCAGCTCATTAATCTCATTCATTGCTGTACTCTGTTCCTCAACGGAACCAGCATTCTTGAATTTTTCAAGAAGCTGATCAAATTTCGCTGTAACATCTTCAAGATTTGGACGCGTATATGTATACTGCTCAAAATTCATGTTATTGCCCCCTTCTTCTCTATCTGGGATTGAGCCAATCCCCATCTCTTTCCTATTCTACGGATATTCTTTATTTCCCTTTTTATTCCGAAAAAATAAAGAAAAAAACGGCTAAGATGCCGTTTTTTAATATTTGCTGACAGAAAGTCCGAGCTTTTTTAATAACTCAATGGCGGTTGCCTTTTCCTCATCTGCAAGGCTGTCCATCAATTCATGGATCAACGCGCTGTGCTCTGGGAAAATCTCTTCGATTAATTTTTTTCCATCGTCTGAGATTTTAGCGTATGTCACTCGTCGGTCTTTAGGACAGGCGACCCTATTAAGATATCCCTTTTCTTCAAGCTTATCGACAACATAGGTGATACTGCCGCTGGCTAGCAATATTTTTCCGCCAATCTGCTGTAATGGCTGCTCCCCTTTATGGTATAAAAGCTCAAGGACAGCAAATTCAGTTGGGTTCAGCCCATTTTTCTGGATCACCTTATTTACTTTCTCATTAACTGCCCTGTATGCTCTCGACAGGACAATGAATAATTTTAAACTTTGGTTTTCTCTATCATTGTTCATGCTCATTCATTCCTTTACCATTAACGACTTATCTATAAGTAGAGTATATCTGAATTTCTTCCTTTTATCAGTATTTCCCTTGATTTTATTCTAAAAACTATCATTCCAGTTGAATCCATTGTGCATGGTGATTTTAAAGGAAAGGCTCTGTTAAACAAGGCTGTAATTTTCGTTCCAGGCGCTTCGCTTT
>NZ_JBALQL010000048.1:0-1486 GCF_036964885.1 Bacillus sp. JJ1122 | reverse complement strand
CAGCTTTAACAGAGCCAAAGGAAAAAACCTTTAAGTTTAAAAACCTGCTAAAAGAGGGAAAAATACCGTCATTACCAATACATCATAGAAACAGGAGTGGCAAATGAATGAAAAAAGGATTAGGAATTATTATTGGTTTGTTAGTCATAATCGGTATTTTTATCATGATGGGAGTGGGAAGCTATAACAGCTTCGTAAGCGAAGAGGAAAATGTTAACCAGGCATATGCTCAAGTCGAGAACCAGCTTCAAAGACGGCTCGACCTGATCCCGAACCTTGTTAATACTGTAAAGGGATATGCTGCTCATGAAAAAGAAGTGATTCAGTCGATTTCAGATGCGAGAGCACGCTTAGCCGGAGCAAAAACACCCGAAGACCAGGCAACTGCAAACGCAGAGCTTTCTGGCGCTCTAAGCAGATTGCTCGTAGTAGTTGAGAATTATCCAAACTTAAAAGCAGACAAACAGTTTACTCAATTAATGGACGAGCTTGCTGGCACGGAGAACAGACTGGCAGTGGCGAGAAAAGACTATAATGATCAAGTAGCCGTGTATAACAAGAAGGTCAAGCAGTTCCCGGGTGCCATTGTTGCAAGTATTACCGGTTTTGATGAAAAGGAATATTTCAAAGCGGACCCAAGGGCACAAGAAGCTCCTTCGGTTGATTTTGGAGGCTAACGATGAGCCAAGGAAGATTCTCCGGACTAGCAGCAATAATTGGCATCCTGCTGTTGCTGCTTCCAGCCGGAGCAATCGCGGCACGAAATGAAATTCCGGCACCTGTTGGGGATATTTATGTCCAGGACTTTGCAAATATATTAAATGAGAATGAAGAAATCCAGATGCACAACATAGGAAGGTCGATTGAAGATCAAACAACCTCCCAAGTTGCTGTTCTCACAGTCGATTCCATCGGAGACACAAGCATTGAAGAATACTCAGTTGAAGCTTATCGCAAATACGGCCTCGGCACTGAAAAGGATAATAACGGTGTTCTGCTAGTTTTGGCGATGAAAGAAAAAAAAATAAGGATTGAAGTTGGGTACGGACTTGAAGGAACGATTCCTGATGGCAAGGCAGGAAGAATTCTGGATGAATATGCCATCCCCCACCTGAAAAATGGCCAGCCTAATCTGGCGGTTATGAATACGTACCAGGCGCTCGCAAATGAAGTTTCAGGCACCAATGAGTTCGGAGATGTCCCGCAACAGCAGCAACAGGAGCAGGATTTCCCAATCCCAACCTGGCTGCTGATCATTATCATAATCGGAGTTGTCGTACTAGATTTCATGTTTTTCGGAGGCACTCTAACCTATATGCTCCTTTCCATTGTTTCAAGAGGCGGCGGCAGTGGTGGAGGTCCCCGCGGTGGGGGCGGTGGATCTTCCGGAGGCGGCGGGGCAAGCCGTGGCTGGTAGCAAGGATTTCACTATTAATGCACACTCGTCGTTTTGCTTCAGGGAAAATAAAAAAAATCTGTATTAAAG
>NZ_JBALQL010000047.1:26806-39217 GCF_036964885.1 Bacillus sp. JJ1122 | reverse complement strand
CCAGAAAGCGGATTCTGGTGTTTTTTTATTATTTAAAGAATGATTGTTAATTAACATTTACGATTGGTTTCTTATTCTTAATCCGGTCCCTTAATTCAGCCATCATGGCAAGCAAGCGTTCCCCTCTTTCTTCAGGAGCTATTTTTTTATGCAATACAGCATATAAAACTACATCCCTTAGCATTAGGAATAATGGAAGCTGCTCTTTCCAGCCTTCTGGAAGCTTATTGGCTTTTTCATACCCTGCCATAAAATCCATCATGAATTCATCAGCAAATTCTTGCCTTTCCTCTTGTTTTTCTGGCGGGATTTTATAAAAAATGGAGTAAAATAAAGGAATGGCAATGTCAGATGCAAACCAAAAATAACAGGCATCATCGAAATCAAATACGTGAATTTTCTCACCATCGTAAAAAAAGTTTCCTGAGTGGATATCTGTATGAATTAATCCGTATGTATCCAGATTTTGAGGAAGCTTGGAGAGAGTATCAAACAATTCGTAGGCGTTTCCAACCAATTGGGCATCCTCTGCCGGAAAGTATTTTTCCACCTCCAGCAATTCATCTTGATTCCAGCTGCTCCTTACTGTTATCCCCTCGGAAGGCCTATAGGATTTAGTAGCCTTATGCATCAAAGCAGTTGTTTCCCCCCAGGCCTCAAACAGTTGAGAATCGAACTTTTCAGAGCGGACATTCACTGGTTCACCTTCAGCCTTGGAATACAGGCATCCGTAAAATTCACTCCCATCTTCGGCAAGCAATGGTTCCACAAATAGTCCATTAATTGACGAGTAAACTTCTGGGATGGACAAACCTGACTGGTGGAGGTGTCTCATCCAATCCATTTCTGAATCAATTTCCTTCCCGCTTCGGTGTGAGCTATGAGTGATCCTTAAGATAAAGGCCTTTCCATTTTTGTAGGTTTCAAATACATAGTTCTCAAAATCTCCGAGCTTTTTAAATTCAGGTTCTAATCCGAATAAATTTAAAAATTTGTTCAGCAGCTGATCGGTCATTAATCTTTCTACTACTTTTTCCATCTGCCATTTCCCCCTTTGTTTTTTATCTTTTCTTAATACTCAAAATATATTACATCATATTTTTCGTTAGAAAAGCTATTTTTATCTGCAGACTTTTTATGTAAAATAAAATGTAGGAAATCGAAATAATTTTCAAAGGAGACGACCATGAGCCAATCTGCAGCAGCTGTCAAATTAAAACCACAAAAACAAAACGAGACAGCTTATAAAATTCTTTTCATCATCGGGTTAGTGCATTTGTTGAATGACTCCATCCAATCAGTTATACCTGCAATGTTTCCAATTCTTGAAAAGTCGATGGGTTTAACATTTACACAGTTAGGCATAATCGGCTTTTCCCTTAACATTGTTTCCTCAGTTCTTCAGCCTGTGATAGGCATGGCGACTGATAAGAAACCGATGCCATATGCTCTGCCACTTGGCTTGACATCTACAATGTTCGGTGTATTAGGTCTGGCTTTTGCCCCAAGCTTTGAATTCGTCATACTTTCAGTTCTGTTCATCGGACTCGGATCGGCCGTTTTTCACCCCGAAGGTTCAAGAGTTGCATATATGGCGGCAGGACCACACCGAGGACTTGCCCAATCAATCTACCAGGTTGGAGGGAATTCGGGTCAAGCACTCGCTCCGTTGATCACAGCACTCATACTTGTGCCGCTTGGCCAGATTGGTGCAGCATGGTTCACGATAGTGGCTGCATTTGCAGTTGCCTTGCTTGTGTATATTGCTTCCTGGTATACCCGAAAACTGGATTTCGAGAAAATTACTTCAAAAGTTAAGCAAGTCAGCAAACAAGACAACAAAGGAATCTCGAAAAATATTAAAATAGCACTTATCCTGATTCTATTTTTGATTTTCGCCCGTTCATGGTATATATCAGGAATGACTAATTTTTATGCGTTCTATGCAATTGATAAATATGGCCTGACAATAAAAGAATCCCAGCTGTTCCTGTTTGCCTTCCTTGTAGCTGGAGCAGTCGGCACTTTTTTTGGCGGTCCGCTCGCAGATCGTTTTGGGAAAAAGAATATTATTTTTATCTCCATGGTAGCGACAGCACCTTTGTCAGCCATCATTCCATTTGTTCCATTTACCGTGGCATTTATCCTGTTAACTGTCAGCGGCTTTATCTTGATGTCGAGTTTTTCGGTCACAGTCGTTTATGCACAAGAGCTAGTTCCAGGCAAGATAGGCACCATGGCAGGTCTGACAGTAGGGCTGGCTTTTGGAATGGGAGCAATTGGTTCAGTAGGCCTCGGATCTTTAGCCGATTTGATTGGCTTGCCTAAAATGATCATGGGTGTCGGCTTCCTACCGTTGTTAGGCATAATGACACTATTCCTTCCATCTGACGCGAAGCTTGCGAAATGGAACAATTAAAAAATTTTCCATTTGTTGATTTACGTTTAGGCATCCTCTGCTTAAGGAATAATGTAAGGAGCACATCAGGAAGGGAGATTAACATGTCTAAATTTAACATCAACTATTTTTTCGAAAAAGATTTTTCTGTATCACGTCCTATCGAGGTAGAAAATATTTCTGATGCCATCCAGGACGCTAAGGATTATGAGGGTATCATAGAATTTACCTGTGAAGATAATGTATTTCACCGATTCGATACCAAGGACATAAAATTAGTTACGATAACAGAAGCATAATAACTTTTCTTGTTACGGTATTTCATGCAAAAGCAGGTTCAAGATTCTTTTCGGTGCTGAAAGATGCTCCGCATCAGGCTGAATGAGTATTTTGATGAGCCAGCTTTTAACACTATATTAAAGAGGGGTGATGCGAGGGTTCTAAATTCCCTGCATCACCCCTTTTGTTATGGAATTAGATTAATTTTATCCGCGCAGCCAGTTCCTGCTTTTCATCTTCTGTCAACAGATTTTCTGCCATCGGAAACAAAATGCTTTCCTCTTTTGAAAAATGGCTGACAAGGGTGTAATTTGCATCTTTGATTAATTGTGCATTTTGGATCATTTGCTCTTTTGGTAATTCTCCAGTTCCATTCTTGGTGTTGTGAAGGAATGTTCCTATGAATCTTTTAGCCTGATCATGCTCATATTCCATTACAGCAACCGGCCCCATTTCTCTGCCGATATGTGCAGCCATCATCTCAAACAGCACTCCTTCTTCACGCTCCGAATGCGGTTCCAGCTCGGCAAGAAACTCAACCACTGCAGGACGCAGCTTATTGAAATTCTCCTCAATTTGCACGCCTTCTTCTATTTTCACACAAAGATTCAACAATTCTTCAAGCCTATTAAGCAATGGCGGGTGCTCACTCTTTAATTGCTGTAGACCCTCGGATAATGCAAAACTGGAATCTTGATTTAGTCCACTCATGCAGCCAGACATCTTCATCGACCTCCTATTCTTTAATTACTTATAGTATAAAATCCAATTATTCTTTAAGTTGTGATGGGCATCACAACTATTGAATTCTCGGATAAAAGTGAAGAAAAAATGACATTTAGTTAAAATTTCTAAAAATTTTAACAATTTACCTTCAAATTTCTGAAATCCTTACATATAATAAAGTTATAATTTATAGTAAAAGGAGTGAACTAACCTTGCAAAACGCAGATTACCGTGATTTTTATGAGAAAGCTTTAATCCAAGCCGGCAATAGTGATAAGAAAACTTACTTGGACATTCACCCTGATTTGCTTCATACACACTTATTGATTGGGCTTCAAGGCTATCAAGTTGGTGACAAAGAATATTACCACTGGAATGTTATAATATATAAATCAGATTCAGCTGGATTCTACGACGCCTACACACCAATTTTCTCTTCTGATTCCTATGACCGTTTTGATGAAGCTATGGAAGCTGCCAGGAATATAGAATTAGAAGTCCGAAATGACCAGCTTCACACCGTAATGCTCCAAGAAAAAATCAGCTAGCTCCCTCAGCTACCCCCTCTCATTTAGCTCTTCTCTTTTTGAACCCATTTGTGAATTAACTTACATATGAGGAATATAATAAAATCTCAAAATAACATAACTTTATGGTAGTACCTTGCTTTCTTTTTCCATTCTTGAATACACTCCTCAAACCTGTCTAGGAACGATTTTCCACCTCACCAATCCTAAAATGCGCTCCTATAACTTATCTAGAGACAATTCCTCGTCAAACCAAAAGTCCTCCATTCTTTTTACTTACAATCGCAAAAAAGCTGGTGGACACTCCACCAGCTTTTTTCGTATATGTTGTTTAAGCAAGCCTGAATACGATTCCGTGACCGCCTTTTGGATATTCCCATTTAATGTTCTGATACGGACAGCCGATCCTGCAGCTGCCGCATTCATGGCAGCCTTCATAACCGACCTGCATCCGTTTACCTTCCCATTTGTATACTTCCGCAGGGCAGAAAACAGTACAGAGTTTGTCAGGGCATTGAGTCATACAGACGTCATGATCAAGTACAGTGAGATGCGATTTTGTGTCACACTTAAACCTTAAGAGATATTGTTTTTCCTCGATGTTAGTCGTTGACATTATTTCACCGCCTTCCATGCACGATAGATGTCCTGCATTACCTTAAATGTTCCTTTTTCAGCAGTCATGCTGCGCATGATTTCTTTTTGCTTTTCTTTTTTCGGTGTTCCGTCTACCGTAAAGAATTTGCTCATTGCCTGATTCACCATCGGCAGGTACTCTTTAAAGTACTGCGGATACTTCTCAAATGTGTGGGCAGCATCCTTGTATTTTTCAAGGTCCTTGATGATGAAGCTTCCATATAAGGCTTCTTTATACCGATTCAGGCTCTTTTCACTGAAGTTACCATCCTTCTTCGCTTCGACGATAGCTTCTGCAGCCATTTTCCCTGAAGCCATAGCCATGTTGGAGCCTTCGCGATGGATGGCGTTTACAAGCTGTGCTGCATCCCCCACCACAAGCACACCATTTCCGGCCACGCGTGGAACGGAATGATAGCCTCCTTCTGGAATCAGGTGGGCAAGGTACTCGGCTGACTCTCCTCCTTCAAGATAAGGGCGAACCATCGGATGTTTTTTCAAATAATCCAGCAGTTCATATGGTTTCAGCTTTGCTTTTATCATACTTGAAAGTGTTGTTCCGACCCCGATATTCAAGCTATCTTTGTTTGTATAAAGAAAAGCTGTACCTAGGTTTCCTTTTGTTGAATCCCCGAAAATCTCAATTGTTGTTCCATGGTTCCCTTCAAGATTGAATCGTTCATTTATTTTTTCCTTTGGAAGATTAACAACTTCCATGACAGTCAATGCGACCTCATCAGGACGGAATTCCCTGTGAAAGCCGAGCTGCTTGGAAAGCAATGAGTTGACACCATCCGCGAGGACAACGACATCAGCAAATGCCTCTCCATCTGGACGATCTGTGCGAACCCCGACCACTTTGCCGTTCTCAACCATACATTCTGTCACGACTGTCTCATTGATCAGGAGTGCACCGGCCTCAACAGCTTTCTGGGCGAACCATTGGTCGAACTGTGCTCGAAGCACCGTAAAATTATTATATGGTTCAACCGCCCACTCAAGACCTTTATAGCCGAATTGAACCACTGACTCTTTGTCCATCATCCAAAAGCGCTGTTCAACGACAGGCCTTTCCAATGGGGCTTCCTTCCAGAATTCAGGGATAATCTCTTCCATTTGTTTACGGTAAAGAACCCCCCCCATTACGTTCTTGCTTCCAGGATATTCTCCACGTTCAATCAATAACACCTTCAGCCCACTTTTTGCACAGCTGTACGCACATGAAGTTCCGGCAGGTCCGGCACCAACAACTATTACATCAAATTTTTCAGGCATAGCTCATTTCCCCGCCTTTCTCTTTGCTGAGCTCTTTGAATTGCTGGATAAGCTTTGGCACAATTTCCATCGCGTCTCCAACAATGCCATATGTGGCTACATCGAAAATCGGCGCATTCGGATCCTTATTGATGGCGATAATCAGCTCAGAGTTTTTCATTCCTTCAACATGCTGGATGGCGCCAGATATACCAATCGCAAAATAGATTTTAGGGGTGACTGTCTCGCCTGTCTGACCGACTTGCTGCTCATGCTTTAGCCAGCCAGCTTCAACAACGTCCCTCGTTCCTCCTACGCTTGCCCCGATGACATCAGCTAGTTCATGAATCAGCTGGAAGCCCTGTGGGTCGCCCATTCCTTTTCCACCCGCAACAATGACATGTGCCTCTGCAAGGCTTGCTTTTTTTGTTACGTCCTTCACAATTTCAAGCACTTTTGTCCGCATATCTTCTTCTCGAAGATTAAATTCTTCTTCGATAATGATCCCTTTTCTTTCCGTATCAGCTTCAAGGGCCTTCATGACCTTTGGGCGGACTGTTGCCATTTGCGGCCTGTGTTTTTTACAGAGGATCGTTGCCATGATATTCCCGCCGAATGCAGGACGGCTTGCCTCTAGCAATCTTTTATCCACATCGACGTCAAGCATTGTCGTGTCCGCTGTCAAGCCCGTGCTTAAATCAGTTGCGACTGCACTTGCCAGGTCTTTTCCATTAGGCGTTGCTCCATAAAGGAATATTTCCGGCTTATACTTTTCGGCCAGGATGCAGACACCTTTCATGTAAGATTCAGTCCGATAATTTTTTAGCACTGGATGATCAACTACATATACCTGATCGGCTCCAGCATAAATGACTTCGTTTGCAATAGGAAGGACACCTTCACCCAGCATTACTCCGGAAAGCGGTACCTCTAGCTTATCTGCAAGCTTTCTGCCTGCACCAAGCAATTCTAATGAAACACCCTCGATTTTCCCTTCATTTACTTCAATGAATACCCAGACTCCCTGGTTTTCTTGCATCCTGTTATTCCTCCTTAAAATCGGAATCAAGAGTTGGCCGCATTTATGTTAAAAAGACTTTTTCTCTAGGAAGTGTTGTTACGCATAAATCAAAAGCTAAGTGCTTTGTTCTATATCAAAGCAGTCCATTTAGCAGTCAATTCTTTACTTAAAACTAGTAATATGGCTTATGAAAACAGCTTGAATAGGTCCTTTCGTTCCATTAAAACGTCCATAAGCTGCTCAATCTGGGAATCTGAATCTCCCTCGATCCTCTTTCCGCCTTCAAGCTTAGGAGGCGTGAACATTTTACCTACAATTGTCGGTGAGCCTTTCAATCCCAATTGGGCTTTATCCACATCTTCCAGGTCATTTACGGACCATATTACCGGCTCGTATCGTGCAGCATTGATCATGTTTGGCAGCGGTGCGTATTCAATGTCATTAATTTCTTTCTCAACCGTCAATAAACACGGTAATTGCGATTGAATCACTTCATAGCCGTTGATTTGCTTACGCTTGATATGGACATACTTTTCCTCTTCATTTGTCTCCGTAACTTCGATAACATTTGTTATAGGCGGAATATCCAGTCGTCTTGCTATTCCCGGTCCTACCTGCCCCGTATCCCCATCAATTGCATGCTTTCCGCAAATGATAAGATCAATAGGATCTTCTTTTGAAATTTTATCAAGTGCCTTTGAAAGTGCGTAACTAGTTGCCAAAGTATCTGCACCTGCGAAAGCCCTGTCTGAAATTAAAAACCCTTGATCAGCTCCAATTTCTACACTCTTCTTAATGACTGCTACAGCCTGTGGGGGTCCCATTGATAATACCGAAATCGTACCACCTGTTTTGTTCTTGATTTTTACGGCTTCCTGAACAGCATGGGCATCATATGGATTTAGGATGGCTGGGGCGCTGCGCCGGTCCAGGGTATTCGTCTTAGGATTGATTTTAATGATTTTCGTATCGGGCACTTGCTTGACACAAACGACAATGTGCATGATCTTCGTTCCCCTCCTTAATTAACAAACAACTAAATTATGAAAGCGATTTCTATAGCTCTTTTCGTTAGCTTTGCAGTTTGACCTATTTAAGGACCAGAAAAAAGAGATACTGTCTTGATCCTTGTCATAGAGTTCTATTAAGGAGCATCATCATAGCTGGAAAAACAACAATCATAGCGAAAACAGCCTAGATAAAAAAATGCCATGTAGTACGATATATGAATCGCTTTACAAGCATAGTACAACAAATAAAAAAGTGAATAATCGAAGTGCAGGCAATGAGTAATACTACAGACCAATTCCAGTCTGTCTTGCATCAAATGAAGCCCATTGTATGAAATGGTAAGGATGTGTGGCGCATGGTGGGGTGTATAAGCTTACGTTGATAAAAACCTATCTATGTTAAAAATATATAAAATGATCGATTAAAAACTATGATAAAAATCACATACAGCCATATTCTCGTGAATTTTTGATCAAATTGTTAATTTTCATTGGGGATTGTGCTAGGTAATGTTTTGAGATAGAAATGAGGATTGTGGAGATTTGAGGTTGATTGCATGAATTATAATCATCAAAAGAGATTGTTGAAAATTATAGCCACTGCTGGATATGGCAGTGGCTCAGCTTGTCGACAAAGATACAGTTTACGAATCAGTTATTAAAACTCCGTTGATTGGAGTGCCAGGCGTGCAGACTCCAGCGGGTTCAGCTGGACAGGTGAGACCCAGCAGGAGCGAAGCGACGAGAAGGCTCACCGCCAGCCCCGCGAAAAGCCAAGCGCCTGGAATGGAAATCAACAGACCTGTTTTACTTCCCAACCAATAAAAAACTGTAGACAAGCTCGCTTTTATCGAATTGGTCTACAGTCTGAGCAACTGCCATAAGGCAGTTGCTTCTTTTTTCCCATTTATTCAATTGCACCGAATTATGCATGTGATAATATATATTGCTTTTTTGTTAGCAAGATCATCTGTCTAAAAAGGAGTTTTCCTCTTTGCCTCTGAATTTCTGCCTCTTTGCATAAAGTTTGATATTCAAATATCAAACGGTCCAAGTCCTGGCTGAAGCGAATTGTTTCCTCGCTTGTATAACCTGATTCACTTGCAGAAGTCACCATTCGTTCCCTCATGCGATCTATTTCCTTCAATAAGGCCCTTTGCGATTGATACACTTCATAATTCCTCCTATAAATCCTCTACTACTTTAACTCCTTAAATAAATAAAAGATTACTTGAAAAATTATTGCAAATGCTTGTATCAATGTAAATAGATTCGCAAAATAAGACATATTTCTCTGTTAAAAATTTTTTCTTCGACAATATTCACCCTTCTAAACTTGGAAAACGCATACTGGGTTACTGGCTGACTTTCTCGTTCTCATAAATAGGTACCCATCCTTCTGTCGTTACAAAAATCCTTACTGCGACCACCTGTCTGTCATCCTGCAAAGTGAAATAGTGGCGCACATTTTCTGGTACAGAAATCAAATCGCCAGGATCAAGGAATACTTCAAAAAATTCTCCGTCTTTCCCCTGGATCACAAACACTCCATGGCCGCTGACAATAAATCGTACTTCATCATCTGTATGGTGGTGCTCCTGCTTGAAATTCGCAAGAAGCTGGTCTAGATTCGGAGTATTGCTTGATAGGGAAATGACATCTTGAGCTTGATAACCCCTGCGGTTTGAGATATCCTCGATTTCAGTCTTAAAAGCATCCAGTATTTGCTGTTTTTCTTCATCTGATAACAAGAATTTTTCCTGCAGGTTCGCCGGCAGCTTTTCAATATCCCAATTTTCATAGATTACTTCCTGGCCCTCTAAAAACGCAGCTACTTCTTGCTGATCGACAATTCTTTCCTTAGAATTTTGCTTTACGATAAATGCCATTTAAAATCTCTCCCTTATTATCTTTTTTTTAGTAATATCTTTTAAACAACTTTAAATAACTGAAATGGTTTATGCTCAAGGAGCCTTAATTGATATCGGAATAAGAATTCTGTTGCCTCCAATATTTTCTTAGCCTCAAAGGCATTCCTGCCCCAAACAGTGATGCCGTGATTCCTGATCAGGACTGCTCCTGTATCCCCTTTTACATGCTCAGAAAACGCTTTTGCCAAAGAAGGAATATGTGCATAATTCGGAATAATGGGAATTTTGAGGACAGCATCTTCCTCCCACTTATCAAATGCTTTAATTAATTCCTGGCCCTGGAATTGAACCTCGCCTCTGTCTCCGTAGACTTCGGAAATGACATTATTGTCAATTGTGTGCACATGCAAGCTGCAGCCAGCGTTGGTCATTCTATATACTTCAACGTGCAGAAGTGTTTCGGCTGATGGCTTTAAATGTGTCTCCTCAACTGCACGCCCGAATTGATCGACAAGCAAAAAGTCTTCCTCGGTGCGTTTCCGTTTATCCTTACCGCTCGCTGTAACCAGGAACTGTACAGGGTCGCTGTTTACCTTGATCGCAAGATTGCCGCTTGTTCCCATAAACCAGTCACGCTCAGCAAGTTCTGCTTTCACATCAGCAAGTTCTTCCCATTTTGTTTCTAAAATGCTCATCCTCTCACTCCTATCTTCGTTTTAAGAGCTTCTATACAATCGTAGAAAGTGTCAAACGGTGTATGGGGAATAGCCCATTCTTCACATTTGGCTTTTAAATAATCTCTTGCGAATACAAAGTCTGCCTGCTTTGCAGCTTCAAAATCAGTTACCGAGTCACCTATGACAATTTTATATGTTTCTTTTTGAGTAAGCTTTCTCATAATAGATGGCTTACAGCAGCCGCAATCATTGGAACATTGCTCATCACAGCTATTCGGCCATTCAATTCTGATTGTCTGATTGGAAAAATCAGAGCCATTGCAATAAACTCCAGCAAACGGTCCAAAACGTTCAATGATTGGTTCTATAAAAAAATCTATACCGCCGCTGACGATATATACCGGGATACCTTCCTCTTCCGCAAACTCAAGAAATTCCTGAAAGCCCGGACGGATCTTAGCATTATCTACAGCATATTGGATGATTTCATCCTTCAAGCTAACTGGCAGGAGAGAAAACATCCTGCCGACTCCTTCTCTGATTGAAACACGGCGTTCAAGAACGGCATCCTTCAGCTGATCCCAGCCAGGGGGTGCAAATTTATTCATGATTGAGATAATATTGTCTTTTTCAGTTACTGTTCCGTCAAAATCACAGAAAACTACGGGATTTATCATTTGGACACCGCCTCAGATGAGCCCCATAGAGCTAGAGCGATCTTCAGTTCATCATGCTCCAGTGCTCCTTCTTCAAGTGTTTTACCATTCAGCACAGTATCAATTGCTTGCCTGAACGCTTTGCCTCCGCCTTGAGCCCCGCCTGGATGACCATGGACACCGCCACCTGCATTGATAATTGAATTCATTCCAAAATCATTGATTAATAGTGGTACCATGCCAGGGTGAATACCAGCTGAAGGCACCGGAAAGCTCTTTTTAAAGAGGTCCTCGGCAGTCAATGCATCTGAGATGGAAATGGCCTGCTGCTTTTCAAGTGCAACACTTCCATAAGGTGATGGGAACAGGGAGAAATCTGCGCCTGCATAGCGAAGCAGTTTACCAAGGAGCAATGAATGGGAAAATCCATAATCTTCAGCAGAAGTCAGAGCACCGCTTACAGCCGGATGAGCCATGATCGGCAAGTTAATCTCATCGTCCTCCCTCAGTTCCTGGAGAACATCCAATCCGTAGGCAAAAACATTGAATAACAATGCATCAGCTCCCAGTTCAGCCGCTTTCCTCGCTTTATCTCTTAACTGGGAAGTTCTTCCCGTAAGGTTGGCAGCATATAAGGTTTTGTGACCAGTAGTTTCATAGACCTCAGCCAAAACCTTCTTTCCCTCTGAGATTCTCTTTTCAAATGGGGTAAGTTCATTTTCGAACAGGATTTCATCATCTTTGATCAGGTCTACTCCACCTAAACTCTGTTCCCGTAATTGCTGAAGCAGGAAATCAAGATCGCGCCCAATCACACCTTTGAATATACTCATCAACAATGGTCGATCATAAACCCCTAACTTACTGCGGATGCCATCGATTCCAAATCGTGGTCCTGGGAAAACTTTTTTGAGCTCATCCTCAAATTGGAGATCGACTAATTTTACTTTGCCATCAAGTGAGAGTTTTCCAAAGACAGTCGTTAAAATCGCTGGCAGATCTGGTGAAAAATTCAGTGCAGGATAGGCAATTTTTATTGTCGCAACCGTTTCTGAATTGCTGTCAAGGCCGGTTCCTTCAACAGAAACTACTCTTCCTTTATGTTTTTTTAGCTGTTTTTGATCGAGCTCTGGCAAATCCGTCCATGAACCTACAGTCAGTCCAAGTGCGATTCCCTCGGCCTTTTTCTCTGGGTTATGCTTTGAATCATGTACAATATAAGTTGCTGTAATTTCACTCATGAAGCTCATTCCCTTCTAAAACTAAAATCGTCATGCTAGAACTGGCAGGAACAAAAAGCGCAAGCGCCTTGGTCAGCCCCGACAAGCGCTGGAGGACCGACCAATGAAGTCGTTC
>NZ_JBALQL010000047.1:14831-26739 GCF_036964885.1 Bacillus sp. JJ1122 | reverse complement strand
AGGCGCTGGAGCTGGATTAGGCAAATCTGGCTTGAGTTATCCACACCCTAATAAAAAAACCTCTTCGAAAAGAAGAGGTTAGATGAATAAACTAACATCTCCTTATCTATCAGCTTCCGCTGCAAGAATTAGCACCGTGCCCAGCAAAAATGCTGGGTCGGTTGCCGGGCTTCATCGGGCTCGTCCCTCCGCCTGCTCTTGATAAGAAAATAATTTAATTAAGTTATTTAATTGGTTTAATTGGATAAAGTAATTTTATTAATTAGGATTATGTCAGGTTACTAAATTATTGTCAATATGTTTTTTGAAAATTCCTAAGCTTTCAATTCTGCTAACAGCTTCCCGAAGGCGATCTTCCGAAGTAAGCAAGCCTACCCTGACATAACCTTCTCCATATTCTCCAAATCCCACTCCTGGCGCAACGGCAATATGTGCTTTGTCCAATAAGAAATCGGCGAATTCGATAGAGGTGAATGGCTCAGGAACTTTTAACCATGCAAAAAAAGAACCTTTAGGAGCAGTAATATTCCATCCGATTTTTTTTAAGCCTTCAATCAGTACATTCCTTCTTGATTCGTACAATTCATTCAACTCGGAAACACATTGCTGTGAGCTCAGCAAGGCCTCTGCAGCCGCTTCCTGAACAGCGCCAAACAAGCTGACGTACATATGGTCCTGAAGCAAATTAATTGCCGCAATCACACTCTTGTTCCCGGCAGCAAAGCCAACACGCCAGCCTGCCATATTATATGTTTTAGAAAGGGTATAAATTTCGATTCCAACATCCTTAGCTCCTTCCGCCTGTAAAAAACTATACGGATGTTTTCCATCAAACCCAATCGCGCCATAGGCAAAATCGTGAACGACACAAATTTCATTTTCTTTCGCAAACTTGATTGTGTCGTCAAAAAAATTCTCGTCAGCGATGGCTCCTGTTGGATTATTCGGGTAGTTAAGAAACATCAACTTTGCTTCGGATAAAACTTCCTTTTTAATCTCCGAATAATCAGGTAAAAAGCCATTTTCTTCCCTAAGAGGCATTGTCACCATTTTCGCTTTCGCCAGTTCAACACCTGACCAGTAATCAGGATACCCAGGGTCAGGGACAAGAATCGTATCACCTGGATTAAGCAAGCATTGAGGAATTTCAACGAGGCCAGCCTTTCCGCCAAATAGAATCGCGATTTCTTCTTCAGGATCAAGATGGACCCCGTATTCTCTTTGATAAAATTCTGCCGCTGCTTCCTTGAAGGAGCGCATTCCCCTGAATGGAGAATACTTATGGTTAAGGGGATTCTCCGCCGCTTCTTTTAATTTTTCGACAATATGTCCAGGAGTCGGCTGATCCGGGTTCCCTTGACCAAGGTTAATTACATCTGCCCCCAGCTCGGTGTATCTCCCTACTTTTTGGACGAGAGATGCAAAGAATTGCTTGGGCAGGCTTTTCAATAAGTCTGATTGTTGAAACTCCATTTTTTCACCTGCTTAAAAAACTTATTATATTTTGAAAATTTTAATTTGAAATTCTAGTCACAAATGATATAACGTAAATAGTAACTTGTAAAGAAATAATTTTCAGAAATTATGGCGGTGAATGATGATGAAATTTAAAATAGCCTGTCTGCAAATGGACATTGCTTTCGGAAATCCAGTAAAAAACTACGAAACAGCAATCAGCCTAATGAAAAAATCCAGCACTGAAAATCCAGATATCATCGTACTTCCAGAGCTTTGGACTACGGGATATGATTTAGTAAATCTTGAAGGTCAAGCAGATGAAGAGGCGCGTGAAGCCGCAGCATTTTTAAAAGATAGTGCTGCCAAATATCAGGCACACATAGTCGGTGGCTCTGTAGCCAATAAAACAGAAAAAGGCATTGAAAATACAATGCTTGTGTTCAATAAGAGTGGAGAGCTGTCAGGGGAATATAGCAAATTGCATTTGTTTCAGCTGATGGATGAGCACTTATATCTTGCAGCAGGAAAGCAAAAAGGTCTTTTTTCTTTAGACAGCAGGAAATTTGCGGGGCTTATTTGTTATGATATCCGCTTTCCTGAATGGGTTCGCGCACACGCTCTTGAGGAGGTTGAAGCAATGTTCGTCGTTGCTGAATGGCCGATCCAGCGTCTTGAGCACTGGAGGGCATTGCTCATTGCCCGGGCAATTGAAAACCAGTGCTATATAATTGCCTGCAATCGTTCAGGATCTGACCCTAATAATAAATTCGCAGGCCATTCCATGGTAATAGGACCTTGGGGAGACATAATTGCTGAAGCAGGAGAAGAACAGGAGATTCTTACAGCTGAAATTGACCTCGACCAGGTAATAGATGCGAGAAGCAGAATACCTATTTTTGCAGATCGCAGACCTGAACTATATTAATTATTTTCTAACTCAGAAAAACCGCTCTCACCTTGACTGGAGCGGTTTTTCAGCTTATAAAAGTTATTCCGGCTTTGCCCACATTTCTTCTGGATTCAGTTCATAAATCCCAGTTTCTCTGTACATATAATGGTTGATGATGAATTCTCTCCTGATCGTTGCATAGTCATCATGAAACTTCTTGATGTATTCATTCAACTCCTTCTCAGGATACTTTTTCCCCGGCATTAAACCACGGACAATGTATTCGAACACCATCAATTTTTTCTTTCTCTGTGCAGGAATATTCTTCAGCTTTCCGTCTTTCGTAAGGAAATTATCAATTACTTTTTTGCTCTCCAAATTACGCTCAATCATTGCTTCCACCTCCCCTTCCTTTTTCTCAATCAGCTTGCTCAGAGTCTTTGCCTGCTGCATAATGACCGATCCGTTTAAATGAAAATAAATTGTGTTTTTGTCCCTGCGCTCATATATGACGTTGATATCACGAAGCTTCTTAATGTGATGAGTAATCGTGGGTGGTGTAAGGCCCAGTTTTCCGGCAATCGCCTGCCCATGTAATGGACCATTCCCCAGCAAAGCGACAATCCTTATCCTAGTCGGATCTCCCATCGCTTTATGGAAAGCGACAATTTTGTCAAGCTGCATAATTTCACTCCATTCAAATTAAATAAACATCTAATTAGGTATGTTTCTAATAATAATACAATTATTTAAAAATGGAAAGCCTAAAAAAAGAACCAGTCTGATTGAATGTTCAGTCACATCGGCTCTTTTTGGCAGGGAAGGTAAATATGAAAGGTTGTTCCATGTCCTACCTCACTTTCAACCTCAATTGATCCACCATGCTCCTCAATAATTTTAAAGCTTACCATCAATCCAAGGCCAGTGCCTCTTTCCTTTGTCGTGTAAAACGGCTCTCCAAGTTTTTTTACTTTTTCTGCTGGGATTCCTTCTCCTTCATCCCTGATGCTAATATGTATCCGTCCTCCAGGAGCCGGACTGATTGTGATAGTAACATAGCCGCCCTTTGGCATCACTTCAATTGCGTTTTTGATGATATTAATAAAGACCTTTTTTAATTGATTGGGTTCACAGAGCAGCTCTGGCAAATCGTGATCGTAGATGGTTTTAAATTGGACATCATGCAGAACAGCTTGGGCATTAAGAAGATCCACCGTTTCCCCCATGATTTTTTTAATATCTGTATGGATATATTTAATTGCCTGTGGCTTTGCTAGAATCAGGAATTCATTGATGATAGAATCAATCCGTTGAAGTTCAGTAGTGATAACCTGGAAATATAAAGAGTACGCATCGCCAGTACTGCTTTCAAGCAGCTGGATAAAGCCCTTCAGCGCAGTCATTGGGTTTCGGATTTCATGCGCAATGCCTGCCGCAAGCTCACCAAGGATGTTTAGAGTATCAGATTTGCGCAGCTGCGCCTCCATTTCTACTTTCTCAGTAATATTTCTAAAAATAATCAGGTTCAACTTGTCGACAAGATGGTGTTTTACTGTATATTCGAAATGCTTCATCCTGGCTTCTTCAAATTGGATGGACATTCTGCCATCCAATCTACCTTTACGAAGAAGCGACTCTTTTCTCTCTCCAATCTCTTCATCCGGGATCCCAAGTCTAGTAAATAACTTCCTGAAATTTCTTTCCCCAGGCTCTTCTGGCGCTAGTTCAAGATATTCCATACCAGATGGATTAATTTCATAGAAATTACAATTTTCATCCCAAAGAATCATTCCCTCAATGGACCCCTCAAATATCTTCCTGAACCTTTCTTCGCTTTTACGGAGCTCCTGTTCCATTCGATATCGATCACTAATATCACGGACAATTGTCATGTTGTATCCATCGCCAGCATTCAGCTTGACGGTGAATTCAAGCAGCTTTTTCTCCCCGCTCGGCAGTAAAAAGAATGCCTCTTCGCGCAGTGCACCTTTTTCATTCAAAATTTGTTTCATTTCGCTATATTTCTCATCTTTCTGGTAAATGAAATCAGAGATTTTGTACTTCAGCAGCTCTTCGTTTGTTAAGCCAAAAATTTTGCATGTAGCTTCATTTGCAGCAAATATTTTCCCGCACTTGCCCCAAAATACGATGCCATCCAGAGTTTCGAAAAATAGGTTTTTAAACAGCCCTTCATTTTCAGTAAACCTTTTTTCAAAAGGTTCTTTATGATCTATGGCGGATTCAGGAGCGAAAGAGCAGTCCGCTGTCACTTGCTGTTTATTAAAAGCGATCTCTCTTAACGAAGAATTTTCACGTTCTAATACGGCTATTTTCTCTTTCAGTGCCTTTATTTCATCAAGGCTGTTAGCACTACTCACCCGAAAGCCTCCTTGTCGAATTCCCATTTTTCTAGTAGTTTCTACATCAATGGTAAAAATCCCTTTAAAATCGGGGATTTTTTCGTTTTATTTTACTTACTGGTTTTACTTGATAACTATGTTTGGTTTTAAGGATAGAACCTCCATCTCCCTTTTCAGGTACCATGAACCTTGTATACTTAGAATCTAAACAAACGGAATATGAAAAATAGAAAAAGGCAAAAAAATAGAAGCAAGGAAATTATCCCTGCTTCTACAATTTTTATAAGTACTCGTTTTCGTGCTTTGCTTTCAGGCGCTGCCATCTTTTTTCGACTTCTTGCTCAAATTCAGCAAGCATTTCACTGTTTTCCTCTTTGAGTAGATGCTTTGTTTTCCCCATGTATTTCAACCACTCTGCTAAAGGCATCTTTTTATTCTTGGCTTCTGGATCATAGGTGATATTCGTGATTCCCTCTTCAACCTCATATAGCGGGAAGAAGTTGGAATTGACTGCAGCCTCTACGATTGTCTGTCCATAACGGTCTTCTGATTTCCAGTTTAACGGACAAGTGATCAGCAGCTTGCCATAGACCGTTCCAACATTTTGCGCATACCATTGTGCCTTGGCGGCCTTTTTGACAAGGTCCTGAGGAAATGCCTCTGTTCCTGTAAAGACATAAGGAATGTTCGTTGATGCCATGATCTGGGCTGTATCCTTATGATGGAACGCCTTTCCCTTTTGAGCTTTGCCGACATTCGATGTACTTGTCATATGGCCAAACGGCGTTGAGTAGCTCAGCTGTGAACCTGTATTCATATAGCCCTCGTTATCATATTCCAGCATGATCAGCTTGTGTCCGCGTAAAGCAGTACCGATTGCTGAACCCATGCCGATGTCCATGCCTCCGTCACCTGTAACCATGACAAAGGTGGCATCTGCAGAAATTTCAATATCCCCCCTGCGCTTTAATTCGAGGAATGCTTCAAGTGTTCCTGATAAGGTTGCAGCACCATTCTGAAAAAGGTTATGGATGGTCGTCTGCTTATGAGAAGTATGCGGATAAGCAGTTGTCACTACATAGGCACAGCCAGTCTGGAACAGGACTACTAGATCGCCTTCAATCCCTTTAAAGAACAGTTCAAGCCCGCCAAAAATACCGCATCCAGGACATGCACCATGGCCTGATGCAATCCGCTTCGGTTTGGAAGTAAGTGAGCGTAATGGCGGTATTTTCACATTGAGCTTATTTTTTTCATCATCCCTGGCTACCTCGATTAGACCTGATTTAAACACATCACCATGCTGTGGTTCAATGACTTGTTTCATCGTTTTTTCCTGATCTCCAGGAATATGACCATAGTAATCAAAAGGCTTCTGGGCATAACCCTTTTCCATTGCATAAATTGCCATTGCAAAGAAAGCTTCTGCATCATCTGCGTAAAAATCCTTGCCTCCAAGACCGAACACTCTGCTTTGTACAATCGTTGCATTACTTCTGTCTTCCTGGAGGGCAGATTTAATTTCATGTGTCAGGTTAGGGCCATGTCCGCCGTACGAATCCGCCCGCTCACCCACAAGCAATGACTTAACATTCTTAAGCGCTTCCCTGATTTCTTGTGCCGGGAATGGGCGGATGATGTTAGGACTTATCACACCGGCCTTGATTCCCTGCTCACGAAGCTTGTCGACTACATCCTTTGCAGATTCGGCTGCTGAATTTAACAGGAATAACGCAACTTCTGCATCCTCCATTTTGTATAGATCGAGGATTTCATAATTTCTTCCTGACAATTTTGCATAGTCGGCTGCAACCTCTTTATAAATATCTTTTGCTTTGTACATAGCTTCAGATTGCTGGAAATGGTTATTGATTAAATCATCGCCATTCATATGTGCACCGATTGTCACTGGTTTTTTCGGATCTCTTGCAAAATTGTATTCCGTAGGGCACTCCCCGACAAATTTTTGGACTACTGCCCGCTCTTTAAAATAATTTACTTTACGCTTTTGATGGGATGTAAAAAATCCATCATAAGCGACCATTACCGGAAGACGAACATCAGAATGCTCGGCGATTTTCAGCGCCATAATATTCATATCGTAAACGGCCTGTGGAGTCCTGGCCGTCAAAATAACCCAACCAGTATTCAATGCAAAATATAAGTCAGAGTGGTCCCCGCGAATATCAAGCGGCCCGCTGATTGATCTTGTTACCAGGTTCATCACCATCGGATACCGAGTACCAGATTGAACTGGCAGCTGTTCAAGCATATACATGAGGCCATTTGCACTTGTCGCATTAAACACACGGGCACCCGTAGCGGCAGCTCCGTAACAAATACCTGCAGAACCATGTTCACCGTCTGCAGGGATGAGTTTGATGTCATGCTCACCACGCGATTTCATCTGGTCCAGAAATTGAGCGATTTCTGTAGAAGGGGTAATTGGAAAATAGCCCATGATATGATAATTAATTTGTGCTGCAGCCATCGCAGCCATTTCATTCCCTGACTCAAACGTAGTAATCTGTTCAGCTGCAGCCATTGTTTTCAAGTTTTCTTCTAAAATGGACATTAATAAACCCCTCCAGTCGCATAAGGATGATTATGCTTTACTCTATTTTCATCCGCATATCCGATCATTTCTCTTAAATCAGATAAAGCCGTAGTTGGACATGCTTCAACACACTTCAGACAGCCCTTGCAATACTGATAATCGATGCCTTTAAGGAACATTTGCTTTCTTCCGCGTTTGTCCTCTCCTTCTTCCCATACAAAGCAGTAATCCGGACAGGCAGTATCACAGGCAGCACAGTTGATGCATTCCTCCTGAACGAATTTTGGCAGAAATCCTTGTCTTGAACCGCTTAAATCCTTAAGAATGCTGTTCGCCTGAGCAGTGAGTACTCCCCCGATTTCCTGTGTTTCATAACCAAGCAGTGGCAGAGGACGTTTAAACTCCTTACCCTGTGCTCTTTCATCCATTGCATACGTCTTGAATTGCACTTCATTGTAGCCTCTTTCAAATGTCCTGATATTTGGTTCGACGAAATGAGGATACTTCTTCTCAAACGTTTTGCGGATAACATCTTTCATTGCTTCCGGATCCAGGAAATCAACAATTCGATACAAAGCTCCGAGCATCGCAGTATTTACTTTCGTTTTTTCTTCCACTGCAATTGTAAGTGCATCTACAATTGCTAATGTTCCATATTCAAGGTGAAGATCTTTTTTTATGTCATCAAAATCCCTTGTAGAATTCACAAGCATGATGCCATCCGGGCGCAACCCGCTAACTACATCAACCATTTTATAAAGTGCTTCATGAAAGACACCTACAACATGTGGTTCCTCTATTGGACTATGAACCCTGATTTCTGTTTCAGGCTCACAAAAACGAACAAAACTTTTTACAGGCGATCCCTTTTTCTCTGATCCATACGAAGAAAAGTTGGAACCATTTAATCCAAGTCCAAGTACTCCGGCTTCTGCAAGCATCTTCCCGGCAAGGTTTGCGCCGAGACCTCCAATTGATTCAAGTCTTATCTCATAAAATCCTAATTCATTCTTCTTCGGTAAGATAGACATAATCTCCCTCCCCATTTTGGTTGTTCAAGGTAATTATCAACATTCCCCATCTATAATTTTAAAGACTAAATCAATTTAAAGCTGTGACATAAATCAAACATTTTGATTTTTTTATTAGAACACACCCAAAAACCACTTCTTTTTTCCGTATTTTATTACGGTTTCTTATATATAACAGAGATACTTATGTAGTAGTACAGATGTCTTAATTTCCGATTAAAGGAATAACCCCCTTAAATTTCAGCTATTTACATAGTTTTTATATGGGGTTAAAAGGGTAAAAGGGTTATAGTGAATTTTGGGGGTCTCTCAAATAAGGGAGGATTTATGAAGCAACGAGATTACTACTTTGACAATGCTAAATTCATCTTGATTTTTTTCGTGGTATTTGGCCATCTTCTGCGATCTTTTATTGAAGACAATGAAATGATTTACAATATATATAAAGTCATTTACACATTTCATATGCCTGCATTCATCCTGGTATCGGGATTTTTCGCAAGGGGCTTCAATAAAAAAGGGTATGTTTTAAAGATTGCCAGAAAATTGATACTTCCATATATCATTTTTCAATTAATTTACTCGGTTTTCTATTATTTTCTCTATAACAAGTCGACTTTTACAGTAGATCCATTGAATCCGCATTGGTCTCTATGGTTCCTGATTAGTTTATTCTGCTGGAACATTATGCTCATAGGCTTCTCTAGGCTAAGCCCGGCAAAGGGACTTTTGCTAGCGTTTGGATTGGGACTGGGGGTAGGATATTTCGATTGGGTTTCCAACTATTTAAGTCTTTCAAGGACATTTGTTTTCTTTCCATTGTTCCTTCTTGGATACCACCTGACGAAGGACCATATCCGCGTACTGACTACACCAGCTTTTAAAGTCGGCGCTTTGTTTGCTTTTGCAATTGTTTTTCTTGGATTCTACTTCAATCCGGAAATCGATTATAAATGGCTGCTCGGATCAAAACCTTATTCAGAAATGGAAGCTGCATCGATCTCAAGCATGTTCACACGATTAGCTTTTTATTTATTAAGTTTGATGATGGTGTTCAGCTTTTTGACAATCGTTCCAAAAAAGGAATATTTCTTTACGGATCTTGGAAAAAATACGCTGTACGTTTATCTTCTGCACGGGTTCTTTGTTCGCACATTCCGCGAGAGCCATGTACAGGACTTTTTCCAAAGCCCAGAACGTTTTTTGCTGCTGGCGATGATAGCATTGCTTCTCACGCTATTGTTATCCAGCAAGTACGCAGCTGCAATCGCACAGCCATTAATCGAATTTAAAACGTCTAGGATTAATCGCTTAAAAGCCAGATTTGCTGCGATGGTTAGATTTTACCGTAAAAAGATGTTAAGCAATTAGGATTATAGGTAATTTAATATAGGATTCATGAAAGAGCCATCAATTCCAGATGGCTCTTTTTCATACTGATGGAATGTTTAAGCTGATGATGATATTTAACCACTGTTGAAAGGAGGAAATGACAGCGACTTCTCCGAAAGTGCTAACGTATTTCCATCGGGCTTAAGAAAATTGGAGGAAGCTGTTCAGAATTCTCCGGGCGCACCAGTCGCCCCGAGGAAAGCGAGGGCTGGAGTGGAAATCAACCATCTATATTGAGATAAACAACTACTGGACAGGATTTCAACTGTCTTTTTTGTCTAAACTGAGATATAATTTAAAGTTGATTTGCTGCTGGATTTTTCTAAAGGAGATTTTATAAATGAATATCGTTTTAACAACGCTTAACGCGAAATATATACACACCAATCTTGCAATCAGGTACTTAAAAGCATACGCATCTCCTGATTACGATATTAAGCTGACCGAATATACAATTAAAGATCCTATCATTAATATTGTCACGGATTTAATCCAAAAGAAGCCTGATGTAATTGGCTTCAGTTGTTATATTTGGAATATCGAAGAAAGCATTAAAGTAATCAAAATGATAAAGAAAATTGATCCTTCAATTAAAATTGTCGTTGGCGGCCCTGAAGTTACCTATGATGTGATGGATTGGATGCAGGAAGTCGAGGAGTTTGATTTCATTGTCATCGGCGAAGGTGAACAAACATTCAAGCAGCTGCTGACTGAAATCGAGGGTGACCAGAACTTTACAAAAGTACCAGGGATTGCTTTCAGAACTAATGGCAGTATCCAGATAAATCCTCAGCAAAATAAGCTGGATTTAAAGGAACTCCCATCACCTTATCGCTTTGAAGAGGATGTCCCCCATCTTTCCAAGAGGGTCACATATATTGAAACAAGCCGCGGCTGCCCTTTCAGCTGCCAATTCTGCCTGTCATCGATTGAAGTGGGAGTCCGCTATTTTGACAGAGAGAAAATTAAGGATGATATTCGCTATTTAATGGCGAACGGAGCCAAAACGATTAAATTCGTCGACAGAACCTTTAATATCAGCAGAAGCTATGCGATGGAAATGTTCAGGTTCCTAATAGATGAGCATTTGCCAGGTACCGTATTCCAATTTGAAATCACAGCAGATATTATGAGACCTGAAGTCATCGAATTCTTGAATCAGGAAGCCCCTGCAGGCTTATTCCGTTTTGAAATTGGAGTACAGTCGACTAATGACTACACAAATGAACTAGTCATGCGTAAGCAGAATTTTGAAAAGCTGAAGCGAACAGTTACCATGGTCAAGGAAGGCGGCAAGATTGACCAGCATCTTGACTTGATTGCCGGATTGCCTGAAGAAGACTATAACTCCTTCAAGAAGACTTTTAATGATGTATTCGCTATGAGACCAGAGGAGCTTCAGCTTGGTTTCCTGAAAATGCTGCGCGGAACTGGACTGAGGCTACGGGCTGCTCAGCATGAATATATTTATATGGATCATTCTCCATATGAGATCTTAGGAAATAATATCCTTGATTTTAACGACATTATAAAAATAAAACAAGTTGAAGATGTACTGGAAAAATACTGGAATGATCATAGGATGGATATGACTGTTGAATATCTTGTCACAAACGTGTTCCCTACTCCGTTTGATTTCTTCCAGGAGTTTGGCTCTCACTGGGAACAAAATGGGTGGTCAAGGATTGGTCATCAGCTTGAAGACCTTTACAAGAGGCTATTTCATTTCCTCCAGGAAAAGGGCACTGATGATATTGAGACGATTCAAAGCTTAATGAAGTATGACTATCTTGCGAGCATGAAATACAAGCCTAGAAAACCATGGTGGGAATTGCAGTCGGATAAGAAGCAGAAATCTGAAATATACCGAGGAATCATCCAGCACCCTGAAGCACTTGGAATTCGTTATGCAGATCTTAATATTAATGAAAAAGACCTATATAAGCATACGTTGATTGAAGAAATTTCAATCGACCTCGAAAGCTATCTGAAAGCAGGAGAGATTGTAATGTCGCCTTCATATATGCTTGTTTATTTTGATCCTAAAACAGAGAAACCGGATTTCTTCCCATTCTCTGAAGAAAATGTAAAGCCGGCTTAATCGCCGGCTTCAGATTGTAGACAAACTCGATGAAAATCGTGGTTGTCTACAGTCTTATTTTATTTGGATAGTTAAATGGGGCTGTTGATTTCCATTCCAGACGCTTCGCTTTCCGCGGGG
>NZ_JBALQL010000047.1:0-14751 GCF_036964885.1 Bacillus sp. JJ1122 | reverse complement strand
CACTGAATAGCTTCCTCGGATCTGACCACGCACGATGAAAGCATTTTCGGAGGAGTCTTCGCGCCTCCCACTCCAATCAACAGGTTTTCAATAACTGATCTGTGACCTGTATCTTTGTCGACAAGCTAAAGCCGGCTTTTTATGTTCTCAGAGAATCCCTATTTTTCTTTTTTAGACTTTGGATTACCTTTTCTTCCTGCAAACGGCAGTTCATAAAGCTTGCTGGCATTTATATCCCCAAATTCCATGCCAAACTCTACATTATAAGGCTTTTGGTGCCTTTCTTCATGCTTTTTCATTTAAGCTCTTCCTTTCCTGCCTTGCTTTGAATTCCTGTTAGCAAATTTTCCGGCATCTTCACCCGATGAAAATTCAGCGCTGAATTCTGATTCCTGAATATTTTTCTTAGGTGTGTTTGTGTATTTTTCTAAAGCATTTCTTTCTGCTTTCCGTTTAGCCATATGATCCACCTCCATAGTACTATTTTTTTCATTTGCTTAAGAGCTATGTACGAATTTGATTGCCTAATTTTACAAAGGGTGACTCCTAATAAAATCCTCCCTATATCCAAAAAATAGACTAAAAAGGAGGGCTACTATGGTAAAAGATCATCCAATCCTCAAACCTTTGGATATTGATGAAACATTGCCTCATCAGGTGAATGCTCCAAGCTTTAAAGATACAGGGATTCAAATGGAGGCCCCTTTCATAAATGAACATGGCGTCATCATCGGGGACAGTCTGTATGCCTCTCAAAGTTCTCCTCTGGAAAACTGGAGTGAGGAAACTGACCCTGCTATTATGGCAGGTAACGAATGGGTTCATCCTACCAACGATATAGGCTGGAATTCAGCTGAAAACAGGGAACTGCTAGAAGAGAAGCGGAAGCCTCAGGCTTTCCCTTTTATGCATCCAACAATCGATGTAAGTAAGGGACAGGACTAAAGGGGTTATAGTTTATCATCTCACCATATAGAAAGATCCGGGGATTCCCCGGATCTAATCGTTTATCCAATAATAATTCGTTCTTTTGGATAATGTATACTTTCTTTATCCGTTTTTTTAGCAATCAACAACAAAAATGAAATAACTCCTACCCGGCCGATAAACATCAAGACAATGATAATCGACTTACCGACTGTACTTAACTCCGGAGTAATTCCCATAGACAGTCCTGTCGTCCCAAATGCTGAAGATACTTCAAAGATAATTGCCATCATTGGCTGATTCTCAGTTGCCATTAATATAATTACCGATAAAAAACAAATGATGATTGCCATAATGGTTACAACAAGCGACTTAATGATATCTTCCTGATGCAGTTCTCTATTGAAGATTTTCACTGATCTCTTACCTCGAGCGAAATGATAGAGAAACAATAGGTTAAGGGCAAAGGTTGTGGTACGTATTCCTCCTCCAACCGAGCTGGGGGAAGCACCAATGAACATCAGAACACTCAAGATCAGCAATGTAGGATCAGAGAAATCACTGACATTCATTGTTGCCAACCCGCCATTCCTTGTGGACGATGACTGGAACAAGGAATAAAATAAAGCAGAATGCCATGATTTATCAGCAAAAAAATGATTATTTTCCAAAATAAAAATAGCCGCTGTCCCGAAAACTAAAAGACCCAAAAACGTAATGGTTGTGATTTTAGTAAAAAGAGAAAATGGATAAGGTTTCTTCTTATTCTTTCTAAATAAAAATCCTTTCAATTCTATAAGGACAGGAAAGCCAATCGCCCCAAGTGTCAACAAAACAATATTTATGCTTTGCACAAAATAATCATGGGCAAAAGGGATCAGGGAAGCACCAGTTATATCAAAACCGGCATTTGTAGTAGCACTTATTGATGCAAACAAGCCCTGCAAAAACGCTTCTTCCCGTGAAGGAAAGAATTTCATAAAATACAAGCCCAATATTAAAGCGCCTATCAATTCTATTAAGACTATAATGACAAGAATTTCCTTAAGCAGTTTGACGAGTCCAGACATTGTTGTCTGGTTTTGATCCGTCATAATCAGCCTTCGTTCTCTAAGGCCAATTTTCTTCCTAATGATCAACCAGAAAAATGTACCTAGGGCCATTACCCCAATGCCGCCAAATTGAAGGACAAACATTAGTATGAAAATACCAGGAGTGGTGAATGTATCACGGACACTTATCGTCGATAATCCTGTCACACTCACTGCACTTGCCGCAGTAAACATTGCATCCATAAATGACCATTTTGCCCCAGGACGAATAGCAATTGGAAGACTTAGCAAGCTCATTGCAATGACAACTGCTAACAGATAATATGTGACGATGATTTGAGCAGGTGTTAGTTTATCCAGTTTCTTTCTAAATTTAATCCACATAATTGATTCCTTTCGACCCTAATTCATATACATACCTATGATAAAGAATATCAACTGAATAATAAAGTATTTTCCTGCAGTTCCCTTTTATAATATCGTGTGCTACTAAAAAATTCCGATTCACGCGAAATAATATCCAATATAAAAAAACTTTACCATTCATGAACCGGGCACAATTGATAACACTATATTTACAGAGAGTTCTCTCTGTATACCTAAATAGGAGTTGACAACCATGGCAAGAAGTTCAAATAAATTGCTGGTTCCAGGAGTAGAACAATTCATGGACCAGGTAAAATATGAAATCGCTCAGGAATTCGGCGTGAACCTTGGTTCTGATACTGTATCAAGAGCTAACGGATCAGTAGGCGGGGAAATTACTAAGCGTCTGGTACAACAGGCACAAGCACAGCTTTCAGGTAAAAACCAACAATAACAATTGAATATAAAAATGGAAAAAAGTCCGGAAGTTAATTCCGGACTTTTAAAGTTTTTAATCTTTATTGTTATGGCCATTATGTTGACCATTATGACGGCCTTGTTTACCGTGAGATTTGTCATTTGGTTCTTGTTTAATATTGTTGTTTTTTTTTCTCGTTTCTGTTCTTCCATTGTCCATTTGGCTGCTGTTGCCATACTTTTGGCCTTTGCCTCGATTTTGATTATCGCCTTGGCTTTTGTTAGTATTTTCATTATTGCTTTTTCGATGATCCTTCTGATCCTGTCCTTTATTTCTATCAGTTGACTTTCCGTGGTTAGTCTTTGACGGCTCAGAAGTCTTCTTTATTTGCCCGGGTGCCTCATGTTTCTTCGGCTGCACTGTATCTTTTTGTTCTGGTTTCGGCTGCGGTTTCAATGGGGTAACAGGCTTTTTCTTAGCAGCTTCTGGTTTAATTTTCTGTTTAGCAGGCATCGAAACTGGTTTAGTTTTTTCAATCTGCTTTTCTTTATAAACTCCTGTTGTCAGCCCTTGCTTTTTGGCATTCTTACGCTCTTCATTTGTGCCCTGCATAACCTTAAGCTCAAGATTTTCTTCTTGTGTGGCCTTTTTTATTTCAGAAATTTTCTCTTCCAATTTCCTGTCAACTGCCTTATTAACCTTACCGTTATGGACTGTGGCTATCACAATGTCATGCTTTTGATTGAAAAATCCTTTGTCTTCGATTTTATCTAGAATCATTTCAGCTACCTTGGCTGCATCTTTCTTTTTCCAGCCATCAAGTTCTTCAATGATTTCTTTGCCTTCTGGATTGTAACCTGTTAAACGCAGTACTTTTAGTTCATCGCTTACAGCTAATTCGATACTCGGATTTACATCAATGGACATATACGCGTATACCTGCCCGCTTTGATAAACCGGAAGGAATGCGGTCATAACCATCATCAATGCTGCAGTAAGTGCAATTGTTCTTGCTTTAAAACTATTTAAAAATGAAAGATTGAATTTCTTTCTTTTATCTGTGGACATTTCTGGAAAAAAATGAATTTCTTCTCCTACCTGATAATCTTGTTGAAGCTTTCGGGCTTGTAAAAACTCACCTTCGGGGGTCAACAATGTTAGGTAAAGATCATTGATTTCAAGGATAACTCCTTTTCTCATGTCTCTAACACCCCTTTAATATAATCCTTTAAATAAATATAATCCCCAAGTAAGATCAGTGCGATGGCAATGATATATTTTCTGTTTCTCTCTATAGTCTTTCGGCTGACATCAACCATCTCTTCTAAATGCTTGATTGGCAAGCGCTTTTTATCCAGAAGCAAATTCTTTAATTCTTCGTTTTCAACCATCGCTTGAGCAACGAGCATGGCATTCTTACGCGCATCCGCATGCTTCGGCGATTGATTGAGCAGATCCTGAAAAGAAAGATCAAATTCCTTCAGTATACTCTGGAATTGAATGATTTCCTCCCGCCTTAGTTCTTGTTCTGTTTTTTTCCTGAAGTCATCAAGAGAAAGCTCATCTTCAATTGTTGAACGCTGCTGCTCTTCCTCAGAAGGATCATTTGATATATTAAAACTTAAGCTCTGGTTTCTGCTCTGCTGGCGGATATAATCAATCACTCTCCGCTTGATCATTACTTCGGCAAAGCTTAATAATGAATTACCTTTTTCAGATGAATATTTTTGGATTGCCTCATTAAAGGCGATGAGGCCAATGCTAAATTCATCGTCCGATTCATGTATGTATCTCTTGCAGACAGCTGAAACGGTCTTTGCAATAAAAGGCTTATAAGAATCAATCAATTCATCCCTTAAAGCTGCATCCCCCTGATGGATTTTTTCCACTGTCTCTTCCAATGGTCTGCGCCGTTTCTTTGCCATGAACAATAAACTTAGCAATAGCCTCACCTCTTTTCTCACCACATTATATCATATCATGTCAATTCTCTATTGTGGTTAGGCAGTGAAAAGATAGCCTGGAATGGCTATCTTTTCGAGTCTATTGTTCAAACTTATTCAATGTTTTCCATTACCTTTGCTTTCGCCATTTTGATGACCTTTGCCCTTGCCTTCATGACCTTTTTGCTGCTTATGTTCTTCCTTTTTATGAGAACGTTCTTGCTTTGCTTGATGTTTTTCTTCTTTCTTTGCAGCTTTGCGTTCTTGATGAACAGCCTTGCGTTCTTGCTTCTCAGCAGCTTTTTCAGCTTTTTTCAGTTGTTTTGCCTGTTCTTTTACGGATTTTGCTGGAGCAACAACAGGAGCAACTACAGTGTCATCATCTGCTGGCACAGTTTCATCTGCAGGTTCTTCGGCTGGTGCTTCTTTCTGCTCTTCAACTTGATCGGCTGGCTCAAGATCAGTTACAACTGGTTCAACTATTACAGGTTCAGTTGTTTCATTTTCTTCTTCTTCAGGCTTTTCAGCATATTTTTCTTCCAATTTAGCAAGCTTCTTGGCCATTTTTGCGTAAGTTTTGTCTATATTCTTTTGAAGGGCAGCTTTTGCTTTGTCATTACCTACATGCTCCATTGCTGCTTTCAAAGCGATAATATTTTGCCTTAGGATGCCTTCAATTTCTTCATATGGATTTTCAGCTGTGACGTCTTCTGCTTCTTCTTCCGTTTCCGCATCTGCATCATCGCTTGGAACTTCAGCAACTACATCGTCTCCGTCTGCAGGTGCTTCTTGTTTATTTTCATCTTCTACATCTGCTTCAGAATCCGTTTCATTTTTAGATTCAGTCACATCATCTGAAACTGTTCCTTCTTCTGTTTTTACATCTTCTTCTTTTTCTGTTTCATCGTTTGTCTTCTCTTCATCAACGATGACCTGTGAATTTTCCATGTATTTAACAGCAGTCTCGATTACCTCAAGTGCTTCGTCTTCTTTTCCTGCTGCAAACAGTTCGCTAGCTTCAGCTAAACGTTCTGCTGCGTATGTAGCAAGCAATTCTGCTTCCTCAGCCTTATCAAAAGTGAAAGCAAGCCTGATTTTTTCCAATGCTATTTTTGCAAAGTAGAAGAAATCTCCAGGAATTAAAGATGGGTTCGTTTCTGCAAGCTCATCAACTTGAGTTTTTGCATCCTCAATATCCTCTGGGCTAACAGTTTGTAAATCTACTGTTTCGTACTCTGTTGTATTTTCTTCTGCCATAGCAATTGGTGAAAATGTAAATGTACCGGCAAGCACTAGAGCCAATGTACTTTTTGCAATTTTCTTCATCTCTTGGTTGGAAAGTTTCTTCATTCTCTGTTCACCTCATAATTTTTTGGAAGCGGCCGCTTTAATCACTAAATGGTTACGTTTGCACTGGAGGTTTTTATGGGGGTTTTTGAAAAAAAAATTAAAAAACTTCAGTCAATTTGTGACTGAAGTCTTTCTTTTTCGTTGATAAATCCTGAATTTACGACTGCTTTCGCATTAAAAGCCTTTATGAATCATGCTGCATTTGGAGTTTTCGGGCAGAAAAAATATATCCCCCTATAGCAATCGAAATTAAAACAATCCAGAATATTAACTTCCAGATTAACGATTCAGGAAAATGTCGGTCAATTACCCCGATTTCTGGATGAGCAAGCGTGAAGACTGCTAGTTTTACTCCAACCCAGCCAACAATTAAAAAGGCAGCCGTTTCAAGCGTCGGTCGTTCTTTTAATAGCTTCACAAACCAGTTAGCCGCAAACCTCATAATAACAAGTCCAATGATGCCTCCCAGGAACATGACAATAAATTGTCCACCATCAATGCCGCCGATCCTAAACCAGCCACTAGGTGTCAGCGTAACTGCAAGAGCAACAGCCGCAAGCATCGAATCGATTGCAAAGGCGATGTCTGCAAGCTCCACTTTTAGGACCGTCTTCCAAAATGACGACTTCGAAGGCTTAACCTGTTTTTCCTTCTCGTTATTGCCTGTATTTGCATAATTCCTGATTAAATGACTGCTGGAAATGAATAGAAGATATAGCGCGCCAAGTGCCTGAACCTGCCATACATCTGCCAGCAAGGAAATCATGAACAATGTCGCAAATCGAAATATAAATGCTCCAAATAAGCCATAAAACAAGGCTTTTTTTTGCTGATCGTTTGGGAGGTGTTTTACCATTACCGCCATGACAACGGCATTATCTGCGGCGAGAATTCCTTCCAGCCCAACAAGAACAATCAATACCCAACCATATTCAAGCAGCATCGCTAAATCCATTTTTGTCACCCTCCGGTTCTTATTATTTACAATACTCCCCGCTGATAAAGGCACAATTTTTGGATTTCAAATCACAAAAAAGACCTCTGCCAGGCGGCAAAGGTCTTGCTAAGCATATGTACATGCCAACAAAGCCGATGGAATATTCCCATGAAATGACGACTTTGCTTTAGGTTTCCCTAACAGCTACTCCCCTTTGGAAGATACTATTCAATTTGGAATGAGTCCATTTCTACACTTAATTAGTGATTCGTTTAGTACGTCTCTTTAATATTATATGCAGCTATTTAAAAACATGATACAAAGATCAGTCGGCATAGAATTTCAATAATACTTTTCTGATTAAAAATCCAGAAATCACACCTGGAATCACAAAGAGCATTGGCAGAAATACCGGGCCTGGAAATACTCCCATAATCTTTACCTTTGGAGAAACCATCAATCCTACGGTTACAAAGTAGGCGGAGAAAACAAAAGGCAAAAAAGTCAGCTTCTCATCATCGGGCATTACACTGCGGTATGCATCCCACATTGCAAACATATATAAACAAGGGTAAAACATCAGCCATTGAACATCCATTACCTGTAAAGCTTTTTCCGTCTCACCCAAAAAGCTCAGCATAATTCCCTTATTGAAATTACTATATACATTCACCAGGAACTCAAGCACGACAAATAATATTCCCTTGATTAAGTTGCCGGTAAGGAGTTGTGCGAAACCTGGGAGTGCTATGCTCCACATCACCGCTTCTAGTTTGGTTAGTTTCTTTTTATTGGCCACTCTAGATTCATCCTTTAATCGTTTTATTTAGCTCTTTTCGCACCTTTGCGTTTTTCATATATTCCTCCATGATTGAACTCAAAGTATGAACAACGATCGAACAAGCATGTGTTAAGCCGTAAAACAGCAATTTGCGAATTTATCCTGCTTCATAAAACTCAGCACACTCTCCTGATGGTTTTAGAGTGTCCAATTAAGGCCATCAACTATCATTTTTCCAAAAAATTGTTAAAGATATTTAACCTATACATAAAAATGCCATTCCTTTATCAAAAGGAACGGCATTATAGTTATTTTATTTTAAGTAAGGCTAAATAGTCTTTGGCAAATGACAGCCAATTTCTCTTTTCTCCGAAATAGTTTTTGAATAAGTTAAGAAAAAGAGGATATTTCCCTTTGTAAGGGTACCAATGTATTTCCGAATTCATTAAGCCTAGGTCTTCCATAATCGCTTTTTCATGACAAAATATTCGCAGTCCACCCTCAGCGTGATACCGTCCAATCCCGCTATCCTTTGTTCCGCCAAATGGCAAACCATGGTTCGCAACAGTTATGATGACATCATTGATAACGACAGCTCCGGATACCAGCCTGGATGCCACTCTTCTCGCCTTTTCTTTATCTTTGGTCCAGACACTTGCATTTAAACCAAAAACCGTTCCATTGGCTAGAGTGACAGCTTCCTCCTCAGTGTCGAAGGGTACTACAGGAAGTAAAGGGCCAAACGTTTCTTCCTGGATAATTTTCATATCTTGCTCAACATGTGTTACGACAGTCAAGGGGATGAACATTCCTTCCTGCCAACTTACAGGCTCGAGGCCTGTTACAAGCTTTGCTCCTCTTGCTAAAGCTTCTTCCAGCTGTGCCTTCACAATATCCTTCTGCGCCGGGAAAGTCATGGAACCTACATCTGCATTTTCATCACTTCCCTGGGTCAAATTCCTGACCTCTGATTTTAGCAGCCCAAGAAATTCTTCAGAGATAGAACGTTCCACGTAGAGGCGTTCTGCACTCATGCAAACCTGCCCACTGTTTGTAAAAGCTCCCCAGGCAGCAGCCTTTGCAGCTCTTTCCAGATTAGCATCCTTGAATACAATCATCGGATCCTTTCCGCCTAGTTCCAGTGTGGTCGGGATTAAATCTCTTGCTGCCTGCTCCTGAATGATTTTGCCAGTCCTGACAGAACCGGTGAAAAATATATAATCAGGTTTCCCCGCAGTAAAAGCTGCACCTACTTCTTTACCGCCATGTGCAACCTGGACAGTTCCTTCAGGAAACCCTGAGCGATGAAATAGATCTTCAATGCATTTTCCTACGAGTGGAGTGACCTCTGAAGGCTTTAAAATCACTGTATTGCCGCCTGCCAATGCGCTTACCATTGGTACCATTGCCAGTTGGAGCGGATAATTCCATGGTGAAATCACCAGCACAATCCCTCTTGGCATGTAATCAATGTACGATTTTTTGCCAATTAACAAAAAGGGCGTTTTTGCTTTTTGGCGGCTAAGCACCTTTTCTGCATGCCTGATAATATGGTCGATCGCATCAAGAGTTGGCATTATATCCGCAACGATTGCCTCTGTCAGCACCTTTCCCGTATCATCGGAAATGACCCTGGCAATCTGGTCCATCTCATCAACCATCAATTGTTTCAGCTTTCTAAAATATCTTAAGCGATCAGGAATCGAAAGGCAGCTCCACGCTGCAAAAGCATTTCTGCCTCGCTGATAAAAGAGCGGTGCCTCATGAATCCGAGTCTCTTCAATCTCAGCGATCATCTGTCCTGTCGCAGGTGCAATGACGGTTAATTTTTGGACTTGTTCAACTGAATGCACGTTCATTCACCTGCCTACATAATTTTTATCTGGTAATGAGGTTCATGCTTGTTTTGCTTGTAAAATGAGGCCATTGCCGAGATGCCATCCTTAAAGTCCGGGCATTCAATCCCCGAGTCCTTTAAGTCTTCCTGGGCTTGCGTTGAGTCAAAATACCCTCTCCATGTAAAATAATCGAGCGCTTCTTTTTCGACACCGAGATATTTTCTAAAACCGCGCAAATTTAAACCAGCTTTTGCCAATCCTATTGGAATCGAACCTTTAGGCGTTTTTTGCATCAATTCAGCCATCATCATTTCATATAACTCCGAGACTTTATAAGGCTTTGGGTCAGTAAGATGATAGGTTTTACCAGCACCTTTTTCCGAGAAGGTTAAATAGGCTGTTGCTTCAATAATATAATCGACCGGAACAAGATTTACAACAGTCTCACCTTTTCCAAGCCGCGGCAGGAAAGGCATGAAGCTTAGGCGGTCGATAAAATTCATGATAAAATAAGGACCATCAAACTTGATCGTTTCCCCCGTCCTTGAATGTCCTTTTACAATCCCTGGACGAATGATGGTGACAGGCACTTCTGCTTTTAATGCATCAACTAATATTTCAGCTTCATATTTTGTTTCTTCATAAAAATTCTTAAATTCAGCCGGCTTAACTAATTCATTTTCGTATAAAACCCCTTCTCTTTTGCCAGCTACATATGCTGTGCTGAAATACGTGTAGCGCTCAATATTTCGCAAGTTCCTTACCCATTCATTAACATTTCTTGTGCCTTCAACATTCACTAGAAACGCCAGATCCTTCGGCACTGCCAGATCATATATTGCAGCAAGATGGAAAACATGGGTAACCGACTCTTGTAAGTAGGCATTTTTTTGCGGTTCGATTTCCAAACCACGCTTCGTAATGTCTCCCGTAATAATTTCAAAACGGTCTTCAGCTAATGCGAAATCACTTATTATGAACTTCTTTTCGTTCTCAGCCTTTTCTGTCATGGATGGCAGGACAAGTACATATACTTTTCCTTTCCCGTTGTTTTTCCGAAGCACCTCTCTTATCAGTTGATTGCTGATGAATCCTGGGAAGCCTGTAAAAAAATATCCGTTCTCCATATATATCCTCCTTAATGTAATTAGCTTTATTTTATCTGTAAGCGTTTGTATTTGGCAAAATTTTTTGCTGATAATTCTGAATTTTACTTTTTCCAGGGTATGGTTGAGGATAATTTTGTTACTTTTACGGTTGAGGGACAGTGTTCACAAAAAATAATAGGTGCCTGATAACCATGCCAAGCAGCATAGTTACCAAACACCTATTGCCTATATTATCTTCGTCTTCTTAAACCCCTGTTAGTTGTTGAATCTCCATCCTCTTTTACCAGTTGAAGTAGTTCTTCAAGCATTCCGGCCATTTCTTCTTTTGAATATTTCCCTTGCTGGATAAGGGTAGTCTTATCTTCGATATTTCTTTCGAATTCTGTGTCCGTATGCTCCTTCAGCAAGTATGCAGGCACCAAATGTCCATCAGGAGTCGCATACATTTTGTTCATCCTTCTTGTATCTTTATCAAAAAAGCTATACATGACCGGGATAACAAATAGCGTCAGGAATGTACTGCTGATCAGGCCGCCAATTACGGTAATTCCCATTGGCTGGTTGATTTCTGCACCCTCTCCAATACCTAATGCAAGAGGGACCAGTCCTAATATCGTCGTTAAGGCCGTCATCAGGATTGGTCTTGCCCTGTCTTTAACAGACAGAACAATAGCTTCATGGGGATTCAACCCTCGTTCTTTCTTCTGGTTGATATAATCGACAATTACGATTGCGTTATTTACGACGATACCTGCCAAAACAATAATCCCTATAATCACTGTCAAACTGATCGGAGTTTGTGTCGCAGTCAATGCTATTGCAACTCCTATGACCATTAAAGGTACCGTGAACATGATGACAAACGGATATTTCAAGGATTCAAATTGAGCCGCCATCACGAGATAAACTAAGATGATTGCAAGGAAGAATGCTAGCACTAAATCATCAATCGATGATTCAAGAAGCTCCCTGTCCCCGCTGAATACAACTTCTGTTTCATCAGGCAGATCAAGCTCATCAATTTTCTTGTCTACTTCTTTTGAGATAGCTCCAAGGTTTGTTGATGATTTATATTTCATCGTAAATTCAACGGCATCCTGCTGATTGATCCTTTGAATTTTAACAGGTCCACTGCCAGTTTTGATATTGGTCACCTGTCCTAAAGCAACATAGCTCCCAGCCGGCTTCTTGATCAGCAATTGTTTTAGTTTTTCAAGATTTTGTGTAACAGCACGATCATACTCAACAAATACCCCGAGGATTTCTCCGTCAGTACCTGACATTTGTGTTGCCATGCTCCCTCTGGTTACATCATTCACGATCATGGCAATCTGCGCAGGAGCTAGCCCTTGGGCAAGAGCCTTTTCCCTGTCGACTGTTACCTGAATTTCATCCACTTTTTCATTTTTGCTCGTTGATAGTTCATTGACATCTTCAAGATCTTTGAGTGAATCGTGAATTTTTGTCACTGATTCATTCAGTCGTTTCTCACTCGTATCCCGGACACTGAATGTGAGCGTGTTTGGCGCTGAACCAGATGTGGACTGTAAATTAAAACTGAGGTCAGCGGTGCTGTTAGCTTTTTTCGCGGCTTGTTCCAGTTCTTTCTTTTTATCATCGACAAACTTGAATGTGCTAATTTTTCGTTGTTCAAGGTCAGCCATCTTCACATATAACTCTCCGACATTTGTATTCGTCGTGCCTCTAAAGGAAGCTTCTTGTGTAGTACCGACCAAGCTGACATATACGTCAACGTTTTCTTCACCCTTTAATTCATCCTCAAGTGAAGCGAGTACTTTTTCCGTTTCAGACAAAGCAGCACCATTTTCTAATTTTACCCTTATACTGAAGAATCCTTCGTCTGTTGCAGGAATGAATTGTGTCCCGACAGTAGTCAGTCCATACCCTCCTCCAGCAAGCATCAGCAGGGTAATCAAAATGACAATGAATCTGTGGTGGAGAGCCCATCTTACGGACTTTTCCAAACTCTTCATCGAACTTGAACGCTGTCTTCTTGCCTCGAGGTTCTTTTTAGGAGCCTTTAAAAGCCGGCTTGCAAGCATTGGCACAACAGTCAAAGCCACAATCAAAGATGCCAGCAGACTGAATGAAATCGTCAGCGCAAATTCAGTGAAAAGCTCACCGATAATTCCTGATATGAAAACAACAGGTAAAAATACAGCCACCGTCGTAAGGGTAGATGCCGTAATGGCTCCTCCAACTTCCTGCGCTCCATCACGGGCAGCAGTTTTTGGATCTTTGCCCATCGAAAGGTGACGATAAATATTTTCAATCACGACAATCGCATTATCGACCAGCATGCCAATTCCTAGGGCAAGTCCGCCAAGTGTCATGATATTCAAGGTGAAATCCGCAAAGAACATTAATACGAATGTGAAAATAACAGAATAAGGAATTGCAATCCCGATGATCAACGGACTCTTCACATTCCTCAGGAAAAAGAACAGCACCGCCATCGCCAGCAGCCCTCCGACAATAAGGGAGTTAGAGATATTCCCAATGGCCATTTTGATATAGTCACCTTGATCAAAAAGGACCTCAGATTTAATTCCTTCATATTTGTCTCGCTCAAGTAACTTGTCCAGCTCATCGAGAAATGCCTTTGAAACCTCTGCTGTATTGGCGTCAGATTGCTGGAGTACACTTAAGAGAACTGATGGCGACTGGTTCGTTCGCGTGATTGTACGGTCATCCTGTTTTTGTAATTCAACTTTGCCTACATCCTGGAGCTTAACCTTTTGCTTTGTCACTGGATTTGAAAATACAGTCAGGTTCTTAAGTGTGTCTACAGAATCAAGCGTACTAATGACCCTGGTCGTCAGCTCTTTTCCATTCGTTAAAATGGTATCGCCCGGCATCGAGACATCATTCGCCCTGATCAAGTCAACAATATCGGACTGGCTTAATTTATATTTCTTTAATTTTTGCTGGTCTAATTCGACCCTTACTTCCTGGACAGAGGTCCCCGAAAGATTGACACTTGCAACTCCCTCCACTTTGGTCAACTCAAGCTCGAGCTCTTCAGCCAAATCCCTTAATGATTGTTCATCTTGATTCGAACTTAAGGACAATTGGATAATAGGAAACTGCGAAGGATCGAACTTAAGGAATCGCGGCTTTTCCGCCTCATCTGGAAGCTGTGCCATATCCAGTCTCTGAATGACCTCGTCCTGGATATCATCAATATTGGTTGTCCAAGAAAATTGCATCAGGATCAGGTTGGCACCTTCCTGAGAGGTGGAAGTCATCGTCTTGATTCCTGGCAAAGTAGCCAGGTTGGCTTCCAAAGGCTTAGTTACCTTTTCAACTACTTCCTCAGGACTGGCTCCCTGATAATTTGTTACCACCACACCCACTGGCGGATTGATATCCGGAATCAGCTTTAGCGGAATCCTCATCATTGAAACAATACCGAGAATCAGGACCAAAAACATGGTCACAATCGTAAAAACAGGTCTTCTGATCGAAAAATTGCTGATTTTCATATATTAACTCCTTTCGGCTGTAAAAACATGCTGACTGACCGGACGTACCAAATTAATTCAACCCTAAATATAGTGAAGCCTTTGCGATATTGCAAATGTCATCTATGTAGTATGTAGAGACCATTTTTAAAAATAGAGCGCTCGAAAGAAACCGCACACTTCATTTTAAATCAATTGATGCCTTAATGAAACTTTGAGACATTCAAATTACATACTATTTCTATCCGCAGAATTAGTCATTCCGAGTGAAAATAACCTTATACTCGCTTCCCTTCCGCATAAGTTCTCATTTTCTTTCATCGCGTGTTCGGAAACCGGGAAAGTGACTTTTGTGATCTCCGAACCTGTTTTCTCTCCTTTTACCATCGGATTCTCCTCTCATCGAAACACTTAAAAAATTGCAGAACAAAAAGCGCAAGCGCCTTGGTCAGCCCCGACAAGCGCTGGCCGACTAAAACCGCCACGTCCTGTGGCAACGTCGGCACTAGTACATCGTGTCCGTCGAAGGGCCGACCAGTGAAGTC
>NZ_JBALQL010000046.1:0-35365 GCF_036964885.1 Bacillus sp. JJ1122 | reverse complement strand
AATGTATATAGCTTACCTGTAAAAATATATAATTCCTCATAATTTCTTTCTACGTACTCATCTATAATTTGAATTCCCTTTATGAGTCTATTCACTAATAGCTGGGTGTACTTTTCATCACAAGTAACTTGATTTACTCTCGTAAGTTCATTGGCTAATGAATGGAATTTAAAATCCTCAATCCACAGTTTTATTTGATAGACCTTATCTGAATAAGACCTAGGGTTATTTTTATTATCTAGGGTTTTATAAACAAATTTAATAAAAACCCGAATATTTTCAGCAAGCAAATTCGCCTTTTGCATCTGGAAATTCATCTCTGCACCCCTCTGTTCCAAAACATTCACTACAAAAAATATATGTTTCGAGACGAAATTTTAATACAGCCCCCTATCCTTCTGCTAGTTCGCTCTAGGGCGGCATCTTTTGAGCAAATTGAGTGAACCAAAAGCAAATTAGAATTCCAAACCAAAGGCATTTTCAGTTAAATCAATAGATTCAAAGGCCCCTATACCAATCAAACGGTCCAGCAGCCTTTGGATAACTTCTATTCGGTTGTTCATGAAAAAAACTAGCACCTCTAAGTATCTAAAGTATTTTTCATTTCAAAAGAAAACAAAAACCGCACGATTGTAATTCACCATGCAGTTAACTATAAATTTTAAATCTCAATTATTTTTATACAGGAGAAAATTTCTTCTTCTGGAGAATGGAGGTTCCATTCATGTGGATAATAGCCTAATGGATTACATATCATTTCAATTCCTTTATAGTGATCATGATACCGGGTATGAATATGACCAAAGATATATTTTTCAACACTATATTTCAGAGCTAATTCTCCCAACCGAGTGCTGCCCATCATCGCATTGAAAAAGTCCCAATTCGGATTGTCCTTGCATAATACATACTTTGAAAATGGAACAACATGTGTTACCATAATAATTTTTCTTCCACGATATGCGCTTAACCAGGTCTCTAACTTCGTAATATAATGATCAGTCACTATATGGTCCGGCACCTTCCAGTGTGCATAAGTTCTATCTGGCCATGTAAAACCATTATAAGAACCATTTTGGAATTGTTCTTTCGTGTAACCCTTTATGCCGAAAGAGTAATCGTACCAGCCACCATCCCCGATGATCACCCATTCTTCATTTAATTCGACAGGACCATTTCCGAGGTTGCCTTGAAACTTAAGTAGTAGTTGATATGCTAATTCTGAATCTCCATGATAGATATCGTGGTTTCCATGAACAAAGAAGATCCTTGTTCCCACAGATTCATTTTGAATTTGATTCAATAATGCAAGACTCTTTTCAGGACCAGCAGTCATATCCCCGCTAATGATAAAAACATCCGGAGAATTCTCAGCAATCCATTTTTTTAAGACGTCCATTAGATCGATCTTTGTATTTTTACGATTTATACCTTCATGAATATCTGATAAAACAGCAATTCTCATTCAAACCCTCCTACTCAAAGCATAATAATCACTTAAACTTAAAATCCCATCGTTTCTGTCCTGGACGCTCAAAAAGAAAATGAACTACTGGAAAGGAATAAGAATTTTACCTTTCCTCTATTTCTCTACATCTTGTACTTTTGCCAACACTCCTTGCACCTTCTATTCGAGTTACACTATACAAAAAAACCGGACAAGTGATATTTTCAAAATCCTTTCCTTCTAAAAAACCCTTCAGAAACTACGTTGTCTGCATTCCTTCCAGCTGACTTCAGGATTCTGATGTTCAAAGATTGAATTAATTGTTGGTTCAAGCTGTTGCAGGAATTCTTTCAATCTATCTTCCCTCCAGGCTGTATAAAAAAGTGGTCTCCATTTTATTTTTTCATATTGTTCTTTTCGCTTTTTAACTTCTTATTTAACAAACTAGCATATTATTAAAATAAGTAAAATGATAATTCAGAAAATTTTAGAGTAAAAATCATTTAGCTTCTCTGAGTCATTTTTCCTTAAAAGGATTTACTCCCTTAATTTTACATGTCAATATCCCTATCTATTTAAGAGTATATTTTCCTAATATTCAAAATTATCAATTTAATATTTTATAAACAGTTTTTATCATGTTAAAATATCTTGGAAACTATTAACAAAGGGAGGAAAATGATATGAAAAAGAAAAAAGCACTAGGATACATAATTTCTAGCGGTTTCTTGGCAACTTCTCTTCTTTACAGTTCAACCAGCATTTATGCCGAATCAACCACCACCCCAAACGGTCCATGGGTACAGGATGAACAGAACCTTTCTATTGCAGGCCTAATGACTAATGAACAATTGGAAGCCAAACTAAAACAAATTGAAAAGTCATCAAAAGGAAAGATGGTACTGGAACAGTTCGGAACTTCCAACGATGGCTACCCTCTTTATGCTGCTAAATTTGGTAATAATGACCCCAATAAGAAGCGTGTTCTCATTTATACTCAAATCCATGGCAATGAAACACTGGGTACGGAGGCAGCTGTAGAATTAATGCAAAAACTGGCAGCTGGAGGGACTGAAGCGGCTAATATCCTGAACAAGGTCAGCGTTTGGTTTGTCCCACGAATTAACCCTGATGGAACAGCCAATCAATACGAAGGAAAGCCATATCCGACTAGATACTCTCATCAAACATGGAAGCCAGAAGAACTTGGCCTGCCGGCAGATACAAAAGCTCCCTGGTATTACAATGCTGTAGGAAGTGAAAGAGGACAGAATAATGAAGGAACAGTTGTATATGGAATTCCTGGTTTTGACTTGAATCGGGATTTCCATCCGAACTATGACTTTGATGTAACCAAGGAAATTAAAAAGGATTCTAGCAAAGTAGCAGAAATTTTAAATCAAAAATCTACAAACAACGGTGCACAAGCATCATTAGTCTTTTCACCTGAAACACGAGCACTTACAAAACTAGTAAAAGAATTTGATCCTGATGTAGCAATTGACCTTCATCACCGAGGTTTCAATAGATTATCAGAAGAAGACAGCCGTTCAGTCTCAATCCAGCTGTTAGCCCAATTTACAACGAAACCATACACGGATCCTTTCAGTGGTAAAACATACGATATCGACCCAGAAGTATTGACCTTGAGCAAAAAAGTAAACGCAGTCGCTTATGAATCATTGCAGCGAGGCAACTCATCCTATGGTGCCATTCAGAAATATCCGACTGTTAACTACCCTGGCTCAGGCTTGGGTGCCATCCAGTTAAATGGTACAGCTACCATGCTCATAGAAATAAAAGGCCAAACGCAAACCTTAGGCCAAAAACAAAACGGCATGCTTAAAGAAACTGCAAAAGTTCCAGTGCTGGCCGTTCTGAATAGCCTGGCAGATGACACGATAGAAAAGGCAGATCCAGCTGTATATGATGCCATACCAGAGTATTCTTTCCCAGTAAATCCTGGTGGAGATCACGATCACTAAGACCAACTTTATTAGCTGGCACCACGCGAACTTAATACAGCACAAAAAACCGCACGAGTGAAGTCACCGTGCGGTTCCCTTATGTAATTTGTTAGATTGTATAGGGATCGAACTCGGTTAGCATATTCTAATAACCTATATAAAGTGCGAATATTTAAGAACTCTTCCATTGCCTCTTTTTGATCCCCCAATATTCTGACCGACCCAACACTGATACTTTCTCTATCTATTTAACTTTTATATTGAATCTTAGACTAATTGCTATGTAGATTGGGTAATACGTAGAAAGTAAAGATTGTAAACAGAAATTCAAACAAATGTAACCAAATATCCCATAAGATGAAATCTTTTTATGGGATAATGACTTCTTCAAGTAAAAATGGACTTCCTTCAGTTCTATTTATCCAAAACAAATGAAGTGTTGTTCATAATCTAATTATGGTTATTAATTCAGCCTAGGTGGTGCAAGTATGTCAGGAACAAAAAAAAGAATAAGGGTAAAATGGAGCAGAGTATGGACCGCCTTTATTCTTTTAAGTATATTTTTTGTGGGTCTTATTAATATTTTTCATTACATAGAAGGAACGATAGAAACAATCAAACAACCATTAAAAAAAGTGGAAGCAAAAAATTCCTTTCAAGGAGAGAAAAATAAACTAAACGAAATCAATGTTCTTTTATTAGGAAGTGATTCCAGAGGTGAAGAACAATCTAGAACGGACACGATTATGGTTGCACATTATAATCCTGATACCCATAAGGTCAAACTAATTTCACTTATGCGAGATATGTATGTCTCAATACCTGAACATGGGAAGCAAAAATTAAATGCTGCTTATACATACGGAGGACCTGAGTTACTTAGGGAAACCATTCAAAAAAATTTCGGGCTAAATATTCATCATTATGCGATAGTCGACTTTAAAGGCTTCGAAAAAGCTGTCGACCTCCTCGTTCCCGAAGGAATTGAAGTAAATATACCTTATGAAATGTCTCATGGTATAGGAATGACGTTGGAGGAAGGTGAACAGCAACTTCATGGTGAAGAGCTGTTAGGATATGTTCGTTTCCGACATGATCGTTTAAGTGACTTCGGACGAGTGCAAAGACAACAAGAAGTTATTACCAAATTAAAGGATAAAGCTGTAAGTCTGCAAAGTGTAGTAAAGCTTCCTGAACTATTGGGACTTTTAAATACTTACATTGATACAAATATAGAAACCTCCACCCTCTTGACGATTGGAAAAGACATTTTGTCTAATAAAAGTGGAGATATTGAAAGCATACGAATCCCTGAAGATGGCAGTTTCACAAATGAACGTTATGATGGCATCGGAGAAGTATTAGATGTCGATTTAGATCAAAATAAAATGGCTCTTGATCGGTTTTTAGAAAAGGAAGATAAGTAAAGTTGGATTCTTCCACCGAAACATTTGGCCCTATTTTGTGTATTTTTCAACCAAAATAATAAAAAAACCGCACGTTTGAAATTTCATCGTGCGGTTTAACTGTGTGTAGTTGTCGGGACCGCCTGGGAATCGAACCTCGCTAACCTGGCACACAGGTCACGAGCGGTTTTGAAGTTTACTGGCACCTGCTTATCCTGTATCTTGATGTACCCCAAAGTATGTTAGTACAAGGTTTCTTGCAGACTAATATTACTTTTGATTTCTATATTTTAAATTTGGGGCTCCAAGGATAGCTAGAAATTGTATTAATACTTCGAAGATACAAAATGAGTAATTCTTTTAAAAAGTTCAAAAATCAAGCTAGCAATATTGTATGGTATAAAACATTCCTAAATTTGCATTTCCACTACCGCTAATTTATTTTTTTAATTTCTTTAACTTTGGCTCTCCCTGGCTTCGATCCGGTGATATTACCGTCTATCGTTGCTCGGATTTTATCACCAAGCTGGTACTCTTCAATGGGAACTCCTTCTAATTCGGTAAAATCAAATATGAATGAATTCATGTCCATTTGTTTTATTTCATCTTTCATCCATTCATAATCCATTTTATTTAATTCTTCTCCAATTAACAAAGTGTTGTCTTTTCGTTCTAGCACATATCCTTGAACGATAACATCAGGCTTTTCCGTTTGTAGCTGCTCAATTTGCGCAATTATGTAATTTGCAATCTTTGTAAACTTCAACCCATATAAGCTATCGTCACAATCCTTCCAGCTAAATTCCCGCTCCCCTCCATTGATATACACCTTTAAATTGTACTTTATGGCGTCAGGACGTTCACATGATGCAAAGGTCTCTTTATCATCCAAGTAATTTGCAAAGACTAGCCTTTTATACAGCTCTTGCTTTACATTTTCCGCCATATGAAACGGTTCAGTCGTACCATTTTCTTTTTTCATCTTCCCGGTTTTAGTATTTATTTCGTTCTCCAGGTTCTCTCTATACTTTAGTTCGATTTCAAACAAATCCTGTTGACTCATGTTATATTCAAGTTTTAGGATTTGATCCATTCCGGTCGGTAGATCTTTACAATCAGTTGCTATGTAAGTGGTATTGGTAGGATTTATTTCTTCAATTAAATGGCCACACTTAATCGTTCGAATTTCTCCACTCCCATATTCATCACGGGTGTTGTCATTCTTCACCACAAGAGATTCCCCATTGTATTTCAAATCCTTAACAATCGGATCCCCTTCAATCGTGTAGGAAACGATCCGTAAATCAGAAACCACCCCACTCTTCATATCTTCATAGAACCGCTGCATCCTTTCAATCCCTTCAACGCCTCCATGAGTATTCACGACATCAACATTCCCCACATCCTTTACATAAGGTTTTTGGCTTTCTTTGCCTGTTGATTGAGAGGCTCCATTGGCATTAGGGATATCATTTTTGTTAACTTGCGTATTACAGGCAGCTAGCGAAAAGATTAAAATAAAATAAAAAAGGAATTTTGACATTCTTATCATTTGACCCTCACATCCATTCTATAATTTTCGCACAAGTGACCTATTTTGGATAAAAATTACATCGTTAATTAAATAGACGAAAGAATGGAGAAAACGTCACAATCCTTTTAAAGTGTCAGGCACTTATTTATATTGACGATAAATTTGGCGGGAAGCATAGGGACGTATCTTATGCTTCTACATCACAGTTGCTAATGGAAATAGCCGGGGGTATATCCCTTTTTATTTCAAGTATAGTTTGTGGGAGTGCTTAGGGAGAAATATAAAATTACAAAAACAAAAAAACGCATGTGAAAATCAATATGTGCGAACAGTTGTATATAAATTTGGCGAGACCGCCTGGGAATCGAGCCCAGCTAACCTTTCACGCAGGTCAAAACGGTTTGAAGTTTGCTGCCATGTATTTTTCTAGTACCCCGATATAACCAAAAATACTGATAAATTAAGGTTTCTTAACTTCTAGTATTTTCATGAGATATCAACAAATCCGGCACCTAGCATGGCACCAACATACAAGTTAATTCCTGTTTCACAATGGTGGATAAAATTTGGGTTGGTATTGAAGAAAAAAAAAGAAATTGGCCCTCCGATAGCGGCCAATCCCATTATATATACTTAATTTGTTTTTGCTATATTTCTTTATTAAAGAGCCTTATCATCTACTGTATTCAAATAAGCTTCGATTTCATCAATCACAGATTTCACACAACCATTTTCAAATGGAGAAATTAAGTTCGCTTCACGGACAAGCTCTGTGAATGATAGGCTTCCTCCCTGCTTACATAGATGTAGATAATCCTTCCAGGCATCCTCTGTATTTTCCTGCGTCCGTTTCCAGAATTGTAACGCACAAATTTGAGCTAGTGTGTAATCAATATAGTAGAAAGGAACCTTGTATATATGTCCCTGTTGCTGCCAGAAACCGCCATTTTCCAAAAAGTCGTTTCCTTCATAATCGCGATGTGGCAAGTACTTTTTCTCGATTTCTCTCCAAGCTTGCTTGCGCTCAGATGGAGTTGCTTCCGGGTTGGCATACACAAAATGCTGGAATTCATCGACTGCTACACCATAAGGAATAAACAGAACCGCTTCACTTAGATGAGAAAACTTGTACTTATCGGTATCTTCCTCGAAGAAAAGTTCCATCCAAGGCCAAGCAAAGAATTCCATACTCATCGAGTGGATTTCACACGCTTCTAGTGTAGGGAACGCGTATTCAGGTATTTCAAATACACGACTTTCAAATACTTGGAACGCATGTCCCACTTCATGCTTTAATACACGAACATCACCTTTTGTGCCATTAAAGTTTGCGAATATGTATGGTGACTTATGTTTGCTAATATAAGTGCAGTATCCCCCGCCAGCCTTACCCGCTTTGCTTAATAGGTCCATTAGGTTGTTTTTTACCATATAGGTGTAAAACTCATTCGTTTCAGTAGACATTTCCTCGTACATTTTCTTCGCTTGATCGACAATCCACTCCGCATCTCCTTTAGGATCAGGATTTCCTGTCTTAAAGCTGAAGCTGTCATCGTAATATTTATATGTATCGACACCAATACGTTCCTGCTGTCTTTGTTTTAGTTTTGTTGCTAAAGGAACGATGTACTCTTTCACTTGATCACGGAACTTTGCTACCATTTCAGCATCATAATCAGTACGAGAAAGTCGGGCATAGGCTAACTCAGTAAAAGAAGAGAATCCTAGCTTCTTAGCAATTCTAGTACGTACTTTTACGAGCTTGTCGTATAAATCATCCAATTGATCGGCATGCTCAACGAAAAAGTTGTACTTCGCTTCGTTTGATTCCTTCCTAATAGTACGGTCAGGTGATTGGTGATAAGGAACTAACTGAGCAAGATTTTTAACTTCCCCATCATATGGAATTTTAGCTGAAGCAAGTAAATCAACATACTCACTAACTAGTTTGTTTTCTTCCTGCATTTCTTTCAACACATCAGGAGAGAATGTCTTTAATTGACTGTCAGCTAATAAGAATAACTGTTTCCCCCACTTTTCTTCTAGCTGAGAGCGGAATTTAGAACCTGTTAGCGCCTCGTAATATTTTGTGATTAGACCCTTGTAGGCTGGTCCTACTTCATTGAAAAAATCTTTTTCTTTCTTATAGAACTCATCCGTGGTATCAATCGTCTGACGAATTTGAACAATCTGTCTCATGCTTTCAAACTCAGAGCGTAACTCATTGATTTCTTTCATTAATTGGTCCTGAACATCAAAGGACTCAGCAGATTGGAACCTCTCTATTAATTGATTAAAGTTCCCCTCCACCTCTTCAATATTTGGTCTTGTATATGGATAATCGTTAAACTGCATGAAAGAATCCTCCTGTAGTAAAAATTTTCGTTAAAGTACCTATTTCGTCAAAATGAGGCAATCTCCTTTTAAATTTTAAAAAAAATTTCGTTATTCGAAATAAAGATTTTACTGTTATTCTTAGTACTATCTAAAAGGAGATTCCCATTCTAGAGCTTTTTACTAGGTCTTCAATTACTTTGAGGGATTCTGGTCCTAGAGATCGTAGTCGATTTTTTGTTTTTGCAGAAAAAAGAGCAGATTAGTGAGGGGCCTGTCCCACTCATAATAACGCAATAAATACTGCATACAAAAAAACCGCACAGCTTGATAACTGTGCGGTAAAATTATGTATTTTGGCGGGACCGCCTGGGAATCGAACCCAGCTAACCTGGCACGCAGGTCACAAGCGGTTTTGAAGACCGTGGAGGACACCAGTACCCCATTCAGCCCCGTTTTAAGAACAAGGTCTATTATACTTACAAGCTGCCTTTTTTACAAGAGAGTTACTCAATTTGTCACATGACTTGTCTTCCGCCCCGCGCCAATACTATAATATAGGGAGATATTAGAATTGTGTGGGTGAAGGTTAATGTATCAGCTTGAAGGTTGGTTTTTATGGTTTATTATGTTTTGGGTTCTAGTGTTAGTTGGATTATTTGCGATAGGCGGATTTTTCATGTTCCGGAAGTTCTTGAAGAAGATGCCGAAGAATGATGGAAAATCGGATATGGATTGGGAAGAGTATTATGTAAACGAAACGAGGCATTTATGGCCGGATGACCAGAAGGCATTGCTTGAGGATCTTGTCAGTCCCGTTCCTGAATTATTCAGGGATGTGGCACGGCACAAGATTGCCGGTAAAATTGGTGAGCTAGCACTTAAGGAAAAAGCCGATACAATTAACCAGGAGTTAGTGATTCGCGGCTACATCCTTGCAACACCAAAGCGGGATCATAAGTTTTTGCGCAAAAGGCTTGCCGAGAAACAAATTAGCACTGCTCCATATGAGACGTTATTCTAAAGAACTATATAGTTTTCGAAAAACAATGATATTTTTAAAGGGAACCTGAAATCAAGGTTCCCTTTTTAACCTTTATCGAGCTGTAGGAAAAACCCTTTGGACCATTTCACTAAATTCATCAAACAAACCGCGAATAGGTTCCCCATTCTGGATCTTATCCCCATAATCTTTCATACGGTCAACGAAATCAGGATTGCTTGAAACAAAGACGTTCTCGATATTTCTATCCATGGATTTTACTCGATCGTGATTTTCTTTCACAAGATCTTTTCTCCCATTCCCTGTTTCATCGTTGTTCCAACCATAGAAATTCCAATCATCGTATTTTATGTGCAGGAAATTCAGTAATAAAAAAAGCACAATGAGCGTTATACAAATGCTCATTGTGACTATCCCCTTTTTTATGAACATCATCTTTTTTTTCGTTTCCTGAATAACTTAAAAACATCTTCATTTTTTGTAAGGATAATGACCTTGTCTTTATGTTTTTTCATTAGCTTTATCGCTTGGACTAGATTATTTCCATCATAGTTGTGGTTCCATTTTAATAAGTCAAGCAAGGTTCGTAAATTTTCTTTTCTTGGAGATTTCTGCAGCTTGATCTTTCTTAATAAAAATCTTTTTACGATTCTCCAATCTCTTACGTACACATTTGTTTTAAGCACGAGTATGTAATCTGCCTGATGAAAGCTATCCTCAAGCCAGCTATAATAGACACCTTCAATAACCCATTTTTCCTCTGCTAAAATTTTCCCCAGCTTTTCCTGCCTTATAGCTGGAAGAGTTTGTGACCCAAAATATTCTGAATCATGATCCCAAAAGAGATTATCCAATTCATATTTAGGTACTTTTAATATTTTTGATATTTTATTTGCTATGTAGGTTTTCCCGCTGCCGGGACCACCAATGATATGTATTTTCGCCAATGTTTCCACCCTGACCAATTAAAAATAATTAAAAAGCCTACCACAAAAAATTTTACCACAATATAACAGAAAATTATCGATGACAATGAATTTTCTGATAAAATGTTAAATTAAAGTTTAAAAAGGATAATTTAAACAAAGAAACGAGTCCTAAAGTTCAGGACTCGTTTTCATTTTTCTGGGCGGGCTTTTTTCCTACCCAGTCTCTTCCCTGCTCTCAAAGCTTTTACTTCATACACCATGCCGACAAGCAGCATGATGAACCCAATCCCAACCAATATGTAAATACCTGCCTTTGGGAGGATTCGGATAAACCCCATGCCCTTCATGAACAAGGGCACAAGGATTAGGGAGAGCCCTGAGGCTTTCAAAAATACAGCAGTATGTCTCAATGCCAAACCTTCTCCTCCTGTCTTAAATGAGATGGTTTTGTCATTATATTAGTGGAAGCTTGTCATTATTCAATCCCATAAAAAAAGGCAACGGCCCCGCCTTCGCCATTTGCCTTGATAGCCACACTTGCTACCCTACCTAAAATATATAATAAATAATGAATATTAAGTTCATAGCTTGATTTTGTTAATGTTTTTAGTATTTTCTATAAAATTATTAAAGAATGTAGAAATGCGTGATCACCAATAAGAAATTAATGATAACTTTGTAAACCATCGTACACACTCCTTATTTAGTAAGAGTCAATTACATGGTCCGTTTACATCTCTACTTTAACAAATGATTGTTAAGCTAACATAAAACAAAATCGTCTATTTTGTAAATTTTTTCTTTTCTAAAAAATTTAAGGCTGCTTGCATATCAACATCGGCCTCTATATGGTTAGGAGTCCAGGGAATCTGGATATGAGGTTCAATACCTTTTCAATAACCTCAAGAGGATGCTCGAACATGAAAAAAGGAAGTTAGGTAGCATATTCATATGGGTAAAGCTTTCTGATTAACCACATCTGTTTCTTTCAATTCTTGTAAAAATAGGCTGGGTCATCCCAGCCTTCTTAGTCCTTCCATCCGGCATAATCATGGTGCATAATATGGACGATTTCTTTAAAAATGGCTTCCATATTACTCCTCCTGATTCGTGTTTAGTTCATTTTAAAAACACTAATATAATAATCCTCTTCAGGAAAATCCCCTTCGTAATGGAACCCATTCTCCTGATAAAAGCTCTTCAATTTTTCGTTCCCTGCCCAGCAATCTAAATATAATGACCTATCCGTTTCTCGAGCGTATACACAAGCCCAGTTGATAATCGCTCGACCATAACCTTTACTTTGATACTCCGGAAGGATTGCAAGTTGATATAAATATTGGCTGTTGGGTTGGATCTGGCAAACACTTAGACTATCAATATCTTTTATGCCAAACGTACCGATTAGCTGCTCATCGACTGAAAAGGTGTATAAATAGCTGGATTTTATCTGGCTCAAAATCTCATTCTCATTCCATGGATAATCCCATTGTTTGATTCCTTTATTATGTAAATCAAGTGCTGACTCATTTAAAACATATACAAGTTTTTTATAATCATCCACGTTTGCTAACGTAATTCTCATGATCCAGACTCCTTATTTAACACATGAAAACATCAGGACTACAGGGATTCTCTTTCTTCTCTGATATTCGTTATCGCTGCTGAAGTTTTCAGCCTTTGGGGTTCCTTCCCTCAGATCTTCGACTTTAAAGCCTGCCTGCTTCAGTAATCGAAAATACTCTTCGGTAGTCCGATGGTATTTGATTACCTTTTTGCCAATCCATGGCTCAGCTCTTTCTCCCTGGTTAAAATAGTCATCGACAATCCAGTCCGTCCTCGTGCCCGAAGCTTCTGCACTTTTAGTAGAAGAAGTGAGGACGGGATGCTGGACACTAAAAACAAACTTTCCGCCATCCACTAGAGTGTGATGAACATTTTGAAAAACAGTATCTAGATCAGCTAAATAATGCAAAGCGAAGCGTGAAAGAACTAGATCAAATTGTCCTGTCAGAGGTTGCCATTCTTCCATGGGTGACAGTTCAACTTTCCCCGCTCGACCCTCTAGGTTTTTTGCTGCCGCTTGAGCCATATTTTCTGACCCTTCAACACCTGTGTAGCTAAGACATCCTCGTTGGAGAAGATCCAAACCAATTTCTGCATCCCCACAGCCTAAGTCGCATACCCTTTTACCTTCTACATTCCCAATAAGCTCAAGTAAAACAGGTTTTTCGATGACATTATTAGGACTCTCCGGCCTAGTTCTCCGTTTCATGTAATTCTCGAAAAATTCACCTTCATCATAAGCAGACGATCCTCTGAACTCCATCCATTTTCCTCCATTTAAAAAGAATGACAAATCTTTAATATCTTATCATAATTCAGAATTGTATCAACGAATAAAATAAAAAACTGCAAAATTTTTGCAGTTTAATTCGATTATTTATAGACATCCTCTATATTATTATTCCTTAATTTTTAATCGGAATATAAACTTCAACATCCTCTACATCATCCTGGACCGGATAGTAAACTTCAATGATATACTGTTCAGGAGTTGCACGTTCATAGCTTTGTTCAAGAATCCATTTATCTAATAAAGAATACAAATTTCCCATCTCTGTTCCTTTGCCTTTAACAACAGCATAGCTATGTTGAATATGCATGTATTCCATACCTTCAGGAACATAATCTGTATTTTCATTCACCAAAATACCAACAAAAAATGTTCCTTCTAGCTGAGTTGGTTCTTTTGGAGCCTCATAGACCGTCACTTCGAGTCCTGTGCTATTCGGTATATCCTTTGCATGTTCTAAAAATTGCTGTGCAGCTTTTGGAACTGTGTCTCCATAGTCCCTAAAATAACCTTTATGCTTCATGCAAATTACTTTAAAATCTTTTGTAACTACTTTGCACATAAACATCATCCTGCCTCCTTTAGTTAGAAAAAGGAATTAAGACCTTAATCCTTAGCTCCGCCAATTCCTTTTTGATTTACATGATTCTTTTTTTTTATTCTCGATTTCTTGTTCCAGCTTTTCTTAGTCCGCCGCAAAAAAAACCCAAAATCTTCTCCATACACTCACCTTATTTTTGTTTCATCCTTTTTCTTTATAAATCTATAATTCGAATCTCTCTTTAATTCTTTTCGCCACGTCTTCCGCACTCATTTCTGTGTTATTTATCCTCATGTAGTTTTCTTTTTTGATTTCACCTTCAAAGGAATTCAAACGGTATTGATCCATTGACTTTACTAAGTCATTTTCAGACCAAGTAATATCACGCTTTGATGGCTTATGTTCAAGTCGATGAGGGCTTTTATTACGATCGAGTCTTTCAGATAGTTCCGCTTCCAGCTCTACGAAATAAACGGTCCCTCCTTTAGACTCGAAAATCTGGGAGAGACTCTCCACATAATCCCAGTCCTCCTGCAAATCGAATGCCCAGACATATGTAAAAATCAAACCGTATAAATCACTATTTGCCACCGCTTCAAATATCTCCTGGCGAAATAAGGAAACAAGCCTTTTTCCCTCCTTAGTGCCGTAATTGAAAAACGGATTCACTAAATCTATTGTCATATGATTATGAAAGAGCTTTAAATCTGTTATTTTTTCTAACTCATGCCCAACAGTCATTTTACCAACTGCCTGCGGTCCAAATATTAATACTAACTTCATATGTCCTCCTGATATTACTACTCTATTATTCCTACGATGTATTAATTTTTAAAAGCTAAACATGCCACATGATTTCCCCTGTATATTTATCCTTTTAAAGAACAATTTCATGTCAAGAATTCAAAGCAAATACCTCTTCTTAAAATCCGGGCTCAGTTCACTCCAAACATCAAACATATTTCCATCCAAGTCGTAAAAAACAAAGTTGTTCCCTGCATGACCCCTGTCTTCTATCTCGCCCACTCTTAAGCCCTTCTCTAAAAAATTATTATGTAATTCGGCAAGTGCCTTGATGCCATTTACTTCAAAGGTTAAAATAAAACGCTCTTCACCAAGGATATCTACAAAATTCGCACTCTGTCCCATAGACTTCACTAAAAAGAAACTCATATTTGCCAAGTTAATGATTGCTTTTTCGTCATCCTGATAGCTGATCTCGGCATTCAATTTTTCTGCATACCATTCTGAAGAAACTTCCACATCATTTACCGGAATGTAAATGGTACCTACTCTTAATAATTGTTGGATCATTTTTCACTACCACCCTTCATTTAAAGGATTCGACTTAAATAGAAATTCCCCTTTCTACTTATCTATAATTTTCCAATTTATAGATTGATTAAGGAAGCCAAGAAATGTTAAAATCCAATTAATGGAAGGTGGTAATCCAATGAAGAATTTGATTTTCCCGGCTGTTCTTTTATTCTTGTTAACCGGCTGCACCAGTGAAGAGGCAGAAACGTCGAGCACAAACGATACCCAGTTGCTTATCCAGGAAATTCAGAAGCTAAAAGATGAATTGGCAGAAAGGCCGAATCTAAGTGCTGATCAATTAAGAGAATCCATGAATCTATCCTTGGAAGCATTTAATGCCATGATCAAAAAAGATTACGATTATTTACAATCCATTTCCGATTCGGGTGTTACCATTAATAGGGCTACAAATTCCTTTCACTTCGAAGGCCGCCATGACCAAGACTTCATCAACGGATTGGATTACAGCAAACTTGAATATCGCTTCCATGATAAGAAAAACGAAAAGATTACAGTCGGATTTGCAGAAAATAGCATCGAATATTATTTTGAATTCATTCAAAAAGACGAAACAATGCTGCTGCATACATTCACGACTAATTAAACAACATGCACTCTTACCATTTGAAGAGTGCTTGATCTCATCAAAGAAGATCAATTTATGTTATGCTAAGCAATTGGCTAATCCCTTTAAAGTTAGGTAAGTTCAAGTATGTAATGATTCATTCATCCAATTCTTTTGGCTTATATGAATATGCCTAAGAGCTCATCAAAAGGTGAAAAAAATATCAATTCCCCATATCGATAATGAACTTGATTTTCAACCTATTTAACTTCAAGGGTTCTCATGTTTTATCATGGTAGCTTTCAGGCTTCCTCAAAAACCATAAATGCCAACGCAAATACAACAATGCCCCAAAGTAATATGGCGGAGAATACCAAGGCTTCCAGGTGAAATAGTTTAGAAAATGGACTTTAACAAACGCAATCTCGAAAATCATTGAAATAACAATCCATGCGCCCGCATAAAGAAGGAAGGGCCTGATTTTTTCAGGCGTGAAATTGAGGAAAATAATGCCAAAGGATGCACCTAGAGTTAGTTCTATCAAATGCACTGGCAGCTGCACTCCAGGACCTGCAAGTTCATATAATTTAAAATAAAAACTGAAAACTACATCAGTGCTTAGATTGATTAATGCGATCACACACCAGCTTATATAAATTTCTTGTTTCGTTAAGTTTTTTGGCATCTGCCATATGATAACAAGATTAATAACAAGGATCAGATAAGGTAACCAGTACATATTGTACCCCCCCTTTACGCAGTGTTCTTGCTGTCGAGAAAAGTAATCCATTTATAAAATCCAAGCAAACAATATAAAATAATTGGATCCACAATAAGTGAATACCCTATTTTCCAAGAGCCATAATGGAAGTAACCCCATGGTTGGGGAAGCAAGGCTGCAAGTTCATATAGAAGGATGACAGCGACAAATAAAGCAACAAAAAGGATTCTTTTCATGGCACTTTTTCCAAACGGATACAAATTCAAAAAAATAATATTCACTGGGGGGATTAAAATAGTTCTCGGGATTAAACCTGCCCACTCAACCCCAGGTGTAAAGTACCAGTAGCTATGAAATTTGAACTCCACAATTAAATCAAATACATTTTGAAATGCGATTGTAAAGGTCCAAATCTGTACAACATGGCTCAATGTAAGTTTTTTGTTTACTTTAATTGCTATTAGATTAAATATGATTACTGAAATTAATAGTCCGACCATAGGCAAATCCTTTATTTATTATTATTTGTCTTTCCCTTTAATCTTCTCTCGGATGCTTTCTAACTCTTCCATAGACAGATTACCCAGGGATTTTTTTATTTCTTCTTCAATTTTTTTCCTGTTCTTCTCTTTATATTGATCCCACCACTTCTGTAAACCCTCAGTATTTTGCAGAAGGTATTCAATATCAATTACTTCCACTTCATCGTCAGATAAATAATTCAGAACTGCCGCAAGCAGGCGATTGAGATTCTGAATTTCAGCTTTCGCCTTGGTTTCCTCGTCTCCATCTTCAAGCGGTATTTCCTCACCTGGTTGCTTCTCTGTGTTTTCATTGGTTGCTGCTGACTTTCGTGGCAAGAGTTCTCCTCCTCTGTTGATTTTTGTAAATAGTATTTCCTAAATACCTCAAACCATTAGGAATTTATTAACAATCGTATAACATAAAAAAAAGAGCTGCTAAGCAACTCATTGATTAATCATTTTTCTTTATACCGATACCTGGTAAATCCTAAATATCTTGTGCCTTGAAATTGAAGTTCTCCCTCGTCGCCTTCTACAAGCTGTCCATACTCGCTCCCATTCACATGAAGCTCCTGTCTATCCCCGCTTTCGAACTCAAAAGTAACATAATAACTATTGTGGGCATTCGTTTCTCCGCCGCCATGAATGCTCGTTCTTTTTGTGACTACTTTTGCATTTGCATTTAAACGTGGCTGATTATTATTCTTACTCCAGGTGGAGATTCCATTAATAATCGCAAAAATAAAGAATCCAACCACAATGATAAAGATAATGCCAATAAAAATAGGTACAGCTGTAAACATGAAGTCACCCGGTGCTTCCACCATCTCCAATTCCCCCATTCTAATTAAACCAACCAACTAGAAATGCACTTAGTAAATTTACGTTACCAGGCTGGGAAAAGATTCACTCTTTTTTACAGTATTCTGTAAATGCTTAACATAGCAGCAGCTGTGTAACAAAGTACTCTTTTACATTTTCAGGCACATTTTAGCTGATAAAGATTTATTTCCTCTATTCGTTGATTAACGCAATGTTTCTTACTTGTATTCTAAATGCTTATGTTCATATATATCCTCATGTGAATCCCTTACAAATATAAAATGATCAATATTATCGAGTCCGTGCAAATTGCAATTATGGTGAGCAATGATTTGCTCAGCTTTCAAAACCTTATTATCCGTTGTTGAATGACCATCCGCCACTAACGTAACATCATAGCCAAGAGTGGTCGCGCTTCTTGCAGTGGTGTCCACACAATACTCAGTCTTCACCCCAATGATCACTAAATGTTCACATTGCAATTCGTCCAAGGTTTTTTTGAGATCTGTCATAAAAAATGCATTTGTAGCTTTCTTCTTTATGACAGTATCCGTGGTTAATGGAAGAATGTCAGGGTGAATGCTATGCTGTTCGGGATTATCACTTCCAACATCTAGATCTTGAATATAGACAACTGGAACATTGCTTTCTCTGGCATTTTTAATCACATTTGTCATCACTTGCATTACCGCTTCTTTTTTATAAACAGGCCCAATGGAAGGACCCTCAATGATCCCCACTTGTGCATCTATCACTAGTAAAACGGTTTTGGACATATATTTAATTCCCCCAGGTAAAAAGATAAATTGTTAAAATTTTATTCGCAAATTGTTATTCTATTCCTTTAGATTCCGCAAAGAGATTCAGATGAAGGATAAACATTTCTCCTTCCCTTCCCATTGCTCGAATCCTTTTATCAATAAAACCGCCGTTCAAATACACCTTCTGAGCAATCTCATTTGCATGATTTACAGCCAAGATGATTTCATTTTTTGATGGGAAGTGCTCTCTTACAAATGAAGGCAATAAATTCATTGATTTTTTTGCTATTCCCTTCCCCTGAAAAGTTGCATTAACGGAATATGCTCGCAAAAGAATAGCATCCTTATTATCACTAAATTCCTTCGCTCCATCCCAGCCGTGAAGAACAAAAAAACCCGCCAGCTCATTGCCATAAAAAATGACGACAGGATGACGTTCACGATCTATTTCACACATTTTTAAAGCTTCAAGCGGCATCGCCGTATATTTTTTCTGATTTTCATGCAGAACGTACCCTTCTAATAAAGAAGAATATTCTGGCTTGAAAAAATCTAATGAAACAGATTCCTGTTCAGTAATGGACATAACTGTTTTACTCCCCAATGCTTATGAATTGACCGTTAAGAAGTTTCAACAATACTTTCTGGAATACAACTTTGCCCCCGGGGCTTAAAATGGTCATGCTGCCGATCAAGAAGCAAAACCTTATCTTCATTTTGAATCATACAAACTGTCCAAATTTTATAATTTATGGCATTACCCATGGTTTCTCCTCAAATTTGTCAGCAGGTCTTCTAGTTTTCTCCGTTACCCGAAAGCTGCTTACTAAAAATATCTAATGCGTAGATTTCTTTCTTCAATAAACGGTTCGCAATTTGCCTGATAACAGATTCATCCCTCAGTACGCCAGAATCATAAGTTAAAATTCCCTCAAGTGTGATCCATCTTGCATCAATAATCTCATCCTCTTGGAGCTCTAGAGCACCTCCGATAATTTCACCAGTAAAATGAAATAGGATGACTTGATGATTAGAACTGCTTATAAAATTATACACACCGGTTGTGCCCGTAAGACTAACATCATAACCGGTTTCTTCTTTTACTTCCCTGCAGGCAGCATCAAGAATGCCTTCCATATATTCAATACGACCTGATGGAAAATTCCACTTGTTATACGCACTTGGCTTCATTTCCTTGATCATTAATACTTTATTTTCCTTTAGAATCGATACACTCGCTACTAAAACGATTGATTTTTCAGCCATTCATTCACCCCATCTTATAACATCTTTTATTGGAACTATCCAAGGATATTTATAAATCTCAATTTTTTAGTTTCCAATTAGATTGTTCTGAAGAGTTTGCGATCAGTGATCTTAACTCCCAAAATAATCAACCCAAATGTAGTTACCCTTCTACTAAATGATCGTTTTGAATGTGTCTTCCTATTTATATTCAAAGAAACCTAGGCGATTTCCCCAAGGATCAGTGAATGTTGCCCATTTAACAGGGACTTCTTCTCTTGAGTAAATTTCAAAGTGGTCTACATTTAACTCTTTAATCATTCTATTTCTGGCATCTTCAATTGATATTACACCCAACCGAAAAGGTCCACTTCCTTCTGATGGGGCACCCTCAGCTACTTGAAGCCAGCATCGGGGCAGAAGCTCCCACTCTGCAAAGCCTTCATGAGGTGTTAGATCCGGTTCTTTATTTAGTAACGTTTTATACCATTTTAATCCTTCACTAAAGTCAGAAACTCGTACCTGATAGGTCATCTCATAAATCATAGAATATCCTCCTTTCAATAACGGGGTTAAGAGCAATTTCAATTGTAATTACTCGTTCGGTCCTAATTCAAAATGACTTTCATCCAATCTAACATTTTTGATGTCTTCATTTAAATCTTGTATTTTCCGCGCCAAACTTTCGACACCGAAAATTTCTGTGTATGTATGACTTCCGACCAAAAGGTTTATTCCTGCGAATTGAGCATACTGGATTGTATAAAGAGTTGCTTCACCCGTAATATATGTATCACAGCCTTCATCAAATGCAGTTTTTAAATGGTTAGTAGCATGACCTGCCCCTGTCAGTAAACCAACCCTTTTTATCTCTTTATCATTATTTCTCCACGCTCTGATGGGCTCACATAATTCATTGGACATTTTGTCTACGAGAACATCGAAACCCACAGGCACCTTAAACTCACCTAATCCTGGCGTTTCACCTTCATCTGTAAAAAATGAAGGCTTCAATAATTCATCAACGCCTAATTTGTCCATAAGTGATGTGCAAGTCCCAAAATCGATATAATCTAATGGACCGTGAATCCAAAAATGGCTGATATTATGCTCAATAAGTTTTTTAATACATTCCTCTCTTAATCCATAAACAAAATCCCATGCATCATGATGCGTTAGCAACAGATCTACATTATTTTCCGCAGCCTTCTCAATAATCTCAATCGATAAATTAGTAGAATATCCTATTACCGATATGGTATTATTCGACCTATTGGTAAATCCGAAATCGTCATTTAATTTTTCCAATAAATCATGATGAAATAATCTTTTTATAGAGTCTTCAAATTGCTCTAGGTTCATATTAAACACCCCACCTTACAATTATTCTAAAGAGAACAGTAAATTCCTGCTGGATTTACAAAATCCAACATTTTCAGATAAAAAAAGCTGCCAATCGGCAGCTTGAACATATTATTTAAATGGTTTTTTGGTCCCTCAAATAATACACTTGATCATCAGTAAGCATGATTCCATGGCATCTAATCAGGATTTCTACTAGTTCTCGTGGTGTCCTGTTCGCATCATAAGCACAAACTGAAATGACTCCTTTATCTTTTATATGCATATCAACATCATTTTCATATTGTTCGATGCTATTCGTAATATCATTACCGTCAGACCATTCAATCAGTCCCCATGTGCAGACTGGAACTTGGGATCCTAAATAAGGCTCTATCGTTGTTTTGAAATAATCAAAAATGGTCTGTGCATGGAAATCCCCATTTGCATAGTAAAAATCAAAGTTGTTAATAAAGTGTACGGTGTCAAACTGTTCATCATTTAAGAGATCTTTCAGATTCGTACGCAAGCTAATGATATTCCGATCATTTTCTACCACAAAGACGTGAGAACCATTTTTAACGGCAGACACAATGAAATTTAAGGCATTTTGGTGGTATTTCTCCTTATCACTAAAATGATAAAAAATATGCCCCTGATTCGTCTTTTCAAGATCTTTCATAAGCTCTGCTAGAAAATTCTCCATAAAACTATCCCCTTACATAACAACCACCATGTATTATAGCATTTTTCGGTTGAAATTATTCTATGATTCTATAATTAGTACTTATTCCTTATATAGAAACTCGTAAACTTTTTAAAGTAAAAATAAATCTTTACAAGTTAAAATTATATCCATTTATTTGAGTAATCCTGACACTATACTCTTTGCAGCCTCTCTACAATTCATGTCCCACTACCCATTTAAGGCGCTTAATTTGGATAGAATCCGGAACGATACGCAAAAACATGTTCCTGCACACAACAGCAGCTGTATGCTCCAGCTGCATAATATTGCCCATCAATCTCGATCCATGTACTATTTTTGTGGTTCGTGGAATTCTTATTTCTTCGTATTTGCTGCAAGCTTTACGAATATCATTAGGATATTTTTTTAGACAACGGGCGAGAACAATGGCATCTTCCATTGCCTGCGCTCCACCTTGCCCAAGGTTTGGCAACATAGGGTGCGCGGCATCTCCAAGCAAGGTTACTATTCCTTTGCTCCATGTTTTAATCGGTCTTCGATCAAAGATATCATGAGTAAGTATGTCCGATTCTTCAGTTGAACGGATAACCGCTTGGATCGGCTGCCACCAGTCCTTAAATAATTCCATTGCTGTCTTTTTTCTTTGTCGAGAATGGACCAGTGTACCTTGCGGCGCATTGATGGCAGCAAACCAGAATATTCGGCCTTCTCCCAAATGCGAATAACCAAATCTTTTACCATGCCCCCAAGCTTCGAAACCTCCGCCCAATTCAACTGGAAATCGGGGATCGTCGAAATATGAAATGCCGCGGAAGGCTGAAATACCAGAATATCTCAGGGTCATTGATTCAAATAGGCTATTTCTCACTTCTGAATGGGCTCCATCCGCCCCGATCAGAAAATCCCCTTGAAATTTCGAGCCATCACCAAAAGCTGTTTCTATATAGGATTCCTTCTCCTCGAGACGAACTAACTTCTTGCCTAGTTCAAGTGTGCCAGAGTTCAATTTTTTATATAAAATCCTTTGCAGTTCTGGTCGATAAATTAAATAACTGTAAGATCCATATTGCTCTGCCTGTTTATCGGTCGGCACATTCACGATAAGCTTGCCATCCCAGGTCCTGATTTCTGCTTTTTTCACAGGTGAACCTGCCTTTATAACCTGATCCGCTACTCCCAGCTTCTCCAATGCTTTCATGGCATTCGCAGCCAGCACGATCCCTGCGCCCATTTCCTTTAGCTTGGAAGCTCTCTCGAAAACTTTAACCTTCCCGCCCAGCTGCTCGAGGGCAATGGCCGCTGAAAGCCCGCCGATTCCTCCGCCAATAATGATCGTGTCCGGCAAATTCACAGTTTTAACCATGGTCATCCCTCCTAATTGAGGTGGATTGTATCTTTATACATTTTATTGTTAAAGGTTTGTCTGCTTTGTCGCCATTCTTCAATGAATGGCTTTCTAGTTTAATATTAACATATCATCTAATCATTTAAATTCGGATGGAATAACCCAGTCTATAGTGTTAAAATATGGTAAAACTACATTAAAGGAGCCATTAATATGGACAGACCACGAGCCTTTGCAGCTATTATAAAAGATGACCTTATCCTTATGACAAAGCATATCTACCCTGATAAAACCTTTTGGACTCTTCCCGGAGGAGGACTTGAGGAAGGAGAAAGTTTTGAGAACGCGGTTATTCGCGAGGTAAAAGAAGAGGTGAATTTGGATGTAGAAGTCGTGTGTTTTTTATTCACCAGGCAATACAGCGGCGGTGAAGAAAGATGTTATTTAGTTCGCCCCATAGATGATAAAACGCCACAGCTTGGGTACGACCCTGAGTTTAACGAGAATGAACAGACTCTTACTGAAGTAAAATGGCTTCCTATTGAAGGAATGAAGAAAGATTTACATGTTTCGAGAGTGATAGAAGCAATGAAAATAACTTTATGATTTTGTATAAGGAGATAAAACTATGCCAACGGAAATATATATGGTTAGGCACGCGCATTCCGGTTTCTCTTTGGAACATGAAGAAACACGCGAACTCTCTGAAAAAGGCTTGAAGGATGCGGAACGAATTACGGAAATCTTACTACAAGAGGATATCGACCATATCATCTCTAGTTCTTACATAAGAGCTAGGCAAACCGTTGAAGGGCTTGCCAGACATCTACAAATGGAGATTAAAATCGATTCACGTTTTCGTGAACGTGATTTAGCGGCCAGGGACCATTATTTTGAAAAACCGTCGGAAGCAATGCAAAAAGTATTTGCTGAACCAAATTTCAAATTCCCTGGCGGCGAGTCGAATTCAGAGGTTCAGAGGCGAGGTGTCTCAGCCCTTCGTGATGTGATCTCTAAATATAAAGGTAAAAAAGTTGCCATAGGCATCCACGGGAACATTTTGACCTGTACCATGCAATTCTTTGATCAACGTTATGATTATGAATTTTGGAAACAGACGACCAAGCCGGATATATACAAGTTGACGATTAATGAGCATTTTGAATTAAGTTCATGTGAGAGGCTTTGGGTGTAGTATGAGACAATTCCAAACCTTTAAGGCTTCTAAAAAAACAGTTCATTATAAACTTGCTAATTTAAATCATATCGCTTGTTGAAGTTAAAAATCGAGTGGACTCCTGAAAAATCTCGGGTCAACCAATTTTCCGCTCCCAAACTTACAAGCTATTGATATGTTTTGAATCAAACTCTCTTAAATAAACCTTAGCCATTAAATAAGCATTAGCTGTAAAAAGCTGTGTCCTGATGTTATGATCCTTCATTTGCTTACCAAATTTTTCAAAATCCTCAAGGTGTAATTGTAAGTCTTCTGTTTGATCAAAATCAGGCTCATAAGCCTTGTAAGCATCTTTGATCAAAAAGGTGATCACTTTATTCGTCTGAGTTGCAGGATTCACCATAAATTCCCCTAGTTTGATCGGTTCTGTGTCTGAAATATAACCAGTCTCTTCTCTTATTTCTCGCAATATACCCTGTTCAAATGTTTCCCCATATTCAATTTTACCCGCCGGTATTTCCAGAAAGGAATCATTCCCAGCATAGCGATATTGTTCCACTAGCAGAATTTGATTTTCTTTTGTAATGACTACTGCGTTTACCCAATCGGAGTATTCGTTCACATAATAATCATCTATTATGACTCCATTCGGAAGCTGGCATTTATCTTTTCTTAAATTGCCAAAGGGTGTTTTATATATGTACTCCGATTCGATTGTCATCCAGCTTTTCATAGCAACTCCCCCAACCCTTTTTAATCTGCAATTTTTATTTTTGCCTTATAGCTAAATAGTAATATTTATTTTCTTTATTAGAAAATTCTACAACAACTTCCACCCCAATTTTAGAAATCGAGTGCCAGGTAACTAAGGTATCCAACTAATCACTTTTTCGTATATTATCACTGACATTATGGGTCCCATTGCTGTGCTATTTTCATGATCCCTCTATTAATAATGGTTATGATTTCAATGAACCCCATTACTAGGATTCCAAGACCCCTGCTCTTTTCGAATATGAACTATTTGGCCAATATGATAGGTTGTGTGAATCGTCAGATGGGTAAGATCTGCGACCCATTGCTGCAACCTGTCTTCCTGCGAGTCTTTTACAGAAATGATCCATTCTGACATGATGTGGTCCATCGTTTCTACAGTTAATTTCCAGCTCCTATGGGCATTTTCAGTAAAGGTATCATCATTGCTTTCAACCCCTTTAGGATTGGTAATCCCATTAAAGCGGTTTAAATATCTCTCATTATAGTAAATTAAATGATTCACGATTTCGTGGATGCTATTGGCCGAGTTCTTCGTTTTTTCTGATGCCTGTTCTGCAGTTAGTCCTCTGAGAGCACTTTGGAGTGAAACAAACCACGTATCATGGTTATGGCAAGCATTCAATTGAGCTACGAGAATATCTTTACAGTTCATACAGCTATCGTCCTCCTACATATTGAATTGAATTATTTTCATTTTACCCTGGTAGCTAAAATAGCTGCAGTCGGTGAAGTCAGATAAATTTCGGTGGAAGATAAGCTTGGATGATTGAGCCAGAACTCGCGAACTGGATCTTGTTTACCCCGCCATTCCTCCGGCCAGTGCTCCTCAGGTGTAAAATCATCCATAAATAACAGTCCACCTATCTCTAAAATCTCAATAAGCTTATCCCCTTCTACAGATTTTACGATAGCCGCATCAGCGAAAATAAACTGAAATGGACCATTTTCACTGATTTCTTTCCAATCCCCATTAACAAACTCCGCTTGTGGATGCCTAATATGCTTTTTTACTGAATCAACTCTTTTTATATCAATATCTATTGATATAAATCGAACTCCTGGTGCTATGGAGGATAGTATCCACGAACTTCCTACTCCAAGCCCGGTTCCTACCTCAAGGATTTTCCCTTCTTTCACCTGCCCAGCCAAAACCCTTAATAATCTTCCTGCTTCATCGGTACACGAATGATTGAAATTGCTTCGCTCTGCCAATGACTTGGCGATCTGAACTAAATCAGGATAAAATGTATTCGAACGATATTTACGCACCGCTATTTAGACCACCCTTTTACTTTTCATAACCAACTCTAACCTAAACTCATCCATCTTTAGACCAAGTTTTATTTCATCTTTCCTCAAACAACCATTTTCGCCACAGCCATATACTCAGAAGGGTTCAATTCATCACTTTCAATCACTAATGCTGTCAGTCCATGTTCTGTTTTCGTTTCATGCCACTCATCTTTACCCCAGAACACCGCCACACCGGGTTTCACTTTGTAAAATTCCTTTGATTCGCTGCAAACATAGCCTTCTCCGCTCAATATCAGGAGGAGCTGAGGTTTTGTAGCCTGATGGTAGCCGATAAGACCTTTTTCATCCAAATGCATGAATCCAATTGAGGTGGGAGTTTGATTCCTTGCTATTCGTGACATGATGAAATCTGAGTCGTACATTGTAATATGCATCCCTGTTTCTTTTCGGAAATTATAAAATTCCATTCCGGACCTCCAATTAACCTAATTCGTTTTGCTTCATAATCATAAGTTACTGCCTTTTATTACCTAGATTTAACAATTCGCCAAATGGATTACATTTCCTTTCATTTTTCACATAAAAATAAGCAGCCTGTGAAAAGCTGCTTTGATCCTTTTTCTATACTTCGTCAATTTCTATGGGCAGCTCAAAGGAACCATCTTTTGATGGCTTTATAGCTACGGCTCTTATTACCGCTTCTACATTCAAAGGACCATAAATATGTGGAAACAACATGCCAGTATTGGCGGTGTCTTCATATATAATTCTCTCTTTTACTTTGCCAGCGTCTATATATAAAAGCATTAAATCAGTGTGTCCTGTAAAAAAGGAATTGGCTACCCAATTCACCTGCTCTAGAGTAGAACAGTGTATAAACCCCTCATCGTCCAAACTCGCTGGAGTATGAGCCCCTTGTGCTTGTGCTCTTTTCCAATCCTCTTCTGAAATAATATGTAAAATCACATTTATCTCCTCGATTCTAATATGTTTTATTTCCTGACGATCAAATGCTGTGGAATTAACGGCAGTTCTAGAAGGGCGGCTTTAAGAAATTCAGGATAAAGTATTATTTCTTCAAGCTTCTCAACTGGTACCCACTGATATATTAATCGTTCTCCCTCTTCACCATAAAAGGGATCGGTGCTAAAAACAAATCTTTCATCTACGATTTCAACCTGATAATATAACCCTATTTCATGATAATTCTTATCATTGTAATCAAAGAAATTTTCCGTAAACCAAAGCAAGCGCTCCACTTTCGCATCAAGTCCTAATTCCTCTTTCATTTCCCTTATGATACTAGTCTGTGAATCCTCCATAACCTCCACTCTTCCTCCAGGCAAAGCCCAGTAAGAATCCGTTCCTTGCTTGTGAATCAGCACATGACCATCCTTTACTATAACAGCCGCAACCCGATAATTAAAAACAGCACCCTCCAAATAAAACGTCGCATCCATTTTCAAATCCCCCTTCATCCCTTTAAAGCGCTGGGGGTCAGACCCCTTTATGCAGTTTCTATTCATTTTGTGTATAATGCACGTCTAGTTTTGGTGGTTTTCGGTGTTTTGTTTCTTGTTCGTATGCGTATGCTAATTTGATTAGAGTGCCTTCGCTGAATGCAGTGCTTGCGAAGGTGATGCCGAATGGTCTTCCGTTTTCCATATAACCGGCAGGTACTGTAATGGCTGGGTACCCGGCCTTGGCACAAATTGTTGAACAAATATATGCTGGGAATATGATTGCATCAAGTCCATACTCCCTCAAGGCATAATCAATCCCCTGTTCCTGAGAATAATAGAGGTCCTCCAATTTGGATAGTAGGTATTCAGGACTTTTTAACGTATTAGGGAACTTCTCTCTATATTCGAGCATGTTTTGACCGTACTTTAAGGCCTTCTCCTCATGCTTCCTGTTATACTGAATCAGTTCAGCAGCCGAATGGACTGGGACATATGCTGGCAGTTTAGCTAGATAATTATCCAGACTATGTTTCATTTCATGAGAAGGCACAGACCAGCTCCATTCTCTTTTGAATGATGGAATCTCTATGTCCTGCACGACTTCCGCTCCCTGTCTTCCAAGGACGGAAATACAATTGCTAAACAGGGTTTCATCATATTCACTTGGTTCACGAAAATCCTTTTCCTCTCCCCTGTAAACCCCAATCCGTGCCCCCATTAAGCCATTTGCATCTAAACACTCGGTATATTCCTCAAGTTGTTTGCTTCCGAGTTTAACCGTCGCTGAATCATTGGAATCATAACCTGCCATAGCTCCAAGTAAAACGGCAGCATCCGTTACATTCCTTGCTATTGGCCCCGCCGTATCCTGTGTATACGTAAAAGGAATGATGCCTGAACGGCTGAGCAAACCTACTGTTGGCTTTAGGCCAACCACTGAATTCTGCACAGCCGGGCTTAAAATGGAAGCATCTGTTTCTGTACCAACTGACAATACCGTAAAATTTGCGGCAACTGCAGCAGCAGAACCTGAACTTGATCCTCCTACAAAAAATTCGCCAGGCCCATACGGATTCAATGTCTGTCCGCCCCGGGCACTGTACCCTGCCCACATCGTCCGAGACATCCCATTTGCCAATTCAGTCATATTCGTTTTGCCCAATATGACAGCTCCAGCATCACGGAGCTTTTGAACAAGGAATGCATCCCTCTCGCTTATATGGTTTTGAAGAGCGAGCGTCCCTGCACTTGTATGCATATAGTCCATTGTTTCAATATTGTCTTTTAGCAGAACAGGAATGCCATGCAAAGGCCCCCTTGGCCCCTTCGCCTTTCGTTCTGCATCCAGCCCTTCCGCAATAAATATTGCGTCAGGATTTATTTCAAGAATGGAGTTGATCCTTGGTCCATCCTGGTCAAGCTTTGCAATCCTGTAAAGGTAATGCATCACCAATTCCTTTGATGTCAGTTCGCCATTTTCCATTCCAAGTTGTATATCATGAATCGTTAATTCTTCTATTGAAATTTGAGTAAATTTAAGTTCCATATATCCTCCTACTATAATTTGAGAAAAATAAACAACTCATATTAATTCTATTAATACGTACAAACTCCTACCATTCTGTTTAAATTAAAAAACGCTCCCGTTGTTATAAGAGCGCCTTTGGAATAAGTGATAATAATTTTTTACCGCGTTGCTTATAAAAATCAATGTGAGATTTAAGTAATTCACTATCATTATTTTCCAATATAGAAACAGTATCCTTCACAAAATTCCAGTTCATGCAGCCTGATAACCACACGAGTGAAGCAAGCCTCTTATAGTCTTTTTCATCAAGAAAGTCATCAGCACCATAGCCTTGTAAAAAAGCTTCAGCAAGCACTGGGGACATCTCTGATGAATGGATACCCTCAGTTCTCGAATACCATTTGATCAGCCATGCTAAACCTTCAATTCGGTCGTCATAGCCGATAGACTCAAAGTCGACAATGCCGATTATTTTCCTTTTTTCGTCCCAGAGGACATTAAGTGGATTTAAGTCTGATTGAATAATAAAATCCATCTCTTCATTCCTAGCCAATTCAATATGTTCTTCTGCGATACTTATGTAATGGTCAACCATGGTTATATTATTTGCGGAGATATTAGAAATACGAATCTTATCCCGCAGTTTTCCAATAAATTCTTCATATCCTACCAAGTGGGACTTTTTTGTAAAAACACTACTGGTGAAAGGATTCGAAACTTCATGAAATGTTCTTGCCATCTTTCCAAATTCCCGAGAAATAAATTGATCTCCGAGTGTAAAATGCTTGCCCTCAATCCATTCAAACAGAATAAAGTAGTAAACTTTCTCGGCCCATTTGATTTCAGTAAACGGATTACCCTCACTATCTGAAACTAGCTTCATAAAAGGAATCTGCTGATCAAAGAGGTGGCGGCAAAATTCAGTTTGCTCATATAAAATATCAGCATTCATTTCTCCAAAAACATTATTAGGGGATCGGTCTTCTTTTAAAAACCTGGCAGAATAAGCCTTTCCATCCGCCCTAATTTTAAGGTGCAAGTCATTGCTCCAGCTTTTAATTTCTTTCTCAATGATTAGCGATTTTTTTCCAAGTGAATAAGGAAGGAGCGCTTTTTTTAATAGATTTTGCATTTCATTCCTCTCTCATTAAGCCCTTATTACGATTGAACATCCAAAATAATTTTACCATGATTTAGTCTGTTCTCTATTAATTGATGAGCTTTCGCAGCTTCACTCAGATCAAATTCATGTCCTATTTTTATCGTTAATTCTTTGTTTACTAGATAAGGAATGACTTGCTCTGCCGTTTCCTTTAATAAATGGGGCCTTAGTTTTCTAGTCGTTCCCAAGCTAAAGCCAAGCAGCGACCTGCAGCTCGCGTGTACATCAGTTGTTTTCACATTGCCAATATAGCCACTGGAATTTCCGAAATGAACCAATCTTCCATACGGTGCAAGGCAGTTCAAACTATTTTCGGTTACGGAACCAGATACAGAATCCAGGATAATATCTACACCGCATCCGTCAGTAAGCTCGTTCACTCTCCCCGCAAAATCTTCATCCTGATAACAAATTACATGATCTGCTCCACTTTCTATGGCAGTTTTCATTTTATCTATGCTTCCTACAGTGCCGATTACCTTACCCGCGCCGTTGAGCTTTGCAAGCTGTATGGCTGTCGTACCGACTCCCCCTGCCGCTGCATGTACCAATACAGTTTCACCGTCTTGAATTCTGGCTACATCTTTCAGAAGTCTATGGGACAAAAAAGAAACGATTGGTGCTGCCGCAGCCGTTTGAAAATCCAGTTCATCCGGAATCGGAAAAACCAGCTTTTCAAAAGCAACCACGTATTCTGCATATGAGCCGTCCTTTGGAAAAGCCATGACCCTTTGTCCTTCTTTTAAACTCCTTACATTTGCTCCTGTTCTTTCAATATATCCTGCAGCATCAAGCCCAGGGATAAACGGAAGCTTTGCTCCCTTTTTACCATATCTTGATTTAATATCTGCAAAGTTAACGCTTGTTTTAACAACCTTAATTAAAACTTCATCTTCTTTAATTTCAGGAATATCCACATCTTCATATTTTAAGAACTCAGGACCGCCAAATTCTGTCACTAATATTGCTTTCATACATTCAACTCCTAACTAACCATTTCCCTTTAATGGTAATAGATGGGACGATGAGATGAAAATTCGAAATGATTATGCATCGTGATTAGCTAAGCTTATCAAGGTTCTTCTTCATAAGGGAGGCTGTAAGTTGGTCATTTTCTGAGGGGGAGTTCTCGAGCTGTCCGATAATTAATTTTTGCCGTTCAACAGGGTGGTTTTGGCTAAGTTTAGCCTTTGCTTCAATTTTTGAGATTTTAATTTCAAAAGCCACGATCCCTTTGTTCATTCCTTCTATATAACTTGGCTCCACACTATTTAAATTGTAGCCGCTGTGGGGTCTCTCATATTTTTCTACCATATCATCCAATGTGTTGAAAATGAATTGTTTATCCTCGATGATTATCAGCTCACCGTACACATGGATGGCAACATAGTTCCAGGTAGGAACTGCCATGTTCGTTTCGTACCAGGACGGAGATATATAGCTATGCGGACCTTGGAAAATTACCAGGATCTTCTGGGCTCGAACATCCTTCCATTGTTCATTCGTTCGAGCAAAATGTCCATACAATACCTTCTCCTCTTTATTTAATATGAGTGGAAGATGAGTAGCATAAGGCTCTCCCCCATGCTGGGAAATTAGGGTTGCAAAGCTGAAACTCTCAATTACGTCGAAAATAATGGTTTCATCATCGATTATGAAGTGCTTCGGTATATACATTAGTATTATCCCCCTTTTCTATCAGCCGAAAATTTGAGCCGCAATTCCATATAGGTGACCGTTTCTTTTAGGCATATCATTAGAATTTTTAATCATGACAGGAGGGTTGCTAACATTGTCAAATCCCCTTTTTGTTAAAAAGTCTATAATTCCTTCTGTTCCATCTGGAACATCTATTCTCAGCTTCCCGTGATGGCTTTTAGCCAGTTCATTTATCAGGTACTCTGCTATCTTAGTATTTGGTGCAACAATCGGACCTAAAATTAAATTCACTGGCCCTAATATGGAGAGTCCATAACCTATAACCCGAGCTGTAGAATCTTTTATCACTAAAGCTTGATGAGCTTGCCTAACACGAGCAGTAAGTAATTTTCGCCTGAAAACACCAAATGCATTATTATCTATGTTAATGACTTCATCTATATCAATTTCTTTTAATTCTTCAACTCTGAAAGAAAAATCCCCCGGTGGTTTCAAATTTGCAGGTTTATATGTAGTACAAATGAATTTATGTACCGATGTAACTTCTTTAAAGCCCATAATTTCATATAAAGGTTTTCCTTCAGGAGTAGCAATTAGCATGGTAGATGTCTTTTCTGTCACATAGTCAATACACATTTGAGTCGCATCTTTACCAAGGCCTTGCCCTCTGTATTCTTGATTGACAATGACCATTCCGATAGAGGCTAAGTTACCTTCGTATGGTATGATTGCTGCACAAGAAACAATTTGGCCCTCTTCACATTTATGACCCACTATTTTACCAGAAGACATTACCGTACGGATTTCATGTTCATCGTAATCCCATCCTATTGATGCTGATAAAGCTATTAAACCCGCTATATCCTTTTCATTCAAAATAGTTAATGTAAGAGTCGTTTTATATTTATTCATTAGCTTCACCTTATAAATAGATTGACGTTATGTAAGAGCGACCCATCTTGCTGAAGTATTCCTGAAATCATCTTGGTTGTATTAATGAAACACGATAGGGATGAATCTCAGCACTCATGAGTCCATGCAAAACTGCTGGATCATTTACCATGATTTCACGTGCAGCATCCATTGTTTCCGCCCTAAATACTACAATCCCAAAAGCACCATCCAAACAAGGACCCGCAAGGATAAGTTTTTCATCGGAAAGCAGCGCATTTAAATAATGAAAATGTATTTCCATAATTCCGCTTTCCTCTTCCGTCATCGTTTCAATAAAATCCTTCCTTACCGGCTTAATCAAATAAACAAACTCTTCCATATCCAAACTCCTCCCAAAGATACCTCCAACACTTCAAATAAACTGTTCTTTAAAAACTTATTTTCCATCTCTTTTTAATTCAATAAAATTGTGTTATTTCCCTTTAAATTAAAAATCCCATAAAAAAACCTCTCACCAAAAAGCAAGAGGAATAACTTTTTACATATTCGTATTTACCGAAGTCCGTTCAGCTCGCTCTGAAGCTTCCTGTACTGCAAATACATCGCAATCCGCCATGGAACGATCATTCCGAAGGCCAGGATCCAGAACATACCGCTGAGTTCGCCAACATCAATCGTACTGCTTAGCAAAAGCTTCGCGACAACACGTACAATTAGCAGGCCTATTAAAATGAATATAAATGCTTTTGATCTTTTGAGATAGATGTCCCTATCGCGGATTTCAAATTGGGAAGTTTTGATCAGCAGGATAGAAAAAAGCATGCCGACTGACAAAGCTTCAATGATTTGCAAATAATGAACCCTGAACATCGGGAAAATGAACATGAGCGCTCCTGTGCTCATGAAGATTGGCGGTAAAATGATTTTCTTTGCGCTGGCTGGTTTTTTGGCAGCTTTCATGCGCACGGCAGTAACAAAAACGGCCATACCGACAGCACCAATTGTTGAAGCCACAACATAATTCATTCACAGTTCCATCCTTTATTTGTAGATTTCCACTATTATTATAATGAAAATAAGCCATTTAAGATAGACTTAAATGGCTGGTTATTATCTTAATACCCTTGAAACTGAATCTACTACCTGAGAACCGTCGAACGGTTTGACTATAAAATCCTTTGCTCCAGCTTCAATAGCATCGACGACCATTTTCTGTTGTCCCATTGCGGAACACATAATGATTTTTGCGTCCTTAAAATCCTTTTTGATTTCTTTTACCGCATCAAGTCCGCTCATTTCGGGCATAGTAATGTCCATCGTCACAAGATCGGGTTTCAACTCGCGATATAGTCTCACTGCTTCACGTCCGTTTTCTGCTTCCCCTACGATTTCATGATTCGCTTTTTTTAGTATATTGGTTAAAGTGATTCTCATAAATTTTGCGTCGTCAACTATCAAAATTCTGGCCATCGCTGTATCCTCCCCGACAATCCAAACAAGTATTAATCTATTATATTTTCCCTATATTACAATATAACTATATTTACTAATTAATTTCAATGTAAATACAAGAACAATGTGCCGTACTGGAAAAAATATCTTATGAAAAAAATCTCAATTATGGACATATATCTCCAAGAGCAATCGAAACCTATATTGTTTTTTAAAAACCTGTAAAGTCGCCAAACAGCATAGAAAGGATCGAAATCAGTTTTGTCATCCAATCAAAAAACAGCATGATCCCGACTAAAATCATGATATAGCCGCCAATTTTAACAATCCTGGCATTGTGCTTGCGAATCCACTGCATTTTTCCTATAAAAAATGAAAGAATGAAGAAAGGAATGGCAAATCCAAGTGTATAGGCGATCATATACAGCATTCCTGATCCAGGGTTAGAACTCGCTAAAAGGATAACAGACGCGAGAATGGGACCGGTACATGGGGTCCAACCGGCTGCAAACGCCATTCCGATCAAGGAAGAACCAAAATAACCTGAAGGACGGTTCTTGAACTCGAACTTTCGATCTTTCATCAGAAATTCCGGTTTAAAAAAGCCAATGACCATCAGACCAAATGCAATGATAAAAATTGCGCCAAGCTGACGGATTAAATCCTGGTATAGGATAAAAAATTGGCCCACAAATGATGTTCCAAAACCAATTGCAATAAAGATTATTGAGAAGCCTAATAGGAAAAATAGTGTATGAAGCAGGCTGCGTTTCTGCAGCATGGCATTTTCACTTTTCAGTTCCCCGACTGACATCCCGGTAATATATGATAAGAAGGCAGGATATAACGGCAGGCAGCATGGAGAAATAAAGCTCAGGAAGCCAGCACTCAAAGCTATAAATATATTTATATCTGTCATAATCACAACTCCAATAATTAGTCGATTTGTTCCTATTCTAACAAAATTTCAAGTCCATTATAATATATAAGCTGTGAACAATTTATTAATTCTATAAAAATGATGTTTAACATTAAAATATCTGGGTAAATGAAGATGGTGTTTTATTTTAGCAGGGAATTTTTTTACAAATGTTTCTTTTGAAATCTGGCAGCATATGCTATATACTAATAT
>NZ_JBALQL010000045.1:30866-67212 GCF_036964885.1 Bacillus sp. JJ1122 | reverse complement strand
GAACTGTAAATTAAATGTAAATAAAAAAGTCCAGCCAACAGGCTGGACTTTAAGGTCAAATATGATAATTATAGTTTAGTAACGTTAGCGGCTTGTGGTCCACGAGCACCTTCAACAACCTCGAAAGATACTTCCTGGCCTTCTTCTAATGTTTTGAATCCTTCAGTTTGAATTGCTGAGTAGTGAACGAAAACGTCGTTGCCATCTTCAGCTTCGATGAAACCGAAACCCTTTTCTGCATTAAACCATTTAACTTTACCGTTTTTCATAAAAGAAAATCCTCCTAGTTCGGCCGAACAAGCCATGATTTAAATTTAGCAAATCACAACGTTTAGTTCCTCACTACTTGCCTCATTCAAACGTTTTAAACATTAGAACAAGCAAATTGCATAATGCCTAACACGTGCAAATTGCTACTATTAATATAGCAACTTTGGATATAAATGTCAAGAAAAGACAAACTTAACAATCTCCTTCTCTGTGAAATATTTCAGCAAAATATACTGTTCAGACTGTTTCTTTTTTAACCTAGTTCATTTCGTTTAAAGCTGCACTCGATCACATGGAAGACGGCCTTTTCCAAGAGCCACTTCTCACCAAATCCAATTAAAGGAGTATGAAATAGAAAAAAATCCTCCTGACTTTACAGAAGGATTCCTCTTATTTTTCTGTCTGGTTAGAGAACTTCATATGGAAAGTCGTTCCTTTTTCTGGCTGGCTCTTTATTTCCACTTTCCCTCTCATTGCCCGGATGATACTGAAGGTGACCATCATCCCTAGCCCGGTTCCCTGCTGTCCTTTTGTTGTATAATAAGGCTCGCCAAGTCGGTTAATTTGTTCCTCAGTCATCCCGATTCCATTATCTGATATAAGGATATGTGCGATATGCCCCGTAAGGAAGGTTTGTACTGTGAGTTCGCCGCCATCTGGCATTGCTTCAAAACCATTCTTAATGAGATTGATGAAACCCTGTTGAAATTTTGAACGATCTCCAGAAATAATCAAACCAGGTGTATACTTACGTTTAATCTTGATATCATTTAAATTAGCGAGTGGCTTCAGTACATTCAATACATGATTCAGCTCTTTTTCCACATCGATATCTTCGACTTTTTCAAAAGCAGGTCGGGCAAAAGTTAAATAATCATTAATAACCTCCTCCGCTCGATCAAGCTCACTCACAGCAATCTGGATGAATTCCTTTTTCTTTTCTTCTGGATAGGATTGTTCGCCAAGCAGCTGCAGAAAACCCTTTACTGTCGTCAAGGGATTCCGGATTTCATGAGAAATCGCTGCGCTGAGATGGCTTACAGCCTCTATTTTATCCGCTTTAGCCAGCTTTTGACGGATCAGCAAGGATTGGCGAATTGTTTCAATTGAGTAACTTATAAGGCCAGAAGTGATAGCTGGAATCACAAGGAAACTGATCCATGCCTCCGCATGTGTGATTGGTTCAGTGATTATCCCGATTAACTGCATCAGCACCATAGATGTAATAACCGTGACCAGTATGGAAACGCCTACTCGCTGATTGAGTGAAAGGCTTGAAAACCAGCTATGCATCCAGGTAAGTAGAAATGCGAGAACGATGAAAACTCCCGCAGATGTCCAAAAGCCATCATTAATTCCCATGGAACCGCGCATGAAGATGGTCACCCCAGCAAGCAAAAAACCCTGCCCTGTATATAGGCTGCCAAGAATCATTGGCACCTGTCGGAGATCGAAGTGTATACCGTCACTTGTTTCGATTGAAAAAATAAAACAAATTAAAATCGATAATATAAAATAAAATATTTGCAAGCCATTCCTGTTCTTTTCAGATGCCTGTCTCTCAATAACCAGCTGTGTAAAAAACAGCAGTACAATTAATAGCGACAGATTCAGGAGTAAATGTTTAGTAATTTCCACTGCAACACCACCATATGTATTCACTAAGATACTAATATAATCCAGTTGCAAGCGCAATCAAATTCCCTGCTCAAACTAGATTTTTCTATTCAAAACATTGTAATTATTTTATATTTGTATAAACAGTAAATTAGAGAGGTACCTGACGTTAACATGGGCAAATATCCTTCTGCTAGTATTGATCCTCATTGATTTGAATGGACACCATAGGAAAATAGATAGATTTACAGAAAAAATATTATGGAAAATCTCAATGCAATACAGAAATAAAACAGCTAATAGAACGGGAGAGTTACGGATATGAAAAATAAATGGCTTCCTTATATATTCGTTATAATAGCTGTTTTACTGGCTTTTTCACTTGATTTGTTTCAGTCAGCTGAAGAAGAAAAAAACAGAGGTGAATCAACAACTTTTGCAAAGGCTCCTGAGGTGGAGTTTCTCATTGCTGGTGAACCTGTTGAGTACAAATCAGGTATTTATGAATGGATTGAACAAGGGACTGGCAGTATTATCGACCAAAATGAGCCGCCAATTTTGTTCCATGATCTACTGCCACTTACAGTAAAGCCCTTTAGTACACTTGACATTTCTTTTTCTGAGGAACCTGATCACGCTGAAATAGCAGTCTTCCAGTCCAATTATGATTTAGAACAAGGAATTTCTGAATTCAACAGCCTGATCAAGAACCAATACACCTTTAATAATTATCCCGGTAATCGGACAGTGATAATACGTGCAAGTTTCGGTAATCAAGAATTCCATTATATATTTCCTCTTATAATAGAACAAACGATTTCTTACCAGTATCAGCTTGCTGAGGAAAAAGGAAAATTAGCAGTATTAGAGATTCACGATGACAGCCAGAAACAGGAAAACTGGTCCCTTGAAAAGGTGACAAATACTTATATACACAAAGCTCAATCCAGGACAGCAAGAAGTGTTGAGGAAGCTCAAGCGATGTTCCCCGAACTGGAGATCACCTCCCTGCCATACTATGCTGTATTTAATCATGAAAAATTATTGTACCAGATGAACGACCCTGAAGAATTTGTTAAATTGTTAAGGGTTGTTATTCCATAAAAATAGGATGGCGAGCATCGCCATCCTTGATATTTTTTAAACTTTTTGCAGCTGTTTCTCCAAGAATTCTTTAACAGATGCAGCAGCTTTGTCTGGCATCTGCATCCAAACATATGCATGCAAAGATTGATCTAAAAGAGTTATTTCGTATGACTTCAGTAAACTGGAAAAATAGTGGAGATTCTGCTTGGTCTTTAAATCCCTCCACTCAGCTTCGCTTGGCATAAATAAGACAGGACAAGATATTTGCTTGTAATATTCCTCGAACTTCATGTCCCAATAGCTATCCATATATTCATTCCTGACATGGTTTTTATAGAAATGGACAAACTGGCCGTCATCCGTCTCTTCCATACAGCTCTTTATGAAGATTAAAAAATGCTCGTTAAAAATTCCGTTTTTTTCCAGAGGATTTCTATAATGTAGTATATACTCTCCCTTGTTCGGAAAAAGAATTGCCTTTCTTTCAGCGAGTTGCTTTCGAAGCTTATCTTTTTCTTGCTTAATTTCAAAATCATTTCCATCTATCAAACCATATTCTCCAAACTCATTTGTCAAAGCTCCCTCACAAACAAGCGATTCTACAAGTTCTGGATGAGCTGCGGCAAGACTTAAGCCGACTTCTGCACCCATTGAACTGCCGACGACATGACACCGGATGACTTTAAATTCCATTAATAAAAGATGAAGATCTTCTGCCAAATCATCAATATGGTAGCCTGAACCTGGCCGATCAGATTTTCCATGACCGCGTAAATCAGGGATAATCAGGTTAAAGTCTTCTTGTAGGTATGGAACAACTCCGCTCCACATTGCAGAGGTCCCACCGCTGAAATGCAGTAAAAGCAGAAAAGGTTTTTGATCGTTTACTTCTGTATATTTAACGTTTAAGCAGATGGAATTCTCCAATTTTAATTTTTTTTCCAACACGATTTTTTCCTCCAGCAGGAATAATAATTTTATAATATTCCGAAATCAGTTCTTGATAATAAAATACCACAGCCGCAAGCTGTGGTATACAATTGATTGTTTTATTCTGATTTTTTGTAAAAAGTATATTCGTCCGATCTCACAAATCAGCCTAAGCAAACTTAAATTCATAGGAAGGGATACTGAACAACTGCCATGAAACTATTAAACCAAGTTTAATCATTGTCATTTCCCCTATCGCCACTTCCTGATGAAGTAAAAGAGCAATGCAAACATTAATATTGCAAGGAAGGGCCATCCCTTTAGCTCATTGCTATTAGATTTTGATTCTCCTGTTGTTTGCCCTTGCTTTCCTTCGCTGGCTTTTTCATCTGTTTGTTCTTGTTTTCGTGGTTTTGCTGAAGCATAAATCCCCTTGTGATTTGACCTGGCGTAGTCCATGGCCTCCCAAATGCGATTTTCATATTTGTAGTTTCCATAGTCGTAGAAATCCTCGACCAATCCCACCTTTGTAATTACTTCCTGATGAAGCTTGTCCCCTACCCATACCCAAGCCAGCAGACGGCCGTACTTATCAAACAAATTACGGCCATCTGTTTCAAGTGTAATGTTGCCTTGGTTCAATAATGAACATGTGAACTCAGCTGCCTCTGGACCAAACGGTTCTATTGCGGTCGATCTCTCTGGCGTATCGATATATAAAAAGCGAGTTTTATAATCTTTTCCATTAACGTTAAATACCGCTGTATCACCATCAATACAATCCACTAGTTTCGCAGAATATGTTTTTCCGAGCTGTGGTATTCCTATCGATGGGGACGCAATTGAAGTGCTGCTAGTCTGTTCAGAGTTTTGTACTGTACTCCCTGCTTTCGGAAAATTATATCCTTCAAGTTCTACTTTACTTTCATTTAATTCTTCTGCACAAGAATTGCTGTTGTTCTGCATGATTAACTTGATTAAGTCCTCCATATTTGATGCGCTTTTAGCAATTTGGGTTGGCTCATGGAGTAGATAGGCACAATCCCCACTGCGAAAATGACCACCAAGCTCGTCAAGCCCTCCATTATGAGCTGATGCATTTTCAGGCAAAAATAAATATGCCATGATGATGAATGCCGCTAATGTATAAAATTTTACGTTTTTCATTGACGATCCTCCCTTTAAATTATATTAATATATCAAATTTCCCCAAGAGAATTCACCCTGCTACTATGCCGGTATTTAGTGTAAGATTGTGCTATATTTTTGTCTAAAAAGGCAGCTTGAAGACAATAACTTGTCTAATTCAAATAATACTACTTATTATCTTTTCTTGTTAAAATTACAATTTTTTCTAATAAACCTAGAATTATCCTATTCGTTTAGAGCCTAGATCAAACTCACAAATTTTCATTCAACTATATTAAAATAAGTGATACTTACTCAAAAAATTTCCCAACCTATCAGTTCGACAAAAACCGATCTATTTGTTGCAATGTTCAGAATATTAAAGTATAAATATGTTAATCTACTAATTTACATTAGTTAGACGATATCATCTTACATTTTTAGGAGGAATTTATTTGAAGAAGAATGTCGTAGCTCTAAGTCTTACAGCAAGTCTTGCATTAAGTGGTTTAGTAAGTGCAACCGGTTTTGCAGCTTCATCTTCAGATGCACAATCAAACAAGTATACGAAAAGCCAAGGCTCACCGGAATTTGTTGCCGGAAAGCTGACAAATCCTTCGGCAAAAGCAGCTAAGGATGTTGTGCTTGATTATCTTAAGAATTCGAAGGGAAAATATAAGCTAGGAACTGCAGATAGTTTCATTGTGAAATCACAAGAAGCTGACAAGCTTGGCGGAGATGTGGTTCGCTTGCAGCAAGTATATAATGGTGTGCCAGTTTGGGGAGCAACACAGGCTGCCAAAGTTGACGAAAATGGCGTACTTCAAGTATTCACAGGGACATTAAGCAAAGAGCTTAGCAGTAAGCTAGTTAAAAAAGCAAACCAAAAATCTCAAAAGCAGGCTGTTGCATTGGCAGAAGCTGATTTAGGCTTCCACCCTGTTTATGAGCAGGATCCAACTGCTGAGTTAGTTGTCTACCCTGGTGCTGATCAAGCTGTTTATGCATACCATGTAACATTAAATTTCTTAAGCCCTGAACCAGGAAACTACCAGTATTTTATCAATGCTGAGACAGGTGAAGTTATCAATAAATACAATGCGATCGACACTGCCGGCAAAACGGATCCTTCTCTTACAGGCTCGAACACAGTCGGTTCTGGAGTCGGAGTTCTAGGCGATACTAAATCACTGAATACTTTACTTTCTAATGGCGCTTATTATCTACAGGACAATACACGCGGTTCCGGTGTATTCACGTATGATGCAAAAAATCGTCAAACAACTCCTGGATCTTTATGGGTGGATGCCGATAACAACCTTAACGCAAAATATGATGGTGCTGCCGTTGATGCACACTACTACGCTGGCAAAACATATGATTATTATAAGAATGTGTTTAACCGCAATTCCTATGACAACAAAGGAGCAGCTTTAAAATCTTCTGTACACTACAGCAGAAATTACAATAATGCTTTCTGGAACGGCGCTCAAATGGTTTATGGTGATGGAGATGGAACCACTTTCGTACCGCTTTCAGGCGGTCTTGATGTTGTAGCACATGAATTGACACACGCTGTAACAGATTTCAGTTCTGATCTCGTTTACCAGAACGAATCAGGCGCATTAAATGAATCAATTTCTGATATCTTTGGTACAATCCTTGAATTCCATACAAATAACAATCCAGATTTTGAGATTGGTGAAGACATCTATACACCTAATACAGCTGGCGATGCTCTTCGTTCAATGAGTGACCCAACTAAATATGGTGATCCTGACCACTATTCCAAGCGTTATACTGGTACATCCGATAATGGTGGAGTTCATACAAACAGCGGCATCATCAACAAAGCTGCTTACCTTCTAAGTCAAGGTGGAACACATTATGGAGTAACAGTTACTGGAGTAGGTACGGACAAGCTAGGTGCAATTTTCTACCGTGCTAACACAGTATACTTCACATCTTCAACTAACTTCAGCCAAGCAAGAGCTGGACTTGTACAGGCTGCAACAGACCTTTATGGTGCTTCTTCTGCTGAAGTAACTTCAGTTAAGAAAGCATTTGATGCAGTTGGTGTAAATTAATAGAGTTTCATTTTGAGAGACTGACTCAAAAAGTTGAGAAACTTCTTTGAGTCAGTTTTTTTATTTTACTAGTTATAGGTTTGGTTGATCGATGACTCTTTCGGACGGTATGACAACCTTTTTTATCTTAGGAGCACTTACTTCCTATTAATATTCTGTTTTGGTTACCTAGTTTTTCATCGTGTTCGTACTTTCATGTCACCAATCGCTCTAATTACAACCACAAGGGGATTTAATATGCTTTTTGATGCCTTCTACGGAGACAAAACACTCTTGAGTGGATCCAATTAGGCGTTAGAATCTGTAGATTCCGCGAAAATTTGTCGAAATCCCGCAACTTTTACCTTGAATTCCGCAAGAAAATGAGTCTATTCCGAAAATTTTTGTCGAAATCCCGCAAACTGGAAAATACCCGCGATTTTTTCCAGCCGACACATAAAAAATTTGACCAGTTTCATCCTAATACCATTTCCTGACACTAATCGCTCTTGTTGGTTACAAGTTTTCATCCTATCAGCATTTTCTGTTCACCATTGGCTCTTGTTTGTTACCAGTTTTCATCCCATTTGAATTTTCAGAGTGTCAATCATCTTTATTCATCATAAAATCAGAAAGAGACCTTAAAGTTTACAAGTCCACGATACTAGCAGGTATTTACACCCGACGATCATTTTATTTTTACTTAGTCATTCCAGTTTTCGCGGATTTCCCCTCCTCCCTTTCAAGAATCTTAATGGTGGGAGAACTGTTATTACACTCCTTCGCTTTAACGCTTTAATTAAATATTGACATTAGGTAATAAAAGATATAATATTTAGAGAAATTTCACAATTAAATAAATTTATTTCTTATCGAGAGAAGCAGAGGGTTCTGGCCCTATGAAGCTTCAGCAACCATCAACGTTTGTTGAAAAGGTGCTAATTCCAGCAAGTTTTTATAACTTGGCAGATAAGGAGAATGGCTCGTATTCATTAAAGTCTTCTTCTTATAGAAGGCTTTTTTATTTTATCTAAAAGAATAAGAACATCAGGAGTGAGATGAATGGTGAAAATCGAGACAAAACTAGCTCAACTTGGAAACAGAAGTGAGACTGCGACTGGTGCAGTCAATCCACCTATTTATTTAACGACAGCCTACCGTCATGAAGGAATTGGCCAGTCCAGTGGATATGACTATGTCCGAACAGGAAATCCTACTAGGGAAATTCTTGAAAAAGCAATCGCAGACCTTGAAGAAGGTGACCGCGGTTTTGCCTGCAGTTCAGGCATGGCTGCTATCTGGACGATCCTTTCCCTCTTTCAGAACGGTGATGAGTGGGTCGTATCTAAGGATTTATATGGCGGAACCTATCGACTTCTGGAGCAAGGATTCAAAAAGTGGGGATTACATTGTACATATGCCGATATGGCGGATTTGGAAGAAGTCGCCTCAGCCATCAATCCAAAAACGAAGGCTCTATTTGTTGAGACACCGACAAATCCTCTGATGGAGCAGGCTGACATTAAGGCAATCGCAAACATCGCAAAAGCAAATGGACTGTTATTGATAGTCGATAATACATTCTATACTCCCCTCTTACAAAAACCGATTACCCTGGGAGCAGATATCGTTATCCATAGTGCCACTAAATATCTGGGAGGTCACAACGATGTATTGGCAGGATTGATCGTTGCTAAAGGCCAGGAATTATGTGATTCGCTTTTCCTTCATCATAATGGAGGCGGCGCTGTGCTCAGTCCCTTTGATTCCTGGCTGCTGATCCGCGGGATGAAGACTTTGTCATTAAGGATGGAGCGTCATGAACGAAATGCAATTCAACTGGTGGATTATTTAAAAGAACATGATGCCGTCACTGATGTCCTTTACCCTGGCAGAGGCGGGATGATTTCTTTCAGAGTGAAATCCTCTTCAATAGTTAATCCGTTTTTACAGAGCTTATCAACCATCACCTTTGCAGAAAGTCTTGGAGGTGTTGAAAGCTTTATCACCTACCCGGCTACACAGACACATGCAGACATCCCAGCTGATATCCGTGAAAAAATCGGAGTTTGCGATCGTCTGCTTCGCTTCTCGGTGGGGATTGAGAATGCTGTTGATTTACTGGCTGATCTAGAAAATGCTTTTAAAAGAGCTGAACAGGAGGCAAAAGTATGACCGACTGTTACACCTTTGATACTAGACTCCTTCATAATAAGCATAAAGTAGACCCAGTTACCGGAGGAGTCAGCGTGCCGATCCAGCATGCCTCCACCTTTCACCAGCATTCTGTAGACCATTTCGGAAAGTACGATTACAGCAGGAGTCTAAATCCCACTAGAGAAGCACTTGAAGAAATCATTGCCGAACTCGAAGGTGGAACTCGAGGCTTTGCCTTTTCTTCTGGTATGGCAGCCATATCGACGGCCTTTCTTCTATTCTCAAAGGGCGACCATATTGTCGTGACGGAGGATGTATATGGCGGATCCTATCGGATGGTGACACAGGTACTCAATCGTTTTGGCATTGAACATACTTTTGTCGATATGACAGATCTTGATGCAGTCAAAAAGGCGATCACGCCAAATACTAGATTACTATATGTAGAAACACCATCTAATCCCTTGCTGAAGGTAACTGACATTCAGGAAATTAGCAAGTTAGCTAAGTTGCATGGAGCATATACGTTTGTCGACAATACCTTCATGACTCCCTATTTACAAAGACCATTGGAGCTTGGAGCGGACCTTGTCCTCCACAGCGCGACGAAATTTTTATCAGGACACAGTGATACCGTGGCCGGTCTGGCTGTTGTTAAAAATGAAGATCTCGGACATAAGCTTTATTCCCTGCAAAACTCGTTTGGAGCAATACTGGGAGTCCAGGATGCCTGGCTGGTAATGAGAGGCATCAAAACATTATCAGTGAGGATGAACCAATCACAAGATAGTGCGGTTAAGATCGCTCAATTCTTGAAAAATGAACCTTCTATCAAAAACGTGTATTATCCTGGTCTATCTGAGCATCCGCAGTATCATGTACAACGCAATCAGGCTGAAGGCCCAGGTGCAGTGCTCTCTTTAGAGCTTGAAAACGCGGAGAAATTAAAAAGGTTCATAGAAAATTTAAACCTGCCAGTATTTGCGGTCAGCCTTGGAGCAGTCGAATCCATCATCTCCTACCCTGCTAAAATGTCTCATGCAGCCATGCCAGAGGAAGAACGAAAAAAACGCGGAATCAGCGAGGGCTTGCTGCGGCTATCGGTTGGACTCGAAAATGCAGATGACTTGATCAAGGACATCGAGCAGGCATTATTATCAGTAAATAAACAATCAGCTTACAAGGAGGGTATCCGATGAGTTTCCTGAAAGTATTGGAAAATGAAATTTTAATAGCTGATGGAGCAATTGGCACCCTTCTTTATTCTTACGGTGCAGGTACCTGTATTGAAGAATTGAATGTTTCTCATCCTGATGACATTGTTCGTATTCATAAGGCTTACATGGATGCAGGTGCAAATCTGATTCAGACAAATACGTACGCAGCAAATTATATAAAACTTGAAAGATATGGCCTCGAGGATCAAGTAAAAGAAATCAACAGTGCGGCTGTCAGGCTTGCCCGCCAGGCAGCAGACAAAAAAGCGTATGTTTTGGGTACGATTGGCGGGAACCGGGGTATAAGACCGTCGGCCATTCCAATTGAGGAAATCAAACGAAGCTTCAGAGAGCAGCTTTATTGTCTGCTTCTCGAAGGCGTCGACGGGATCCTGCTTGAAACTTTTTATGATATGGAAGAAATCGAAACGGTGCTGGCGATTGCCCGCAAAGAAACAGACCTTCCAATCATCGCCCAGGTTTCACTTCAGGAAATAGGCATCATGCAAGATCAGACTCCTCTTCAGGAGGTTTTCAATACTTTAGAAGACATAGGTGCAGACATAGTTGGCCTGAACTGCAGGCTCGGCCCTCATCATATGATTGCAAGCCTTGAGCAGGTAGAGCTGCCAAAGAAGGCATACCTTTCTGCTTATCCTAACGCCGGCCTGCCAGCCTATACTGACGGTCAGTTTCACTATGAGGGAAACCCTGAATATTTCCGAAAGTCAGCCCATAGCTTCCGCGAGCAAGGTGTTCGGCTAATCGGGGGCTGCTGCGGTACGACCCCTGAACATATCAGGGCTATTTCAGAGGAATTAAAAGGTTTGCAGCCTCTTGCTGATAAAAGAGTAGTAGTAAAAGCAGCAAGGGTTGAAGTTAAATCCACTGAAATATTAAGAGCCGCTCCCCCACTTCATCAAATAGTGAAGGAACGGCCCTCTGTGATCGTCGAGCTTGATTCACCACGCAAACTGGATACAACAAGATTTTTTGAAGGGGCCAGGGCTTTAAAAGAAACAGGCATAGATGCTTTGACGCTCGCAGATAATTCGCTGGCTTCTCCAAGAATTTCGAATTCAGCCATTGCCCACTTGGTTAAGGAAAATATCGGCTTGCGTCCGCTTGTGCATTTGACCTGCCGGGATCGTAACATTATTGGACTTCAATCCCATCTGATGGGTCTACATACACTTGGTCTGCATGACGTACTTGCCATCACAGGCGATCCTGCACGTGTTGGTGACTTTCCGGGTGCCTCATCAGTATTTGATCTATCCTCCTTTGAACTGATTGAGATGATCAAACAGTTTAATTCTGGGCTCTCTTACTCAGGTAAGGATCTTGGTCAAAAAGGAGCTTTTTCGGTCGGGGCTGCGTTTAATCCAAATGTCCGCTCATTGGAAAAAGCTGTACTAAGAATGGAGAAGAAAATCCATTGTGGCGCAGATTACTTCATTACTCAACCGGTCTACTCTGAGAAATTGCTTTTGGAAACCTACGAAGCAACAAAGCATCTGGATGTTCCAATTTATATTGGCCTGATGCCGCTTACGAGCAGCAGGAATGCTGAATTCCTTCACAATGAAGTGCCAGGCATAAAGATTTCACAGGAAATCCTTGAAACAATGGCGAAATTTAATAATGAGCCTCTCCTGTCAAAAAAGGAAGGCATTGCGATTACAAAAGGTCTGATCGAGGCTGCAGCAGAACTTTTTAACGGAATCTATTTAATCACCCCTTTTATGAACTATGAGATGAGCGTTGAACTATCACAATACGCCAACGAATACAGCAGCCTTCTACTGAGGAGGAAACAAAATGTCAACTACGTTAACTGAACAGCTGAAGAAAAAGATCCTGATCATGGACGGCGCGATGGGCACTATGCTCCAGCAGGCAAATCTCACTCCTGAAGATTTTGGCGGAGAAGAATTTGATGGATGTAATGAAATCCTTAACCTTACTGCCCCAGGTGTAATTGAAAACATACATCGGGAATACTATGAAGCGGGCGCCGATATTGTCGAGACCAATACTTTTGGAGCCACAAGACTTGTACTTGATGAATATGGATTAGGTGACAAAGCTTATGAAATCAATAAGGCTGCTGCACTACTCGCAAGGAAAGCAGCTGACGAGGCATCCTCATTATCGAAACCTAGATTTGTAGCTGGTTCAATGGGACCCACGACGAAAACACTCAGTGTGACAGGTGGGTCATCATTTGCTGAGATGTCCAGCTCTTACGAAGAACAGGCACTTGGTTTGATCGATGGAAATGTAGATTTGCTGCTCTTAGAAACAAGCCAGGACCTGTTAAATGTAAAAGCAGCCTATTCAGGTATACAGAGAGCATTCAAACAAAGTGGAAAAGAATTGCCCATCATGATTTCCGCAACCATTGAACCGATGGGTACAACGCTTGCCGGCCAATCAATTGAGGCTTTTTATATATCGATACAGCATATGAATCCAATTGCAATCGGACTGAATTGCGCGACAGGACCGGAATTCATGCAGGAACACCTGCGCTCCCTTTCTGCCCTTTCTTCGTCAGCCGTCAGCTGCTACCCGAATGCAGGATTGCCTGATGAAGAAGGACAATATCATGAGACACCGGAAACGCTCGCACATAAGCTATCTGATTTTGCTGGAGAAGGATGGATTAATATTGTAGGCGGCTGCTGCGGCACGACCCCTGCCCATATAAAAGCGATTTCCGAAAAAATGCAGGAACGGCAGCCACGCCAAACAGAGGAAAATCCTAATCATATGGTCTCTGGTATAGAGCCATTCATTTACGACGACCCAACCTTAAGGCCAATCATGGTCGGTGAAAGAACCAATGTCATTGGTTCACGGAAATTTAAGCGCCTTATATCAGAAGGGAAAATCGAAGAAGCAGCGGAAATTGCCAGAGCACAGGTCAAGAATGGCGCGCATGTCATCGATATTTGCCTTGCAGATCCTGACAGAGATGAGCTTCAGGATATGGAGGATTTTATCCCCGAAGTAGTCAAAAAGGTAAAAGTTCCGCTGGTCATTGATTCGACCGATGACAATGTAATTGAAAAAGCACTTACCTATTCACAAGGAAAAGCAATCATTAATTCTATTAACCTGGAAGACGGTGAGGAGCGCTTTGAATCAGTAGCGCGGCTTATTCACCAATATGGTGCGGCGGTTGTAGTTGGAACGATTGATGAAATAGGAATGGGTGTCACCGCTGAAAGAAAGCTGGAGATCGCAAAGCGTTCTTACGATTTACTTGTGAATAAATATAAAGTTCCGGCTCAGGATTTAATATTTGATCCGCTTGTTTTTCCAGTAGGAACCGGGGATGAGCAGTATATTGGGTCTGCCAAAGCAACAGTTGATGGAATCAGGATGATCAAAGAAGCTTTCCCTGAAACACAAACCATTCTCGGAATAAGCAATGTTTCCTTTGGTCTCCCTCCAGTTGGCCGGGAAGTCCTGAATTCAGTGTTTCTATACAACTGCACCCAGGCCGGATTAGATTACGCCATTGTAAATACAGAAAAGCTTGAACGCTTCGCTTCGATCAGTCCTGAAGAAGTTAAAATGGCAGAGGAATTGTTATTCAACACGACAGACCAATCACTTGCTGAGTTCACGGATTTCTATCGGGATAAAAAGAAGGAATCAAAAAGCACGCTGCCTGACATGACACTTGAAGAGAGACTGGCTTACTATATTATAGAAGGAACAAAAGAAGGCCTGGTTCCAGACCTGGATACGGCCCTCTCCACCTACACTGCTCCGCTTGATATCATTAATGGACCATTAATGGATGGGATGAAGGAAGTCGGCAGGTTGTTCAATGACAATCAATTAATTGTTGCCGAGGTACTGCAGAGTGCGGAAGTTATGAAGGCTGCTGTTTCGCATCTGGAGCCGTTTATGGAAAAGAATGAATCTGCTTCCACTAAAGGCAAGGTGCTTTTGGCTACAGTGAAGGGAGACGTACATGATATTGGCAAAAACCTTGTTGATATTATCCTAAGCAATAATGGCTACGAGGTGGTCGACCTCGGGATAAAAGTAGCACCGACTGTCCTGGTGGAAGCCATAAAAAAAGAAAAGCCTGATATTGTCGGCCTTTCAGGATTGCTTGTCAAGTCAGCACAGCAAATGGTCCTGACGGCACATGACATGAAGCAAGCGGGAATTAACGTCCCTATTTTAGTTGGCGGTGCAGCATTGTCAAGAAAGTTTACCGATACGAAGATTGCCAGGGAATATGACGGTCTCGTATTATACGCGAAAGATGCAATGAATGGTTTATCCCTTGCCAATCAGCTTCGGGAACCTGATGGCTACGAAAGGTTCATGATCGAACAAAAAGAGAAACAGGAGGCCGCTCAGCTCAAACCAGCTTTTATTCGTGAAAAAAGCTCTGCAACAGCCGTTTTGGACCGTCCTAAAGCTGTAACGGCTGCACCAGTTTATATTCCAAAGGATACGAAAAGGCATTTGTTGAAATCATACTCTCTTTCCCATATAGAACCGTACATCAATCAGCAAATGCTCATTGGCCACCATCTCGGTTTGAAGGGAAAGGTGGAAGTTTTACTGAAAGAAAAGGATGAGAAAGCGCTAAAAATCAACGATGTTGTCCAATCTCTATTATCAGAAGCTAAATCAAAAGAATGGATTAAGCCGGCTGCTGTTTATCAGTTCTACCCCGCTCAATCGGACGGAAATAAGCTCTATATTTATGACGCAGATGAACCCGGAAAGATTCTCCAAACCTTTGAGTTTCCGCGTCAAGAGGTCTCACCAGGATTATGCCTTGCAGATTATGCAAGACCAGTGAATGGCGGCGAAATGGATTATTTAGGGATGTTCGCGGTAACTGCCGGTTCAGGAATACGCCAGGCTGCTGATCAGTTGAAAAATGAGGGCCGTTTCCTGGAAAGCCATGCCCTACAGGCACTGGCACTTGAGTCTGCTGAAGGATTTGCCGAGCTCATACACCGTCAGATGCGCGATGTATGGGGGTTTCCGGATACGCCGGACATGACCATGAAGGATCGCTTTGCTGCCAAGTATCAAGGACAGAGATTCTCATTCGGATATCCTGCTTGTCCCGACCTTGAAGACCAGAAAAAGTTGTTTAGTCTCTTAAAGCCAGAGGAAATTGGCATTAATTTGACTGAAGGCTGTATGATGGAACCAGAAGCATCGGTTACTGCGATTGTCTTTTCGCATCCTGAAGCCAGATATTTTAATGTATTGAAAAGTGAGTAAATATTGAATCTAAAATCTTAATAAACGTAGGCAAGAGGGATTGCCCTCTTGCCTTCTTTGTTCTTTTTCGGCTGGAATCTCCAGCACCAATAGCTAATGCACATCTCCTGGGATCTGCAATTTATATCACAATTTTGCAAAAAAAGTTAGAGCCCATATTAACTGCGGGACATTCACCTACCCACCCATGCACGGAATACTGTAAAAGTGTATGGAGGTGAGAATCATTAGAATTTTGCATAGAAATATAGATAGCATGGAATGTGGAAAAAGAAAAATTTTGCGGATATTCAATGAAAAAATCCAGAATAAAAATAGACCATTCCCCTGTATACCAGCTACAACTGGACATTCTTTAAATCAATTCTGTTATGGTTTTGCCGGAGATCCAACAAAGCAGTCCACCAGCGAAGAACTTGCAAACCTGCTGAGGGAGTTTACAGAGGTTTCAAGGTCTCTTGGAAAATTCACCTCTCTGGTCATTTTTTTCGATACACCCGCTGATTTGATTGAGAGTTATAAAGTTGAAGATTACGAGCAATTGTTTTGGGAACTGCTGAACGGGCTCGGAAAAATGGATGTGGCAGATTGGCCAGCCCATATTCCATCTGATCCAGAAAATTCTGCCTGGGAATTTTGTTTTCATGGTGAGCAATATTTTATGTATTGCGCAACACCTGCGCATGAAAAAAGAAAAAGCAGGCATTTTCCCTGCTTCATGCTTGCTATCACACCAAGATGGGTGCTGACTGAATTTAATTCTTCAGCAGCTGGTGCAGCGAAAATAAAAGCAAACATAAGAAAAAGACTGGAACTTTACGATACCAGCCCAATTCATCCTGATTTAAACAGTTACGGAAATGACGACAATTTTGAATGGAAGCAATACTTCCTTCACGATGAACAAACATCATTGTCGGAATGTCCATTTCATAAATACCTGAAAAATCAGAAGTAGTAAATATATAGAGACCTTCTGTTTAGAAGGCCTTTTTTAAAATATTTCCTCCTAATTGCTAAACTATTGTCCGTTCTTATGATACTGGATGTTTCCTTTCGGTTCTATACAAATATATTTTCAGCCATTATATGGATAAAAGTAAGCTGGATGGGAAACCTAATTTTACCGAAAGAATTAGGAGGAATAGTGGTTGGAGTATTATAATAACATGGAGTTTGAAATAAAAAACGGATTTCTGCCAAATATGTATAACTCAGACAGGCTAAAAGTTCTGGAGGTTTCAGATAGCAGCGTCGTCATTAAAATGAATAATGCCGAAAACAGAGGGGTTTTCCCTAAAGATAACTTTCAGTATTGGATTAAACGCGGTTTCCTAGTCAATGTTAACGAGAATAAGCGCACATCATAAAAGACTCCCCTGCCGTCTTGGCAAGGGAGTTTGATTTACTTTTACCTGATAAACTTTTCGTTTATAGCTTTTTTAGTATGTGAGAATTCAGGATAAAGCTTATAAGTTTCCTTAAAATCAGCTTCCTTCTTCATTTGCTCTTTCTTCAGGTTCCACATGCTTTCTAAAATCAGAGGATTCATTTCCATTCTGATCGCCTCCCTTATTCTTATATTTAGAATAAGGGAATTTTAAATTGCAAACATTCACCGTTGGATTGATTCTATCTACGTCTTTCGGCGGATTCTTTTTAAGCCTTTTAACCATTGATCAAATTCCTTTTTTCACCAGCGGTTCATACTGTTTGGATGTCCTTACTTCAACCGTCAGTGACCCTTTCCCCATGACAGCTTTCAGTAAAAGAGGTACTCCGGTCGTATTCTGAAACTTGAAATCCTTTCCCCCGTAAGATACAGTGGCATCTCTCCCCTTCGGAACATAACCGACTGTTAAAGAATGATGATGCTTTTCAACATATCCTACGCCAATCAGGTCAACTGCATTGTAAAGTGTGGAAGATGTCTGACAGATGCCTCCCCCTATACCCATAACCAATTTCTTATTGACGATTTCTTCTGCAGGCTGGTAACCATGAGCAGCATCACTGGGACCTACCGTTGTATTAAAGGAAAAGACATCTCCTGATCCAAGAATGATATTATTGATGGCTTCAGCAGACAATTCGATATTTTTCGTCCTTCCTGCAACACTTGGATTAAAGTAAGTAGTATAACTCCCGACAACCACTTCTCCTAAATGAGTAACATCCTCCATCTTGTATCCGCTCGCCGTTACATAGAGTGGCAATTCGATATCCCCTCCTTTTTCGGAAGCGGCAATCACTTTTTCAACAAGTTCTGCTTCTTCAAGGATGGTTTGTGGAGTTCCTTGGATCACCTGGCCATCTGGTCCGATTTTGTCCAAAGTCATTCGTTGATCATAACCGGCCTTGGTCCCAGTACCTCTTGCTAATTCTCTTGCCCATCTCTCAATTTCATCCTTGAATTTTGTGTTATCTGTTCCATAGCCTAGGTCAGCTGGATGAAAAGTTCTAATTACGGATTTGGTAGTTGGATCAATAACATTGATGACAATTGGTTCTGGCTCTTCCACTACTATTTCCTCCGCTTTCTTTTCATCCTCAGTGTTTTCTTTTTCCTTTTCAATCTTTTTTTCAAGCTCGGCTATCTTTTTCTCGAGTTCATCTTCCCTTGAACTATTCCCTGAACATCCAGCTAATCCAACAATTCCTGCAGCCAACAATACGATTAGTACTTTTCTGCTTTTTCCCATATTTCCCCCATCGATCTCTCTATATTTGTACCGGACTCTGAATCCGGTCATTCAGTTTATATAGTATTCAGGGAGCCTTTTCCAAATTCAGCTAAAAGTCCATTTTTGTGAAAAATGATCATTTTTCTTCACATGGGAAGGAAAATAGGATAAAATACTTATTATCCTATAAAACATATAAGAAAGGTTGGATTTAAATGCAAACAACATTGCGCTCAGTTCCCCAGCCTCTTGTCAGAACAAATCAATGGTTTATTGTGCTAAGTGTGGTTTCTGCCTGGATAACAGGTTTTGAATGGATATTGGCTTTACCGCTTGGAGCGGGAATATTAGGTTTGGTGTTTGAGTTTAACCCGGTTATGCGGATTGCGAAAACCTTTTTGAAAAAGGCACCATCGGAATACATTCCTGAAGATTGGGAGCAGCAGCAGTTTAATCAACTTATTGCAGTCATCTGTTTAGCAGGCGGACTGATCTCCTATTCCATTGACCTCAATGGACTTGGCCATTTCTTTACGATTATGGTGGCCCTGGCAGCATTCATTGCCATTCTCGGATTCTGTGTCGGCTGTTTCATCCGATTCCAGTGGAAAAAGTTTCGCGCAAGGAAAACAGTAACGCATTGATGTAATTAAAAAAGGGTGTCCCAAAAGGTAGAAACTTTTGGGCACCCTCTTTATTTTTAGGACGTCTGTGAAAATGGGCAGTTGATTTCCGTTCCAGACACTTCGCTTTCCGCGATGCTGGCATTGAGCCTGAAGTAATATTCGCGCCTTCCACTTCAATCAACTCAGTTTTTAAAGTTCATATTTATTGCAAAATAACAACAAGATACTCTTCTAACAACGGAATGAAGCTGTTGGACCTATTTAAACTGCTCATTCATCTGCTGATTAAATTTTTCTGACTTACCCCTAGGAATGCTTAATGTAGTCCATTCTCTATCTTTAATCATTTTTGCAATATAAACGATTTGTCCTGAATGGCTGGATTGATGGACAATCTGCCGCTGAATCGCCTCCATGACTGAGTGAGGTTCCTTGCGGATCAGCACAGTTTTGTTCATGTCCTCTTCCTTCAGCCCGGCAAGAGTATTAAATAAAACCTCCCAGCCTGAATTCCAAGCTTCTAACAACTGATGTTTTGATTCGTAGGTTCCAACGAACTCCCCGTCCCGATTTCGATCTGGCTTCTCACCATCGGAAGTTAAAAAGTCACTAAACCTCGATTTCAAGTTACCGCTCATATGCTTGACAAGAACTGCTATACTGTTCGATTCCTCATTTGGTGTATAGGTAAGCTCATCGATGTTCAATTGTTCCATTGCACGATCTGCAAGCATTTTGATACTTTGAAAATTTTCTGTCACCAGCTTTAAATATGGTCGATTTACCATGCGACATACACCCCCATTTACGTATATTCAACCTTATTTGCTGTCATTCCTGCTTCTTCATGGTGTTTCTATTAACAGAATATGAATAATAGACGATAAAATGAAGGGAAGAATTTAATTTGACTGACTTACAAAAATATTCGTGCTCCTTGAATAACAAAAAAACAAATTATCTATCTAACTCCTAAACTCACTTACAGAATAAAAAAATCTTTGTTTCATTCCTGACCTCTTCTGAATCGTTTGTTCAATAAGGAATTAAAAAAAGTGCTATAACCTTTTCCGGATTAATGCAAGGTGTTAGCTTAATAACATGGATTACAACCAGTTATTTCTCCCAAAGCTCGATCAATCGCCCTTCAGGATCTTTAATCCAAACAAACTTTCCAAATTCACTAATCTCTTTTTTCTTTGCCAGAGGTACACCTAAATGTTCAAGATGCTTAATTGTCTCGTTTAGATTATGTACTTGGAAATTCAACATCACTTGTTGTTCTGTCGGAAAATAATTGTCATCTTCGGTGAAGAAAGAAAATATGGTCTCATTACCAGACTGGGGTTGTATCACGGTCCCATTCCAAATTTCTATTTCAATCATCAACACGTCACTGTACCATTTTTTTATTTCATCAAGGTTCTTAGTTCTCCAAAATACTCCTCCGAATCCTTTTATCATCGTATCTAACTCCAGTCTATCTTAATTTTTTTAGTATTTTCTTCCCAAAAAAGAGATACTTTCTGCTTCCAATAGTGTCTTTTATTAAAGGCTCTGTTAAACAAGTCTGTTGATTTTCGTTCCAGGCGCTTCGCTTTCCGCGGGGCTGGCGCTGAGCCTCCTCGTCGCNNGGGGTCTCACCTGTCCAGCTGCGCCCGCAGGAGTCTACGCGCCTTCCACTACAATCAACAGGGTTTAAAAATCAACATTCAGCTTTAACAGAGCCTTATTAAAAATTGTCTATTAAACAAAAAATTAAATTTTAAGCAGAAGCAGTGTATCTTTGTTATTAACTATTACTTCCGCAAAATCTTCTCCATCACTTTTCCCTTTGCTAACTCATCGATCAGCTTATCCAAATAGCGAATTTCCTTCATTGTTGGTTCTTCAATGTTTTCAACTCGGACACCGCATATAACACCTTTGATCAATGTCCGTGAGGAATTCATTTGAGGGGCTTCCGCAAAGAAAGTCTCAAAGTCTGTTTGTTTTTCTAGTTGCTCTTCTAACTCTTCCTGGCTATACCCTGTTAACCAACGGATGATTTCATCTACTTCTGTTTTCGTACGGCCTTTTCTTTCCGCCTTCGTAACATAATGGGGATACACACTTGCGACACTCATTGTATAGATCTTATGTTTGGTCATGATACATCCTCGCTTTCATGATTTTTGAATAATCCTCCTCCAAATAAAATCTCCATGTAGAATAAAACGATAGCCCGGTTTTATCCAAACCCATTATTTAACTTTATCATTCGGTTCTCTATCCTCTATTTTATATTCTTACCCCTCAGTATAAATAGGAAATTCAATATAAAGGGGGGTGAATCCTTCAAAGTTAGAAGGAAAGATGCAAAAAAATAAAAAGGACCAAATTGCAAGTATAGCAATCTGATCCACAAACTAATAAGACTTTTACATTCATTCAATATAACTTTTTATAATAGGCAATTTCATTGTATACGAACCCGTTAGAGAAACCTCAATGTTGTTAAACAACTTTAGCAAAGTTGGCAGTATATCGGCGTTTTTGAATATAAATCAATCTCATAGACAGGAATATACCTGCTGCGAGCAAGCCGGCTGTCAGTCCAATCCAGTAACCTGGAGCACCAAGAGATGTGTAATGAGCCAGAATATAACCGACTGGAAGACAGATGAGCCAGTATGCAATCAGCGTGATGACGAAGGAGAAATTCACGTCTTTATAACCTCTTAAAGCTGCAAGCGCAGTTGCCTGAATGGCGTCGGATATCATAAAAAACAATGCGTAAATCAGGAACTGTCCTGTCAAGGTAATGACGGCCGGTTCATTTGAATAGAACCCGGCAACTTCATAGCGGAAAAATACAACCAGCAGCCCGGCGACCACTGCGATCACTATCGATAAATAGATGCCAAGCCAGCTATATGCCTTTGCATCTTTAAAACGCCCTGCACCGACTTCAAAGCCTACCAAAACAGTTTGCGCCATCGAAATGCTCATCGGAATCATATACAGGAACGCAACAATGTTCAAGGCAGATTGATAAGCAGCAATTGTTGTAATATTAAATTTACTGATTAGAATCGTTACTACTGCAAACATGCTTGTTTCAAAGAAAATAGATAGCCCCATAGGGACACCAATTTTCAGGATTTCTTTAAACTTTTCTGATGAAAATTCTTTAAAATACTGAAGTCCAACAAATTCTGAGAATGGTCGCTGTGTGATGATCAGTATTGCGGTCATGCCGGCGATGAGAAAATAAGTGAAGGATGTCGCATATCCTGCGCCTGCACCACCGAGTTCTGGGAAACCCCAACGTCCGAAAATCAGGACATAGTTCAAAAAGAAATTGACTGGCAGGGCCATCAGCAGGATATACATAACCACCCTGGTCTTTCCTAGTGCATAGATGAACGAACGCAGTACGTTAAAAATGAACAAAGGCATGATTCCGAAACTCAGTCCGACTAAATAATCATGAGCCGTTTCATTTACACTTTCCGGAAGGTTCATCACAGACAAGATCGGGTTAAGCAAGAAAACCCCTAATATGATGACAAGTGAAGCGATCATTAAGGCAAGGTATATTCCGTGTGACAGAATCGATGCGACTTCCTTCCCCTTTTTCTCACCGAAACGCTGAGCGGCAATCGGGGAGACTGCAAGCAAGATTCCACTCAAACCTGTGAAAATCGGATTCCAGATTGACGACCCGATTGCGACACCCGCAAGGTCTGAGGAATTATATTTACCTGACATGATTGTATTGAAGAATACCATCGAAAACATGCCGAGCTGTGTAATTAGAATTGGGATCAGCATGACAAAAATTTGTTTTATTTTTTCCCTTGTCGTATAAGTCTGGTACATAGTTGTACTCCTTGAATATAATAATTCTATCATTATATCAAATTATCATGAGAAAACATCCATTTATTTCACCGGATTCATGTCATAATTCGTCAATAATTTACAAACTATTTCAAATTGGAAATACCCCCCTAATTATTTCTTCCTCTATCCTTGATAAAATAGAAATATATCGAGGAGTGAACATCATGAGAATCATAAAGTATCTTCTGCTTTTATCCCTTCTAATTGTCTTGTCGGTTTCTGCCTGGATTTATTATCCCCAGTACAAGCTCAACAAAATAATGGAACAAAGCACAACAAAAGTCACGAATACCAATAAGCTAACCTATTTAGATTATTACCGCGAATCCAATGACAAGACAATTACCCATCTTGCCCTTGGAGATTCTATTATACACGGATATAAAGTTGCCGAAAAAGAAAATCTGGTTACCCAGTTTTCGGATCAGCTGCACATACAAACTGGTAAGCAGGTCTTTACAAACAACAGAGGAATTATTGGAATCACCAGTCAAAAGTTAAACCAGCTGGTACAGGAAGGTAATTTTGATGAAGAAATAAAAGAGGCAGATATCATCACTGTCAATGTCGGCGGAAATGACGTGCTTAGAGCTGTAAAAAAGGCAGATTTATATAGTGCTCTAAAATCATTTGATAGTTTGCAAACAAATTTTCGCAAAAATTTGTCAGGAATCTCTGAAAAAATCAGCCAGCTTAATCCTGATGCAACAATTGTCTTTCTTGAGCTGTATAACCCAATGCCAGCTGACCATCAATTTTATTCCCTAGCAGACAAACTCCTGCCAAAATGGAATTTAATGATTTATGAAGAGGCAAACAACACTCCCTCGGCAGTTGTTGTACAAACTACGAAAGTCATCAATAGTGATAATCTTCAAAATCTTTACAGTGATGGCGTACATCCAAGTATTTCAGGATACAGTGCGATTTCGAATCAGATGCTTGAACAATTTAAAACTCAATATAAAGAAGAAGCCGTTGTGGCTAACAGTAAAAAATAAGCTGGGCAATCCTGTCCGGCTTATTTTTAATTATGAACTAGTTTCAAGCATTCGATTAACTAGTCAAGAAAGAAACATAACATTAATCGAATAATCATTCTTCATCCTTTTCATCACGAAAATGTTCATTTAACAATGGATTTTCTGTCGTTGCAAAATTGACTGATTGCAGACTTAGATCTTCATCTAATCCAAATAATTTTGCTTCGGCATCCTTAGAACCAGATCCTTTCTCTTTATCCACTTACATTCCCCCCTTCTTCCTTAAGAATAGAATGGCAATACTGGCTGAAATGAAAAAATCTTATTTAGAGCTAGGTTTCCCATTTTCCTAGCACATATTTATAGTGGATATAATTACATATTAGAATATAGGAAAAAGAAAAAACCCCTGGAATTCAGGGGTCTCAAAACTTAATCTCTCGCTAATTCTGCAGTCGATTTTTGGCTGACACGTTCTCTGCCAATTGTATCCTCTGCCTGTTTAGCTCGTTTAATAAAGAATGCCAAAATTAATGCAACCAATGAAATAAATACTGTGACAAAGAACGCATCATTGATTCCTTCCATCATGGCTTTCATGGCGATTTGATGTTTCATTTCAGCGATTGCCGCTGCAGTAGGCTGCGCGCCTGATGCAGCGGCATGTTTCATTGCATCCGCAGCTAACTCTTTGCCGTGAACTTCAGCACGATTAGACATGACAGTAACCAATAAAGCTGTACCGATTGCGCCTGCCACCTGCTGCATGGTATTGTTCATGGCTGTACCGTGCGGATAGTAACGAGCAGGCAGCTGGTTCAAGCCGTTTGTGGAAACAGGCATATTGACCATAGACATACCGAACATCCTTAAAGTATAAAGAATGATTAATTGTGTGTAGGTAGTTTCCAGCGACAGCTTGCTGAAATAATAGCTTGTAATCACGGTAATCGATAAGCCGATAATCGCTAAAACTCTTCCGCCGAACTTATCAAACAGTCGACCAGTGATCGGTGACATAATCGCCATTGCGATCGCACCTGGAAGCAGCATAAGTCCTGCATCCAATGGTGAAATGCCGCGTACTGTCTGAACATAAATCGGCAATAACAGCATACCTGAGAACATTGCCATCGTCACAACCATAGAAATAGCAGATGACAAAGCGAACATCGGATATTTATAAATCCTGAAATTAAGCATTGGATTATCTTGATTTAATTGTCGTAAAATAAACCAGACTAACGCTATAACACCTGCAATCAGTGTTCCGTAGACATATGGACTATCCCAGCCCTTTGATCCTGCTGAGCTGAAGCCGTAAAGCAATCCACCGAAACCAATACTTGAAAGGATCAGTGAAAAGAAATCTAATCGTAAATAAACCTTTTCCTTCTTATCCTTTAACATGAAGAAGCCTAATATAAGCACTGTTGCAGCAATTGGCGTAATCACATGGAAAAGCATGCGCCAATCATAGTGCTCAATCATCCAGCCGGAAAGCGTCGGGCCAATCGCAGGTGCGAACATAAGAACAAGTCCAAATATACCCATAGCAGCTCCCCTTTTTTCAATCGGAAAGCTAACTAGCATGACGTTCATTAATAATGGCATCATGATCGCCGTACCTGAAGCCTGAATCATACGGCCTGCCAATAGCACCGGAAAGATGTGCGCTACACCAGCAAGAATTGTACCTGCAGTAAAGAGCCCCATAGCCGTTAAAAATAAGCGTCTGACAGAAAACTTCTGGATGAGATATGCACTCAGTGGAATCATGATCCCGCTGACTAACATGAAACCTGTCGTAAGCCACTGGACTGTAGATGGTTCTATTTCCAAATCTGCCATAATGGATGGCAAAGCAATATTCAGCAATGTATTGTTCAAGAAAGCGATAAAAGCACCGATAATCAATACCGCAAGAATTCCGTATGGCGGACGATCAGGAGCCTTAAATGGTTGTGTTTGCTGCATTAAATTTCCCCCTATGAAGTTTTGATCTTTATAATTTCTCCTTTTGCATAAACAATAGCATATACCATCGGTTCATTTTTTGCAACCAATAAAAATCCCCTTTGTTAAGGGATTTGTATAATTAGAAAATTTGATGTAGTATATTTTTTATACAGGCGGTCCAAACGAAAGCAAGGTGATATAATGAACGACAGAAAACAGCTTGTCATTGATAAAGCTCATGATTTATTTATTGAAAAAGGTTTCCAAGCCACTTCATTACAGGAAATCCTGGAATACAGCGGAATTTCAAAGGGTACCTTTTATAATTATTTTTCCTCAAAAAACGAGTTATTAATTGCCATTTTTAAAAACACGTTTCAAAAAATAGAAAAAGAACGACATGATCTGATAGCAGGAAAGGATCCTTCTGATCCAGAAATACTGATTAGACAAATTGAAATACAAATGAGGACAAACAGAGAACACAACTTAATTCCCCTGTATGAAGAAGTATTTTTTTCAAACGATAAGGAATTGAAGAAATTTCTTGAAATTGGGCAGATGAGAACACTCAAGTGGGGATATGAAAGGTTCAAAGATTTATTTGACGAAAGTTTACATCCTTATTTGCTTGATGCGACGATCATGCTAAAGGGAATGCTCCAGCAAAATATCAGGTACTATGTTATGACTCACGGACCAAAGGCAAATCTTTTACCCGTGGTTCGTTACAGTGTAAAGCGGATCATGAAAATGGTTGAAGAAGCTGGAGAAGCACGAGAACAGCTTATACCGCCTGAAATTTTAGAAAAATGGATCCCTGCTTCACGCACAGAAGACCTTGAATTAAGAAAAAACCTTTATTGTGTTATCTCTAAACTCAAAAAGCTTGATTGTAAACAAAAAGATTATATCGAAAAGCTCGATTTTATCAAGGACGAACTCTTGAAATCAAAAGCACCAAGGAAATTCCTGATTGACAGTGTCCTATCCTCTCTAGACTATGTAGGTGAAAACGAGCTTTCTGAATTAAAGGAACTTGTTGAAAATAAATTTCCGGAAAAGGAATAAACCAATTCCTTTTTTATCAACGGGATTGGTATAGAAGGATAAAAACCAAATTTAACAGGCGATAAGCTATAGATTTAGCAACATATTCGAAAGCAGATTATCTCAAAAAATGCTCAGTACCTTATAAGGTCTGAGCATTTTTTATTTTTTTTTACTTATTTAACGATCGCACCCGTTATTGAAATAAGGTAGTCCTAAATGCATTCTTTTTTAATCTTGGTCAAAATAATTTCTACCAAAAAGCTGTAACAGCTATTCATGATCTAATGTATCATCATCAATTCATAAGATAAGGTTGTTTCCAACCGTTAGAATAATTTACTATTCATATGTAATTAAACAGCTTATTTGTAAGCATATTAATCAATTTGATAATAACTTGTACACAAGCCTTGTCAACATTGGAATACCTTTCATATTGTAAATGGTACGACAGGACAACTTAAGAAATTAGACTTATTAAATGGGGTGATACTTTGTTAGAAAGCGAACGAAACATTGAGGTGTCTATTATTATACCTTCTTATAATAGATACCCTTTAAATCTATTTACTCTCTATTCCCTTGAAAACCAGACATTCGAACATTCTAAAATGGAAGTGATTTTTATTGATGATGCTTCAACGGATCAAACTCAGGAAGAACTAGGAATCTACCAACCTTCATATCATTATAAGTACATCAGAAATGAACAAAACATGGGAAGAGCAAGGGTTCGGAATTTAGGTATTCAATCAGCTAAAGGGAATATCCTTATCTTTTTGGATGCGGAAATGATATGCGAACCAGATTTTGTAATAAATCATTATCAATACCATCAAAATAATCAAAAGGCAATAATAACGGGAGTGATGCATTCTAAGAATATAATTTCCTGTATTTTTCCAGAAACAAAAAAATCCACTCTTAATATGCTTGCAGCTAACAGAAACACCAAACTTCCTAATCGCATAGAAAATTATAACCCTTCCTCAAATACACCATACCCTCTCCTAAGTAAGTTAGATATCTCAAATCAAAATTATAAAGATTGGTTCATTGTAAGAGATAGCTGGTATCAACACATTGTCCAAAACTATGGTAACGAATTCGATGGTTTTCAGTTTCCGTGGATGGCATTTTTAACCGGTAATGTATCAATAACGAAAGACTTTATTGTAGAGGCAGGAATGTTTGATGAAGATTTTATTAAATATGGGTATGAAGATTGGGAATTAGGTTACCGTCTATATAAATTAGGGGCCAAGTATTTTGCTGGGGATAATTTGATAACTTATCATCAGGAACATCCGATTGGAGAAAGTAACTGGAGTGAGGCAATAGAAAATTTTCAACTTTTCACATCTAAGCATCAAGATGTGGAAGTAATGATCCTAGGTATAGAACTAGCAAAAATTACGGATTTTTTTACTATGAATACTATTTTATATGAATATAACCAGCTTATAAGAAACAACGAGTTAAAGGGATTTAAAGAAAATATGGTCGATCTCCTAACCGCGATAAATCTCTTACTACAAATCGATATAAGGCATATAAAGATTTTAGAAGCAGCTGGATATGGCAAGGACAAGGTAAATAAGCTGGTAAAAGACATTCAATCGTTAAAAAAATCTAATAAATATATAAATCTAATAGAATTTCTAGAAAAACTAATAAAATCATAAGGGGGGAGAAAAATTGATTTCAGTAATAACCTGCACTATGAGAGAAGAATTCATCGAAAATGTATTTAAGAATTTTCTTCAGCAAAATTTGGATCATAAAGAGCTGATTATTGTGTTGAATAAAGACTCGATGAATCTAGACAAATGGATAGAAAAGGCAAGTTTTTATCCAAATATAAGAGTATATCAACTTCATGAACAAGCTAGCTTAGGAGACTGCTTAAATTTTGGAATTCTTCAATCTTCTTATGACATAATTGCTAAATTTGACGACGACGACTATTATGGTTCCCATTATTTATCTAATGCTATGATTGCTTTTGAAAATAAGGAAGTTATGATCGCAGGGAAAAGTTCTTACTATATCTACTTCAAAAATAAAAAAGCATTATTTTTTCTGCCAGGGGAAGTAAATAGTGTTACAGAAACTGTTGCTGGAGCAACTTTAGTATTTAGGAAGGAGATATTTAAGGATGTACGATTCGAAAAAGTAAACCGCGCAGAGGATTACTTTTTTATTGACCAATCCAAAAAATGTGGTTATCCAATTTATGCACTTGACTCTCAACACTTTGTAGTGATAAGGCATAGCATAGAGAATCATTCTTGGAAAATTTCTGATGACGAATTAATGAGTTTTGGCCACTTGGTCACTTATACGGAAAACTTCGAAAAATTCTTGGAAAACAGTAACTTTGTTAAGAAACGAATCAAAATGAAAAGAAGCCGAATGAAGAGAAATAGAATGAAGAGAAGTAGAATGGGTACTAATATCCATTCCTATTAATTCAGATATTCAATTATTCCATTCAGCAATCTTAATACATTAAAAAGAATTCAAGCGGTGCAATAATCCTTCTTGGATTATTGCACCGCTTGATTTTTTTATACAAAATGAGCTGTTTCACCGAATGGCTTTTAATGAAATTCTTTCACGTCCATTACTGTCTAGTAAAAACTTACTGCATGGCAAGTGTTTCTGTTTTTAGGATCTCATCGACTTTCCATTCTCCATTTTCTTTAATCAGTTCGAAAGTTGTTTTAGTGGTCGTTTCCGGGCTAAGAAGGGTTGATGGATAATGGATGGTTGCTGTGACGATTGTACCCTCATCAGTCCCGCCGCTTTCTGTCTCTATCTTTATGACTTCAGCAGGAATCCAGCTTTTTTTCCAGCCCAGGATAAGCTCCTCCCTGCTCATTTTTGTGGTTTTGACCATTTCCTCTTGAAGTCTTTCACTTTGCATATCGAAGTAGGCTGCGAAGTTTTTATTATTATAATGTTCATAGTTCTTTTCAATCGCCTCTTTAGCAGTCATGCTGTTTGAGCATCCTGCAAGCAATATGAAGAAAACACTTATGATAAAAAACTTTCTCATTTCATTACCCCCTTTGAAACTTTTCATGATTCAGATGTGATATGTTTTATTACGTTTCATCTGACCATAAGTTTCAAATTTTTGGGAATTTTTTAATAAAATGGCTGTGTTAAACTTGTCTGTTGATTTCCGCTCCAGGCGCTCCAATCAACAGGTGCTAAAAATCAACATTGTACTTTAACACAGCCAATAAAATAAAGGTAATCACTAATCTTCCAGCTTATCCAAAAAGTGACTCACTAGCTCCGGTTTTTCTCGAATCTCGACTCTCCCTTGCTCACTTATGGCATAGACTCCCTTCTGTACCCTATCAAACCACTTATAATAGTTTTGATATAAAATCGACTGTGTTTTGTCGCCAGTTCCCAGTGCTGCCAGTGCTTTAGGAGCCATGGGACCCAACTTTTCGAGATAGCAGGCAATCTGTATACAATTTTCTTTGTATGCGGTCATGATTTTTTTTTTGCTGCTGCCGCCGATATTGTAATCAGCACTCCTTCCCTCTATTTCTGCAAGTAGCGCAGACTTTTTCCGCTTGTTTTTAACAGCTCGTCGTTCGAACGGCTCGGGATGGACAACAAACTCAATTTTTCGCCGATTTCCGGAAAATGAGACCGTAATCAAACCAAGTTCCAATCTTTTAATTAGTTGCAGCACATCATTCCAACGTCGCCTGGAAATTCGCTTTGGTTTAGGAATGGCTATGTAAACAAGATCGGTCAGGCGCTGTCTTCTTGTTCCCTGCAGCAATAAATCAATATTCAGGTTAAGCTTCAATTCTATTATGATTAATTCCTCGCCCTTCACTGCAGTCAAGTCACAATCATGCACCTCTCCATTTACGCGGTACCCTTGCTTTAAAAAGTGTTTTTGTATTGGCTCATAAAGGTCGGCTTCATATAATTTCATTTTTTCTGGCATATTAAAAACCTTTCTTATCTTTCATTGCTTATTTTCTGAAGCTTTTCCTATTATTATAGCAAATTTAGAATCCTCACCGTTTTAAAAAGGCTCATTTTTACGGTCATTCATACAGGAACAGTGCATATAATGGTTTGTGTATTAAGCTGTGGAGGATTAGATATGAAGGCTTTTATGCTTTTTTTATTGACATTGTTTCTAGGACTATTAATCTTTCTTAAGCTGGAGATGAATGAGGCCACAAGAGCCGCCAATACAATAAAAAAGGAATATAGAACCCAGGAATACATGATTACCGATATAGTTGATTCAGGTTACTATGGCAAGGACGAAAACGGTAAAACCATCTTCTTTAAAAAAGAACATCTTCCAGCAGGACAAGTGCTAGAACTCGATGATACTGTCGTCATTTACTTTGAAAAAGACGAAAGAAAAGATGGCCTTGTTAAAGTTAAGAAAAAATAAGGAGCATGCTGCAAGCATGCTCCATTTTACCTATATAGCCTTCTTAGATAACTATCGAAGTGCTCTTTGTTCCATCAGTTTTTCTACGATCGAAGTAGTCAGTTCTTCACCGCTTTTAGGGAGTGAAGTTTTCATCACCGCGTTCATCACTGGCGCCAATGCTCCTTCAGCGACCATTTCCAAATACCCTGTCATTTTTGTCCTGCTTTTATCCAATGCCTCCGCCTTAAAGTGTCCATTCCCAGTCAGGTTTTCATTAATCCCCTTCAAATCGAATGTCACCCTCGTCGGCTCAATCCATTCCTTTATCGTGACACGCAAACTTATTTTCTTCTTAAGGATCCCCACCGTTTCCTTGAATGTCCAATTAGATTCCTGTTCACTCAGTTTTTCATGGCTTATGTAGCCAGGCAATAAAGGGGCCCAATTATCCATATCTTTTACGAAATCCCACACCTCTTCAATCGGGATATCCATCGTAATTTCGTGCATTCCAACCGGCATCATAATCTCTCCTTTTTGATGGTCTTTTAGAGATATATGTGTGGACGGATGAATTATACTTTGTCCAGCTGATGTTTGTTAAGTGTTTACCCCTTCTTAGGTAACGAAAACGGCCATAGAGGGATTAGTTATGGTTTTAGCAGCTAATAGGTCAAATACTTAGCCCATTTCTCATTTCGTACCCGTTCACGAAAAATTCAATTGTTTCATGCTCATCCTCGCTCAGCTCCCGACCCGTTTCAGATTCATACTCCTCGGTGATTTTTTTCAAATCCCCATTAAAATGAGTACAGAGCTCTGCGCTTCTTCTTAACAGCTTGGCCTCACTTCGGAATTCCTCTTTAGAAATAGGTTTCCAATGAGATAGGATATAAGTTTCCGCATCGAATTTTTCAAGTTCCTCCAATAGCGCAAGTGTACGCTCGATGGTGTAATTTCTTTTTTCAGAAAAAATATCAGGGTAAATACTGTCACCGAGGAAGAGGATTTTTTCTTCTTTTATATAGACAACAACTGAATCATACGCATGATCTCCGCCAACATGCTTCACGATGCATGTAACTTCTCCTAAATCAATTTCCAGTTTGTCTTCAAACGTCAATTCAGGAAGAGTAATTTTTATATCTCGGTGATGGACATATTCCTTCTTAATTGCCGAAGAACAAAACTCAATCTCGGTGCCATCGGAAACTCTCTTGTCCAATGCTTCATCAGACCAAGACAACGGAAGGAGCTTTTTCATCTCAGCTTTAGTGTAAACTGAAGATATTGACAGCACCTCTTTCAAAGCAGAGAGTCCGAAAATATGATCCCAGTGCCAATGAGTCAGGACGACTAGCTGAGGATGGTTAACCTGTTTTTCGGCGAGCATTTCGAGGAATAACTTTGCATGTGCTTTCGAATTCCCTGCATCAATCATTAATGATTTCTCATCGCCAACCACCATGCCAAGAATAGGACGGTCTGTATCAGAGACTGGTGTCATAAACCAAAATCTTTTCCCGAGTTTTTCAATACTCTGCATATGGAATTCCTCCTACTGTCCAAGAGCATTATTTAAAAACGCTTTAAGTCGCTCCTGATACTCTTCTTCCGCAACCGTATATGCCTCTGTATGGCCGGCACCCGGAACTATCCATAAATCCTTCTTGCTTGTGGACATGTCAAAAATACGCTGAGCCATTTCAGTTGGGACAAGATCATCCTTGTCACCATGAATAATAAATAATGGAAGCTTGTTTTTCTTAACACTCTCGAGTGCAGATGCCTCTCCAAATGTGTACCCGGCCCTTAAATTTGTAATCGCACTTGTCACCTGCATAACAGGAAATGCTGGCAGATGATAAAGGAAATTCAATTGATGGGACAGTTCTTCAAGGACTGTTGTATAGCCGCTGTCCGCAATAATCCCTTTCACTTGAGGCGGCAGCTTTTCACCGCTGGTCATCAATACAGTTGACGCTCCCATCGAAAAACCATGGAGAAAAATAGCCTCTTCATTCTTATTTTCAATTAAATATTCAACCCACAGGACATAATCCTTGCGATCATGCCACCCGTAGCCAATATAATCTCCCTCGCTCAGTCCGTGCCCTCTTGCATCAGGCTTCAGAATGTCATAACCAAGATCATAATAATATTTAGTGATTCCGGGCATCTGCTCACTGTTCCCTTTATATCCATGTGCCAGAATGACAGCTTTCCCATTTGACTGATCATTTTTTAAAAATCGAGCCTTTAACTTCAAGCCATCTTCTGACTCAATTTCGACGAGGTCAAAAGTCTGCTGCTCCGTCCATTTCATGACCTCTTCCAGTTTAGACTGATATTCCTCCTCACTAAGCAAACCAGCAGCTGCGACACTTTCCCCGCCACCATGAAGATCGACTGCATCATGACTTCGATTGATGGCTACATTGTAAAAATAATTCCCTGCCGCAAGCAAGCTAATCATAATCAAAAGCACCACACCACTGGAAATCCAAATAATACGCTTCTTCAAATTCCATTCCCCTTTTTCATCTAGTTTTCTATGTATTATAAAAATATTTTACCAGAAACGAAGTCAAAAAAGACCATGGCTTGGGTTTGCATTCAAATAAAGAATTTCTTCTTTTGTTAGAGTTGTATTTTTCATGGGTATATAAATAGTAAAATTTACACTTGGAGGGTGATAGTTATGGAAGTGGAAAAAAAGCACATCCTGAAATCATTCAAAAATGAACAAGAAGCCATTGAAGAGGTGCAAAGAATTAAAGCTGAAAAAGAGTTCACACGAACAAGTTCAATATCAGGGTATAATGTTGAAAAACCACAGAATAATGATCCTGTGACAAAAAAATTTAGCCCTGACTCACTCGATAGGCAAGAACCCGTGATGGAAGATTACTCTGATGATTCTGTTGATGAAGATTACACTGATGAATCAGTTGAAACAGAAAACCCAGATGAATTGGCAAATAACAGTGTTGACCTTGAACGCCCGTTGCCGGAGCGTATAATTAATAACCGGATAAGATAAAAAGGTGCATGCGGGAATCCATGCACCTTCTTTTTTTCATTCTAAGCTATCATCTATTTTTGACAATGTCTCACCAATTGAATTCTGGATGACGTATGTATCAGGATTAAAGTCATATGGTGTGTCACCTTTATTGATAATGATCATCGGCACATTCTTGCTCTTATACTGCGGGAACATGGAAAATGGGGTCACCTTAAGGCTAGTTCCCAAGACTAATAAGCAATCAGCTTCTTGAATTAGGTTGAGAATGTATTCAAAACCTTCCTCCGTAAACCATTCCCCTGCATCTCCAAAAAGGACAACATCAGGTTTAATAAAACGGTATCTTTCAACTGCTGTGTCACACTTGCTGCAAACATAAAAATGATTATTTTCTTCCATTCTTGAACCCATTTCTTCGATTGAATACTTTTGACCACAGTTTAAACAGGAAGCCGTGTTCATTGTCCCATGGAACTCAATCACTTTTTTGCTCCCAGCTTTCTGATGAAGCCCATCAATGTTTTGAGTGATGATGTGCCGGATTTTGCCTTCATTCTCCCATTTTGTCAAAATTTCATGTCCTTTGTTAGGAAGCGCACTTGGATGATGAAGATTCTCCACAGCAAACTGGTAAAAATCATGAGGCTGATCATAAAAATAATCAAGAGAAAGAATATACTCAGGAGCCATTTGATAAAGACCCGTGCGTGACCTAAAATCCTTTATTCCCGATTCAGTACTGATGCCAGCACCAGTCAATACAACAATCTTCTTCGCATTATTTATAATATTAATACACGTCTCCACACTACTGTACAACTCAAAGACAACTCCTACTCATTTACAAAATGCACTTCATTCTTCATACCTATGATATCACGGTGGAACATGGGGACGGTTCTTTTGTTTCACTTTTTTAAAGGGAGAATTTTTTCATCTGGTGAAAAAATTGATTCAACTGGTGAAAAACCTCATCCAACTTGTGAATAACCGCTCCCAACTGGTTAATAATCCGATTCAATTAGTAAATTGATTTTTCTTAGAAGAAAAAATGAAGTGTTTAAGGCTACCAACTATTCTTTTTATATAGAATGCTGGACAAACTTAAGAAAAAGAATATATTTTTATCAAGTAACCTAATTTACACCCAAAAAACGTTCTATAAATTCACTTTGATACGCTCTGCGATATATATTTCGCCTCTTTGCTTATATTGAAGAATGAATTCTCCTGGTACACAGTTATCGGTAAGGGTCAAACCAACATGAGCACTGAGGTTATTCCCCTCCACTTTCCAATTCACCGATTGATGGAGCGGGAACCGGTGTTTAAAATTGGTTATACCGCAAATATTGTTTGCTTCCCATGTATGTCCGCGCCCCTCAACATTTATCTTTTTATCCGTTGCTGTAATCCTGAAGTCTCTCTGTATCGTATGGACAGGATTGTCTATGTCCATTTCCTCAAAGGCTTTCCCGTTAGCCGTATCTGCCTCTTGAAGAATATGTGCTTCTTTTTGAACCACCCAAGTACCGGTTCCTAAAGTTAGAATGACCACAACTTCCGTCTTGCCATCATCATTGAGATCAATCACATGCAACTCAGGTCTTCGTTCTTCTCTCATTGAAATTTGCCAATCCAGAGGTTCTACTACCGCTTTTCCAATCTCGACACGAACGTTTCTGAAGAGATTATCTTTAGGAAAGGGAGTCGCATAGATAAAAACCTCTTCTATTTCATCCTTTGCTACCAGCAATTCCGCAGGCATTTTAAGTTCATTAGCATAAGAAACGCCGCTTGACCACAGGAAAAATAAACAGCAAAATAATACTGCCAATTTTTTCATCGTCTCTTCCTTCCTTCTATATAAATATTCTTTAGTATGTATCCTGCTTATTGTTTTGGCTCTGTTAAACAAGGCTGTTGATTTTCGTTCCAGGCGCTTCGCTTT
>NZ_JBALQL010000045.1:15853-30817 GCF_036964885.1 Bacillus sp. JJ1122 | reverse complement strand
CTGAATAGCTTCCTCGAATGGACCCACGCACGAAGAAAATGCGTTAGTATTTTCGAGGAGTCTTCGCGCCTTCCACTACAATCAACAGGGTTTAAAATCAACATTCATCTTTAACATAGCCTTTGTTTAATCTCTCCATTTTGTGATAAGGTTCAATCTAAATTCTTCAAATTTCTGTTAAAATCTATATATAAATCTGAAGCCCATTTCTAGATCACTAAGAAACTTTCCATTGTTAAAATCCGTCAAATGAATGAAACAATCTGTAAGGATGGATGTGAAATACATGAGAGCATTTTTTATATTGTTAGTGTCCTTAACTCTGGCTGGATGCAGCGTTTTCCAGTCCAATAGTAAATATGAGCAGGAAAAACCAGCAGATTCCGCTCATGACCCAACGGATCAACCCAAGCAAGGAGACAGTGATGAAAAACCAGTAACGAATGACCAAGGTAAGACCAATGATACGCCCACTAAGCCGACAACTTCCCCCACCCACCCTGATTCTAAGCCTGGCCAGTCCGACCAGGAGAGATCTTTAAAGGAATATTTCCCTGCAGAAAACCAGATCAAATACTTCAAGGGAACAGGAAATGAATTTGCCGAAGAGAAGGAAACTGTATTCAAAATGCAGGGCAATTACTTGCCGACCATTATCAGCAATGGCGGAACCAGCATGTTAAAGATATACAAGTTAACCGACAAAGGTATTTTTATTGTTTACCAGCAGCCAGAGTATTATGAAAAAGATGTTCCGGCAGTCACATCTCTTGAGAAAGATTTTAAAGAGATTCCTATCCTGACAAACCCAATATCAGAGGGCACTGTTATAAATGGATGGAAGATTGTCTCATCAAAAAAGAATCTCCTCCTCCCGATCGGCTCCATTAAAAAGACGGTTGTTTTAGAGCAGGAAAATCAAGACGGCAGTATATCAAGACAATACTGGGCTCCAAAGTACGGCCTGGTCAAAAAGGAATTTTATATGAAGGACAGCAGTGGATCTGAAATGCTGGTCACATCTGAATTAATGGATACTGACAGCAGAAAATAGATTCCTAAACTCACAAAAAGGATATATATATTTATTTCATTTGCTATTAGTTCCATTTCCTGTTACTATAAAGGAGAATTATTTTTGTTCGGTGTAAAGGATAGCAATTTTCGTCTTAATGATCACTTTGGGCAAGGATAGTAACATATTGTGCACATAGCACTAGGAGGCAACAAAAATGGAACAAGGTACAGTAAAATGGTTTAATGCAGAAAAAGGTTTTGGATTTATCGAGCGTGAAGCTGGCGAAGACGTATTCGTACACTTCTCTGCTATCCAGTCCGAAGGTTTCAAATCATTAGACGAAGGTCAAAAAGTAACTTTCAGCGTTGAGCAAGGCGCTCGTGGACCACAAGCTGCTAACGTTCAAAAAGCTTAATTATAGCTTTCTAAAGCAGATCCTCTATCAGAGGGTCTGTTTTTTTCTGCGTAAAAACCATAACACACTTGCTCCATTTTATGAGCAGGTGTGTTATCTAGTTACGTTAAGCAGAATCAGGGTACTTGACCTCTCTTCGTGCCCAATATTGTGTTACCTCTATTAAAAAGGTGCCACATTTTTTATCCTGGCACCTAATGGATCAATCTAAAAATGATACTTTACCCCAGTCAAGTCCTCTGAGACTTCCCACAACTTTTCCATAGTGGTTTCGTTATACACCCCAGGCGCAGGGGTTTCAATGGCAGGAAAACCTTTCCGATTCCCTCTTCCATCAGGACCTATATATTCCCCACCCAGTAAACTTTCTTCCGTGGCAGCATAAAGTGTTGGGAGCACCCCCATATGGGCAGGCTGGAAAAAGATATTCATAATTCGCTTCATATATCCGGGAGTTTCAGATTTTCCCATTTTAAAGAGATTTGTATTTGATATACCGGGATGACATGCGATACTAAGCGTCTTGACCCCATGCAGCTTGAAGCGATTGTCGAGCTCCTTTGCGAACAATAAATTTGCCAGCTTGCTCTGGCCTTAAAACTTCATGGCCTTATACCCTTTAGAGCCATCGAGATTATTAAAATCAATCGAAGCTCCCCTGTGGGCAATGCTGCTCAAGGTTCCTACACGTGAACCAGTTGTATCCTTAAGTAATGGCAATAATAAACCCGTCAAAGCAAAGTGGCCAAGATGGTTACTTCCAAATTGGAGTTCGAACCCATCCTTTGTTTTACCATAAGGAGGAATCATCACCCCGGCGTTATTAATCAAAAGATTCAATTGATTAAAGCGGCCTGTAAAAGCATTCGCAAATGCCCTGACACTATTGAGATCCGCCAAATCAAGCTGCATCAATTCAACCTTAGCATTTGCATTTTCTATTAAAATTGCATTCATCGCAGTTTGCCCTTTTTCCATGTTGCGAGCAGCCATAATAACATGTGCTCCCTTTTTAGCAATATCCTTTGCAGCCTCAAAACCAATGCCGCTATTTGCTCCAGTAATAATGACTGTCTTTCCCTGCAGATTTTCATTTAACACAATAGTAACACCTCAATTTTTCATATTATCCTATAGTTTATCATGGCCGTCCTTTATGGTCTTCCTGGAGCTTGTCTATACAATTTATAAAAAAACATTAGGGAACTGACAAACAGTGTGCTATACTGTGAATACCGTTTTCTTTATTGCTTCATTTCCCTGCTCTGTTAAAGAGCGGGGTTTTTTGTTTTATGGGAATATGCTCAGTGATAGTTGTTTAAATTCAAGTGCAACCAAAAAAGAACCAGCTCCAGTTTAAATGGAGCTGGTTCTTTTTTCTCTATATACCTTTAAATGCGAGTCTGTAAATCTCAGCGAGCTCTGATACAAGTGGAAGTTTAGGGTTGGCTGTTGTGCATTGATCTTCGAATGCACGGTCTGCAAGTAGATCTACCTTTGCCTCAAATTCATCCTTGTCTACACCATTCGCTTCAATGCTCATTGGAATATCCATTTCCTTTGCGAGTTTGATTATTGCCTGCACAAGACTTTCTACTCCCTCTTCAGTCGTGCGTGCTGGCAATCCAAGAATTCTTGCAATCTCCGCATAGCGTTGATCCGCTACAAAGCTTTCGTATTTAGGGAAAGCAGTGAATTTCTTGGGCTTCGTTGCATTATAGCGAATGACATGCGGCATAAGGATTGTATTGGAACGTCCATGTGCGATATGGAATTCTGCACCGAGCTTATGAGCCAGACTGTGATTGATGCCAAGGAATGCATTAGCAAAGGCCATACCTGCAATTGTTGATGCATTATGCACCTTTTCGCGAGCTACTTCATCTTTGCCGTTTCGGTATGCCCTAGGCAAGTATTCAAACACAAGCTGTATTGCCTTAATCGCTAATCCGTCCGTATAGTCATTCGCCATACAGCTGACATAGGCTTCTATCGCATGTGTCAATACATCCATTCCAGTGTCTGCGGTAATATGCTTCGGAACGGTCATGACAAATTGCGGGTCAACGATTGCTACGTCAGGTGTTAATTCGTAGTCAGCGAGCGGGTATTTAATATTTGCCTTTTTATCCGTGATGACAGAGAAGGACGTTACTTCAGAACCAGTTCCTGAAGTTGTTGGGATTGCAACAAATTGAGCCTTTTGTCCAAGCTTAGGATATTTCACGATTCTCTTCCTGATATCGAGAAACTTCTGTTTCAGTCCGTGGAATTCTGCCTCAGGGTGCTCATAGAACAGCCACATTCCCTTTGCTGCGTCCATCGCAGAACCACCGCCTAGTGCGATGATGACGTCAGGCTGGAAGTTTGCCATCATTTCCGCACCCTTCATCACTGTTTCGATTGAAGGATCAGGTTCAACTTCTGAAAAAATTTCACAGTGAACGTAGTCAGGTCGCTTCCTTAAGTGATAAAGCACTCTGTCAACATACCCAAGCTTTACCATTCCTGGATCGGTTACGATGAATGCCTTTGAAATATTCGGCATCTTCGTTAGATACTGCGTTGAATTTTTTTCAAAATAAATCTTTGAAGGGACCTTAAACCACTGCATATTCACATTCCTTCTCGCTACTTTTTTGACATTGATCAAGTTGATTGCTCCAACATTCGTAGAAACTGAGTTTCCTCCATAAGTTCCGCAGCCAAGAGTCAGAGATGGCAGATAAGCATTGTAGATATCCCCAATCGCACCCTGTGATGAAGGGGCGTTCACGATTACACGGCCAGCTTTCATTTTTAGCCCGAATGCCTTAATGACGTCATCATTACTTGTATGGATCACGGCAGAATGACCTAACCCTCCGAATTCCAGCATCTCTTCAGCACGCTTTAAGCCATCCTCAGTGCTGTTTACCTTGTAGCAAGCCAATACAGGACTTAATTTTTCGCGTGATAGCGGGTATTGCGGGCCTACACCCTTCAATTCAGCAATCAGGATTTTTGTATCTTCAGAAACCTCAACTCCAGCCATCTGAGCGATTTTATAAGCTGGCATTCCAACGATATCCGCATTAACCGCACAGCTATGTTCATTGATCACCAGCTTCTCGACCTTTTCTCTTTCTTCATCGTTGAGGAAATGGCATCTGTTTGAAATCATTTCCTTTTTCACATCATTGTAAATTTCCTTATCGATGATCACAGCCTGTTCTGATGCGCAAATCATGCCATTATCGAATGTCTTTGATAAAATCAAATCATTGACTGCACGCCTTACATTAGCTGTTTTTTCAATATAACAAGGTACGTTGCCAGGTCCAACTCCAAGAGCTGGCTTACCTGAACTGTATGCTGATTTAACCATGCCTGAACCGCCCGTTGCTAAAATAAGTGAAATTTTCTGGTGGTTCATCAAAGCCTGTGTTGCTTCTAAGGATGGCTTTTCAATCCATTGTATGCAATCTTCAGGAGCACCTGCTTTAACTGCGGCGTCCCTTAAAATCCTCGCAGCCGCGCTGCTGCATTTTTGCGCAGATGGATGGAAGGCAAAGATGATCGGGTTTCTTGTTTTAATCGAAATCAGTGCTTTGAACATCGTTGTTGAGGTTGGATTCGTTACCGGTGTAACCCCAGCAATAACCCCTACAGGCTCAGCAATCGTGATCATGCCCTCATGTTCATTTTCCTCGATGATCCCCGCGGTTTTATCGTACTTAATGTTGTGATACACATATTCAGTTGCAAACATATTCTTGATGATTTTATCTTCATATACACCACGCTTTGTTTCTTCAACTGCCATTTTGGCAAGCTGCATATGTTGATCCAGCCCTGCCAGCGCCATTTGCTTTACGATGCTATCGATGCTATCCTGATTAAGCTCTCGCATTTCCCCTAGAGCCTTAAGCCCTTTTTCCACCAGGCTATCGACCATTTTAGTTACTGGCTGCTGTTCTTTTATTACTTTTTCTGTTGTCGCCATATTTAAAACCTCCAATTAATTTTGTTTTACATGGTTTTTGCGGGATTTGTTTTGTTGGTGTGTTGTATGTAGCCGTTGTTGGTAAGATTGTTAATCTTCCGATTCATTGTGAAGTATTTCACAATAAGTTACAAAAAAATATATTACTCACAAACTGGATTTCTCGGAATTTTTTCAAAGGATAAATCCGTGATGTATCTTGAACCCCTTTTCACGATGATGACAAAGTTAACTGTCCAGATGTAAGCGGGTATGTTATCATTTTCCATAAACATCATCGCTTCAAACTCATCACCCGCTAATTCTTCAAAAACCTCCTGCGTATAAGTTTCAGTATCAGTCGAGAAAGGCTTAAATTCGCAATAAATCATTTACTCTCACTCCTTTTTCCTTTTCTAATTAAAGGATATCATATGATTAGAATAATAGTTTGTGAAATATTGAACAAACTATGAACTTTATACATTTTAATTGAATACATGTTTTATCGATAAAGTATAATTTATCGCACCTTTAAAAGTAAAGCGCTTTCATTTTAATTAATATTTTAATATAATATTGTCCTGGATTACATTAAGGATGATTATTTCCCTGATTTTAAATTAATTGAGTATGTACTTTCCTTATATACTTCTTATTTTATATGTACTGATAAATAATTTAAAACCCGATCATATTATTAACGGGTTCGGATGCCTGTCTTTTTATAAAAATAAATTTAAAAATCTGCTTATATTGTTATATATTTGTCCAGCATAAATGCAGAGGTTATGTCAGAATATTACAAATGGTGTTTAATGCGTATTATGGTCAAAATACTTTATAGACTGAACTGTGTGTGTTAGAAAAATAACCGGAGAAATTCCGTTTAAATTGGGAAACACCCATATTTCCTTAAGAATAAGCGGAGTTTTTCCGCTTATATGATCCAAACCTTTGGGTTTCGGCTTATTTAGAGCAGTTAACCGGAATATCTCCGCTTATCTTCGCTACTTAAGCTTCCTCTATACAGATTAGCCGGAAATTCTCCGCTTATTCATTCTCATATCTATAAAGAAATCATCATTGAATCATGGCAGAGCCAAAGAAAAACGTGGTTTTGCAAATAAAAAACACAGCATTTTGCAGTCCAATTTATGAGCTAACAGAAATCTCTGTAACCTTACATTTCAATATACAAATTGGAACACATTTTAAAGCCTATTTTTATTGTGATTCACGTTTGATCAATAAAAAATGATCGTCAATTTCATGTACATATTGATGGTCATTTTAATAGACATATAGGATTTTTATTAGTGGAAGACTATAAATCTTATTTTATTACTTCCACAGCCGCACTTCTAAATAATCCATAATCTATTGGTCGGAATAACCATTGATGTCCGAAATCCGACATCATATTAGTGACGAATGCTGATGCTGGTTCCAAATCGAGCAGGATTAAAATGTTTCTAAATAAGCATTATCAAAAAATTCATCCAGCTCTGGAAACATATATAGAAACTAATAAGATATCTTAAAATAGTAGTAACCCTCGCTTGACCCCAAGGCTTCTTTAAGAGAAACCTTGGGTTTTTGGCGTCTATCCACTTCACAAACATTTCACAGGAATACCATTTTATGTTTTCATATTTTGTTCACAATTACCTAGTAAGGTGTACAAATTTCTATGTTAGAATCATTGTTATAAGAGTACTGCTGTGATTTTTATCACACCTTTTGCCACAACTTACCGGCTTATTCAGGGGTAGTTTCGAAATCTTTGTGAACGAATGAGCAAAAGTATGTGATATAATGAACAAGGTTTTTATCTGAAAGGAGCTGCAATCAGTGATGAAGAAATCAAAACTTCTATTGCTTTCACTCACCTCAATGATCGTCGTACTGTTATTGAGCGGCTGTGAGAATAATATGGTCGTGTTCAATCCAGAAGGACCGATTGCAAGGCAAATTCTCGATTTAATAAACTTTTCAATTGCATTGATGCTATTAGTTACGGTTGTCGTATTCGGCCTCTTTGCGTTCATTGTATGGAAATACCGAGAACGCAAGGATAATATGGGATATGAGCCGCCAGAAGAACATGGCAGCACTGTATTGGAAATCATATGGACTGTTATCCCGATCCTGATTATCGTCGCTTTGACCATTCCGACGGTAAAAACGATATATGCAATAGATGAAGTACCAAAAGGCTATGAAGACAAAGAACCTCTTGTCATTAAAGTGACTTCAGCTGACTGGAAATGGATTTTCAGCTATCCTGAGCAAGGAATTGAAACGGTTAACTACGTTAATATCCCTGAAGACCGTCCTGTTGATTTCAAGCTGACCTCAGCTGGAACGATGCAAAGCTTCTGGGTCCCTGCTCTTGGCGGCCAGAAATATACGATGGCACATGCTGAAACACAGCTTTATCTGGTAGCTGACAACCCTGGCTCATATGTTGGCCGTAATACGAACTTCAATGGTAAGGGATATGCTGGCATGGAGTTTGAAGTCTTGTCTCAGACACAAGAAGAGTTTGATAAATGGGTTAAAGAAGTAAAAGAAACTGCTCCAAAGATGACATTACCAGAGTATGAAAAAATGCTTGAGCCTTCTCACTTTGGACGCAAGACATTCTCAAATACTCACTTAGAATGGGTCGACCATTCTGACCATAATTCAAAGAATTACACAAATCCAGAAATGTATTATCCAGGACATGGCTGGCCAGGTAAGATCTTTGAAGATGAAAATAACTACAAAAACAAAAACGGCAAGAATGAACAAACAAATCATGAAAATCATGAAAATATGAATCATAAAGAATCTGAAACTACTGACGAGCACGGGGGTGAGCATAGTGGGCATTAAATGGGATGAATTTTTTGTAACAGGCGATCCATTGATTTTTGCTTCACAAATCGGAATTGCCCTGACGATGGTTGGGATCATAGCTGCACTTACCTATTTTAAAAAGTGGAATTGGCTTTGGACTAATTGGCTGACCACTGTTGATCACAAGAAAATCGGGATCATGTACATCCTGGTCGGTGTGGTCATGTTTTTCCGCGGTGGTATTGACGGCTTGATGATGAAAGGCCAGACAGCCGTTCCTGAAAATACATTTTTGAACGCGCAGCACTATAATGAAGTATTCACCACACACGGTGTCATCATGATTCTTTTCGTTGCGATGCCACTATTGATTGGACTAATGAACTTTGTGGTTCCGCTGCAAATCGGTGCCCGTGACGTTGCTTTTCCACAGTTGAACGCCCTAAGCTTCTGGCTTACAGTAGCCGGTGCGGCGCTCTTCAATATTTCGTTCATCATTGGTGGTTCACCGGATGCCGGCTGGACTTCCTACTTCCCTCTGGCAGGCAAGGAATTTAGTCCTGGCATCGGGAACAACTTTTACGCAGTAGCCTTGCAAATTGCAGGTGCTGGTACATTGATGACTGGTATTAACTTCGTTGTCACAGTGTTAAAAATGAGAACAAAAGGCATGACATTGATGAGGATGCCGATGTTCAGTTGGACATCTTTCATCACATCAATCATTATTGTAGCGAGCTTCCCTATTTTTACAGTAGCTCTTGCTTTAATGACATTTGACCGCACATTTGGTACCCATTTCTTCACTATATCTGGTGGCGGTATGGATATGCTTTGGGCCAACCTATTTTGGCTTTGGGGACATCCAGAAGTTTATATCGTTGTTCTGCCTGCATTCGGTATGCTGTCAGACATCATTTCAACTTTCTCTAGAAAAACGTTATACGGTTATAAATCAATGGTCATTTCCATTATCATGATCTCGGTTTTAAGTATGCTTGTATGGGTTCACCACTTCTTTACAATGGGCAACAGTGCTGGTGTAAACTCATTCTTCTCGATTACAACAATGGCAATCGCCATCCCTACTGGGGTTAAAGTATTTAACTGGCTATTCACAATGAGAAAAGGCCGAATCAAGTTTACCACCGCGATGCTCTGGTCACTTGCATTTGTACCGAACTTTGTCATCGGTGGTGTAACTGGTGTCATGCTTGCCATGGCAGCAGCTGACTATCAGTATCACAACACATTATTCCTAGTGGCCCACTTCCACTATGTATTAATACCAGGTGTAGTGTTCCCTATTTTTGCTGGCCTTTACTTCTGGTGGCCGAAGATGTTCGGCTATATGCTGAATGAAAAAATTGGTAAATGGCATTTCTGGCTATTTGTAATCGGCTTTAATGTCACATTCATGCCAATGTTCTTCCTTGGCCTTGACGGTGCGGTACGCCGTGCTTACACTTATTCAGCAGATACGGGTTTTGCACCGTTAATGTTGGTGTCAGCAATCGGTTCTGTAATTCTTGCTGCTGGCTTTGCGGCTCTTGTTTATAACATCTACTGGAGCGCGCGTCATGCAGACCGCAATATTGGAAATGATCCATGGGATGCGAGGACTCTAGAGTGGGCTACTGCTACTCCTGTCCAGCACTACAATTTCGCTTCCCTTCCAGATGTGAAAAAAATCGATGCTTTCTGGCATATGAAAAAGAACAATGAAATCCAGCCATTGAGCGAAGATGAAATTGAAGAAATCCACTTGCCAAGCAATACATGGATCCCTATTTACATGGGTGCCGTGTTCGGAATCGCAGGCTTCCTGCTTGTATTCGAATGGACAATTGCTGCAGGTGTAGCTGCTCTTGGAATCTTTGCTGGTCTTGCTTTCCGTTCATTTGATTATGATGAAGGCTTCCACGTCCACAAGGATGAAATCATTGAAACAGAAGGCAAATGGAGAAATGTACGCAAAGGAGTGAAGAACCATGTCAGCTAAAGTCAATGCAGCTTTGCCGCTTGAATACCAGACTGAACAAAACAGGATGAACATCCTTGGCTTCTGGATCTTCCTTGGAGCGGAAATCGTACTTTTTGCCACTTTATTCGGTGTGTACGGTGTCCTTGGACACCGACATGCCGGCGGACCTACACAACAGGATATCTTTGTTGTAAAAGACGTGATGATCCAGACATTCCTATTGTTAACAAGCAGTTTCACTATGGGAATTTCAATCCATGAGATGCGCCGAAGCAACATCAAAGGTATGCTGATGTGGCTAGTTTTTACACTGCTGCTCGGCGGCGGCTTCTTGTTCATGGAAGTACGAGAATTCATGCATTATGTACATGAAGGTGCGACAATGCAAACGAGCGCGTTCCTTTCAAGCTTCTTTGTCCTGCTTGGTACGCACGGCTTGCACGTCACCATTGGTATCGGCTGGGCTACCTTGTTGATCATCCAGATCCTGAAGCGCGGTTTAACGCCAATCACTGCCCGTAAGACTTTCATTTTCGGTCTTTACTGGCACTTCCTTGATGTAGTTTGGATTTTCATCTTCACGTTTGTATATTTAAGAGGGTTGGTGATGTAAATGGATAATCACTCAAAAGGTTTCCCAATCAGCCATGTCCTTGGATTCTTCATGTCACTGATTTTAACATTAGGTGCAGCATGGGTTGCCCTGCAGACATCATTATCCATGAAAGCGGTCATGTGGATCATCGGCTCACTTGCTGTTGTCCAGGCCGGCATCCAGCTATTTATGTTCATGCATATCAATGAAGGCGAAGACAAGGTAACGAACAATATTAACATCCTCTACTCCGCGTTCATCGCTGTCGTCATTGTAGCAGGATCTATCTGGGTCATGTATTCCGGGCATTCACATTAAAAATAAATGGAAAACAGGCGTTCCAAGTGGAGCGCCTGTTTTTTTTGACAGTCTTTTATTAAAAGTTTTGCCACTTGAAAGCAATTCCACTTAGATTTCTCCTGCAAAATGCAGCAATGCATTACGCTAGTTCCTCTTTGTGACCCTTGATCACGCGCAGTCTTGGAAGCTTTCCTTCCTTTTTAAAAAGTGAAAACATCACATAATTGAAAACTGCAAGGAACAGCGATAATACAGCATGCTGAAAACCATGTGAATACAAAGCTAAGAATCCGCTTACAAAACAATAAATGCTAACTACCAGATAAAAATACATAAGAAGCTTTCCCACTTCTCATTCCCCCACTTTTTTGTTTGTAATTTTTATATTAACAGAATTTACGAAAAAATGTCACATAATGTTCACAAATAGTTCAATATTTTTTCACATTAACATCTTTTTTTCTGAGCAAACATCCTATTTACAATATAATTAAGCCAAATTCAATAATGAAAAGAGTGGACAAATGTGACAGAGGATCTATTAATAGAGCTTTTTAAAGAACAATATGGCGATATCCTCCCTGTCAGGTTAAATGGGGGCTACACCAATGAAACATTTCTTTTAAAAGGCACAAGTCCACTGCTTGTGGCCAAAGTAGCTCTTTCAAACATTGAAAATGAAGTGAATTCTCTTAAACTCCTTCACGATTCCGGTATTTCCCCTACTTTGTATGAACACAAAGAAATCTCAAACCTGCAGGTCACTTTATCAGAATTTTGCGAAGGTCAAAATGGACAATCGATTGTCGATCATAATGATCCAGATAGAACTAGAGTATTATATAAAAGAATGGCAGCTATACTTGCAAAGAGCATCCATTCCAGAAAATATGCGAATGACTCATACGGAATCAGAACATCGAATATGAATGAATTGAATTATCATCTTGCGTTCGTTCCAGAAGTGCTTGCTAAACAGTCAATTGAAATTCTAAAAAGAGTAAATGATCTGCCAGCTGAATGGGTTTTAACACACGGTGATTACGGGATGCACAATGTGCTTTTGAGCGAAGCTGATCATCTAACAGTATTGGATTGGGAATGGGCTGAATGGGGAAATCCTTTATCCGATGTGAGCTGGGTGTGCTGGTTTACACTTCTGCATTACCCACAATATGCAAAATCATTAAATCCATTGTTTATTGAAGAATATCAACATTATAGTCAGACTAACTTTTCTTCTGATGAACTGAAGGCTTGTTGCTTATATCAAGTTTGGAAGGTTTTAAATAAACTTGATCATTCGCCGGTGGAGGTCCAGCAAGAATGGGTGCGTAGACTGGAATGGACATTACAAACGGACATTTTTCACTTTGTTTGCTAAAAGCCTTTAAATTCTCTGCGAGTAACCTGAGCTTTCTAAAAACATTTTACTTTGAGTGCTTTAATTGATAATATTTTGATTTATGTATATAATTTACATATAAACAACATAAATTAAAAAGAGTTCCGGCGGCAACCGGAACTCTAGTGTACAGCAAGCTGCCTGAAGTGCAGCGGCCGCTTTAAAATAGAAATAACCTATTCCAACATTGGCGTGCAGGGTAGGTTATTTCTTTTTGTTTGAAGAAATACCAATGGCAATTTCGGCAACGATCAATGTCGCGAAACTCACAACCAAATTCATTGCCTCATAAGTTACCAACAGCATCACCCCCTTTCTATATCGAAATAGAGGTGACCTCTGCCCACCCTGCAATTTGCTGTACGAGCAAATTATACCATATTTTAACTCTTCCTCCTAACATGCAAAAAGACTCAAATTATTTTCAAATGCACAATAAATCAAGGCGTACCCTATTGGAAGGGCTTTTTTTCTTGCTTCCATGGTGATCTTTTAGCAATTAATGAAAAGACGGTTTTACTAACGAACAATTGCTGATTTCTGCTTTCAATCTAGGTTCATAATAACTAAGCTTCGTGAGGAAATAACAGGTCTCCGGGAAATGATGCTCCAAAAAGCGAAGGTCTGTTTTGTTGAGCAGTTTATTTGATTTAAATTTGTTCACCATGCCGATGATAAAGCGATTCATTTCCAGTGTGGTGCTTCCCACGTCATGAATGAATTCTCTTTGGCGTGCAAAACCGGGTTCTTTTACGCGTAAAAATCCTTTTAATTGATGGTTCTGTACAATAAAGAGTTGGTATTTACTGATAAAAGCTTCAGCCTGTCTTTTCGCTATGACCTCAACCGGATCTAACATATTATCGAATAGCACAGCGTGGCCTAACTGATCCTCCAGCCAAAGGTCCATCAATTCTGGGAGAGGGAGAGGTACGGGGTCTTTTCCCTCTGCCAACTGGCTTAATATCCTCAAATATTCTGCATTTTCGATCTGAGTACCATTAAAATAAGTGGGAGATAAATTCAGATTAACTTTGTTATCAATTCTTAATGCCTGTAAATGGCCCTCAAAATCAAGATATCCTTTTGCAACGGGCCAAACCTGGCCTGCAAATTCAATCATTTGCCTGTCAAAATACTGTGATGTACGGGGAATCGTGTTTAAAACAGTTAACAGCTCTCCGTATAAATGAATGTACTGCTGTGCCATATTTACATACTGCACCTCGGATGGGGATAAATGATCCCTTACAAAAAAAGCGTGATCCTGGAGCATCTCCAGCCAAAATAAATGTTCATCCCATAAAGAAATCATTCTCTTTTTTCCTCCTTTATTTCCTCGAAATCTTTTCAATCCTAGCGACATTTATTTTGGTTGTAAAAAATTAAAATGTTAGCATCCTAAAATTCAGTGAAATATGGTTCTCAATACAAAGGCTTTGAAAAAATCTTATTTTAATAAATACTGTTAAAAGGAAGTAGAAATGATTTATTTGCTAAATTTTTTTGACGAAAATTGATTAGCATGCTGACATTCGCTCAAATCATCAGATGGTTAACATCAACAAGGAATTTAATTCAATTCTTGTATTCATTTCCTTAATAAATAAAATTAATCACGACTTACACTCATCTTTTACTTGATTTAAGGAATAATAAAAAAATCCAACATTAAATCATTTCTTCCTTTAAAGGGTGTTGTGTAATGAAGAAGTCTAAATTTTTCATATTGCTATTAACAATATTGCCGTGGCTTACCATCCCTCTTTTGGGAAAACGGACGATTAAAAAGTTCCTTCCTGGTGCCTTATTCATGGGCATTTATGTAACATTTGAAGGAATGCTCGCGGAGAAGAGAAAATGGTGGTGGTGGCCTGTTAACGTCAAACCTAATGTCTTAGGTGAACTCCCTTTAATTTGGGGACCCTTCTTCGTTGGCTCATTTTGGATCTTGAAATATACTTATAAAAAATTCAACCTTTATGTATTAGTCAATCTTTTAGTCGATTCTTTTTTCACGATTTTCATGCTTGAATTATTTAAAAAAGTCGGATACGGCTATCTTGTAAGAATAAACAAACTTCAATTGTCCATAATCTTTTTAATAAAATCGTTTGTTATGTACGGATTCCAGGTGTTTTACGATAAAGTAATTCGCGGAGAAGGATGATCCGCCCTTTTCCAACACATTGCAAAATAAGTTTTTTCAGATATGAGCATATTAAAAAAAACGTTAAGAAAGCGAGCTGAAATCTAAATGTCTAAACAAGGCAGACAAAATAATAATCAAACACGAGAGCGTATCGAGAAACAGGATAAAAGAAACGATATTGAATTAGGTAAAGAATTTGAGGTAGGAAACTCCAAATCACAAAGCCAGAAGAAAAGCGGTAAGCAAGTAAATAAAAAGTAAGAACAAAAAGCGCAAGCGCCTTG
>NZ_JBALQL010000045.1:10402-15808 GCF_036964885.1 Bacillus sp. JJ1122 | reverse complement strand
AAAAATTTTATAATTTCCTGATCAACGAAAAAAGCTTGAGGAATTTGAACCTCAAGCTTTTGTACTTTCATTGATCGAATTATTCAGCTAGGACTTTGCCTGTGTCTGCAGTTACAAATTGGTCGAAGAACTCGAGAATTGTGCGGTTAAAAAGAATTTCATTCGACTTCTTCGAGAAACCGTGCCCTTCGTCATCCAGGACAAGATATTTTACATCCCTTCCTTTATCTTTCAGTGCTTTTACGATTTGGTCGGATTCCTGCTTCACAACCCTTGGATCGTTAGCTCCCTGGATGATTAACATTGGCTTTGTCATGGTATCCAGATACGTGATTGGAGAATACTCCGTGAGCTTGTCGAAATCCTTAACTGGATCGCCAACCCATTGATTCATGACTGGTTTCCAGTGCTCTGGTACTGATTCGATAAACGAGAAGAGATTGGACGGACCGAAAATATCTACTACTGCCTTGAAATACTCCGGATGGCGCCCATGCAATAATAGAGCCATATAACCGCCAAAACTGCCGCCCATTAATAAAGTTTTGTCTCGATCTGCAAGCCCATTTTCGTAGAGGTATTCAAGACCTGCAATATTATCCAGGCGAGGTCCCTCTCCCCAATTTCCTTCAACCATTTTTGTAAACGAAAGACCGTATCCAGTTGATCCGCGGAAATTTGGCGCGAAAATGCTATAACCTCGATTCACGAGAAATTGGAACATTGCACGGAAATTATTACGCTCTGCTGCCTGCGGTCCACCGTGCGGCCATAGTATAACGTGACCATTATCTGCCTCTTCTTTTGGTCTGAAGAATAATGCCTCTATAGGGAGCCCGTCAAAAGATGCGTAAGTCAGGACTTCAGGCTGTGCAAGGGCGTTATCTTTTACTCCCGGGACTGCCAGATTGGTCAACTGCTTCCATTTAGGACTGCTCGCTTCTTTTTGAAAAATATTATACGGCTTTGCAGCTGAACCGGCTAAAAGATAGATATTACCGCTCTTCGCTACTGCTATACCCTGGACGACTGTGGCAGGCAATTCTACTTTTTTATAAAGTCCAGTTTCTAATTCATATCGATACAAATAATCATTTACACCCTTTGATGTTAACATATAAAGTGATTGTGAATTTTTATCATATCGAACCGTTTCAATTTCTTCTTTTTCAATATCAAGTACCTTTGTAAAAATCAAGGTATCCAGATTGAATTTTGCCAGGTAGGAAAAGTCCTCGTCAAATGTAGTGACAAAGAAATAGTCTCTCTCGACAAATACACCCTCGCCAACTGTATACTGTTCATCGGTTTCTGGTGTAAGAGAGTAGGATTGCCCATCCTGAAGGACGTAGCCCGGCGCATATGTATTTGCAAATTGTTTTACATACACAAAGCTGTTTTCATCCTTATTCACATTTACTAAAAAGCTGGCTGCCTCGGACCCTTCAAGCAATAGGCTTTCTTCGCCTGTTTCAATATCATATTGATAGATATTTAGATACATTTCATTTCCTTTAGTGGAAGTATAATAAAGTCTGCTTCCGTCTTTAGATAAAATTGGATTCATATGGCGTTCGCCATCGGCTACCCGAAGGTCAACCAGTTCTCCGCCAGCAGGAGAAAGTGCATATAACTGGGCATTTTCATCCCCATCATGATCAAAACCCACAACCATATAACTTCCATTTTCTGAATATCTTAAGGCATGACAGCTCTGATCAACAAATGTGAGTGGGTATGGATATTGATTTGGCAAATCCATTGCCCACAAATTATACTTTCCAGTAAGATTGGTGCTGAAAACGACTTGTTTTTCGTCTGGACTTACTGTAAACGCTTGAATATGGATGTGCGATAAAAATTCTCGATATCCGGTTTGTTAAAATTCACCAAAAAAACCCACCCCTATTTTCTAAAATTATACATTTAACTATACTGACAACTTATCCGAAAAATTCTGAAATGTCTAGTAAATATATCTAACATTAGAAAAAAGGATGGAATCATTGTATTGATTCCATCCCTTGATGCATTTGATTTAATTAGAAGTTTTCAAAAAATGTTTTAATGACATCTGCACCGCCAATGAATGTTCCGATTGATGCTCCAATATTTGACAGTACAACAATCAGAAGGATCCGGCTTACCTTATTGCGCCAGAATCCTTTTACACTAAATACATCTTCTGACAGAGTTTCAAAGTCCTTAACGCTCGGACGACGAATATAGGCTTGGGCAAGACCAGCAAACCAGCCAGCTGCCAGCAATGGATGCAGTGCAGTGAACGGTGCTGCCACAAATGCAGTAAGAATCGTTAATGGATGCCCCATTGCAATAGCTGTTCCAAGTGCTGAAAGTGATCCCGTCCATAGAATCCAGCTTACGGATTGATCAAGTCCTGCATTCGGATTTGCAAAAAATGTAATCACGATAAGTGCAACAATCATAATCGGAAGTGCCCAGCCGATGATTTTCGGCCATTTAGATTTAGGGGGAATAGCGTTTAACTTCTTTAAATCCTGATCTTTTTTAATTTCTTCTTTAATACCAGGTACGTGCGCAGCCCCAAGGACTGCGACAATCTTTTCACCCGGCGCATCCTTAATTTTCTGGGCAAGATACTGATCTCGCTCATCAATTAAAGGCTTCTTTAAACGCGGGAAACTTTCAGTAAATTCATTGAGCATGGCATTGATGGTATCCTGCTCCTTCATCTTCTCCAGTTCTTCCTCAGAAATACTGTCATGGCTGAATATACTGGTGATGATTTGAGTGAGCAGCATGGATTTCCCTCTCAGACCAAGATTGCCCCAAATTCGTGAAAAAGTAATCTGGATATTCCGGTCAGCTAGCACTAGATTCGCGCCTACTTCTTTAGCGGATTCGATTCCCTGGACCATTTCCTGTCCCGCTTTAATTCCAAGTTCCTTAGCCATACGGTTTTGGAAAGAAGAAATTGCAAGATTCATTAATAGCAATGACGCTCGCTTTTGCTTGATGACCTGGATAATGTCCATTTCCTTCCACTTGGCACCTTCAGTGATCGTTTGATACCTTTGTTCATCCAGCTCTACACAAACGGAATCAGGTCTTTCGGCTTCAATAACTTCCTTTACTTGCTCCGCGCTGTGTTTTGAAACGTGTGCAGTGCCAATCAATATGTATTCTTTTCCATCTAAATTAATTCTCGTTATGTTATCCTCGATCATAGATACCTTCCTTTAAATAGACCAAGCGGCCATGCCCAGCGGCAAACCATTTTGTACAGTCTTATATATTAAACTTTTAAACAATGTTAGTGTTTCATTTTTCCATTATAACATGAACCATTGGTCTAATTACCAAAGAATCTATCATTTGATTCACTTACTTTTATGAATTGACTGTAATGTTTGAATTAAATAGGAAATTCTGATTGCGTGGCTACAAAACATTAAGATTTATTCAAATCAAGTGATGCACCTTATAATCGAAATAGCTCTTATTTTACTAAAGGGACAAGCTTGAACCGTTTAATACCCGAGGATGATTTCAATGAAGGTTATTGGAACAATCTAATCCTTTTTTTCATCCCTTAGGTGGTTCCAATGAAAACAAAAAACTGCACAAGAGTCATAATTTCTGACTACTTGTGCAGCTTTTCTGTTCCTTACTTGTCATTTACTTGGAATAAGTTGTTTTCAGCTTAGTTGATTTTCGGTTATTCATCATTTTTTTAACAACAGGATACAAAACTGGTCCCCATTTGATGGCCATTCTGATTAATTTATTCATGAGTCTTACCTCCTCATTTGTTACTATATATATACCCGGGCTATAGGTAAGACAATCCTGCATTTTTTTGGAAGATTCTTTTTTGCAGCTATAAAAAACAAACCCCAATCCCATAGGAATCGGGGTATCACCATGATTTTTATTTTGCAGGGGAAAGTTCACTTTCAGTAACCCACTGGTGATTTGTTACTTTTTCAGAACGGTCAGTAGGAGTAAAATCCACCATGTATACTGTCGTTTGCTCCGCTGTATCGATTACTGCCTTTGCTCCCTTCATACCTTCCATATGATCCGTATTAATGATTGCCTCATCACCAGCTTTTAATGGCTGATCCCCGGCATCCTTCAGCTCTTCATGGATAACCCACTTATGATTTTCTACCCTTGGACCGCCGTTCGTCGGGTCATATGACAAAGAATAAACAACCGTATCATAAGCACCAACAATTGTAGCTTCAGCACCATCCATGCCCGGCATATGGTCTTCAGTAATGATCGCCTTGCTGCCAACTTTATAGGCAGGGTTTTCTTCATTTTTCAAACCTTCAGGAAGCTCCCCTGAACCAGAATGCTCCATATTGGAATGACTGCTATGTTCTCCACTGCTCTCCTTGCCATCGTTTTCTGATTGATCCCCAGAACAAGCAGATAAAAAGAACGCAGTTGCAACGGAAATCATCAACATTAAAAATTTCCTATTAATTATCATAAATTATCTCTCCTCTATAGTTGATAAGTAATTTATAACAGGAAATTGTGCAGAAAATATCGAGCAGCTATTTAGAAGAGTTTTTTTATAAAAACACGCTCTTAAAAAAACTGTTGTGTCATCCATTTTTTTTATCTATTCTGGGTAACCAAAACCTTTTTTGGTGTCTTATTTTTCAAAGTTTTCCAATTAGGTAATTCTTAGTTCTTAATGATGAACTTTAAATCCAATATTTAACTTTCTCGGACACTAAGGAGCGTTATTTGTTATCTGTTTTTCAAATTTTTCACTATTTTGGTCACCAAGGAGCCTTAGTGGTGACCTTTTTTAGTATCCCAACCAACATGAAAAAACTGTAGACTAGCTCGCTTTTATCGAGTTAGTCTACAGTTTGAACCTCTCTTCATCCAAAGAGAGTTCCTAAACGATGATCACTATTTTCCTTCGCGAATTTCCATGATACTTTTTCCGCCTGCGAATGCATGGATCGTGTTTATATTTCCCATTGTCTTGAATCCATACCGATTATATACCTTTTCTACCTGGTCGCTGATTGGGAACACCCATAAGTGGCTGAACCCTCTATCATGGACTTCCTGCTGGATATGGCGTATCAACTTGCCAATCAAGCCTTTTCCACGGTATTTCTCTAATGTGGCAACACTTTCAAGTCTCGCCTGGTTTCCATCATGAAAAATACACGCAGTTGAACAAGCGACTCCCTTATACCTAAGCAGATAGTGAGTAAATCCAGGATGCTTGATTTCTTCCTTTAATGCCTTTTCCCTTATTGCCCCGCCGAATTCTTTGATGGTAATCTCAATATCGATTGCTTCCCGAAGGTTCTTTTCAGTTACCTTTTCGATTGAAAAATCCTCACCTAATACAGAATCTGAGATATTGTTGTCCCATAGTTGTACAGG
>NZ_JBALQL010000045.1:0-10371 GCF_036964885.1 Bacillus sp. JJ1122 | reverse complement strand
CCTCCCAGTTCCTCACTGCGAAACCCTGCACTATGCAACTCTTTAACTAAAGCTACATTGTCCTCAGGATTATAAACGTAAAACCTCGGAACAATATTCTTCTCTTTATAAAAGTCACTTACTTCCTGTACCACCACTGCTGGATCATCGACCGCCTTACTAATCTGAGCATGATTTGCATCATAGTATTTAGGCTGCCTTTCATTGAAAAAAATGGTGCCCCATGTCTTGTCCATTCTATTGGTAAACGTACTGATATACGCTCGATCTAATTCAAGTACCTTATTTAATAATTCCATTTACATTCCCCATCTTTCAGCATTATCACATTAAAAGTACTACAATGATTATTTGGCTCCCAACCTCAATGTCACGTACTCCAAATATTAACTACAGCATCCAATTACTTAAATGAACTCCGAATATCCAATTCATCATTTATTGGTTGCTTATTATCAAATTTCTTGATTGAATAGTAAGTGAACACAGAAAGCGAAATAACCGTCCAGAGCAAGGTCGTTTTTGGGTTAATATTATCAATCACAATTAATGATGGGAGTTTCCCAAATACAGAGTCATCCATTGTCAAAAACCAGCCTATAAACATATTATTTGCTGCATGAGCACCAATCGTCAGTTCTGCACTATTCGTCCTCGCGGTAATGTAGCACCATAAAATACCTGAAAGGACATAATCACTGCCAACAAAAAAGGCAGAATAGTTCATTTCCGGATTTGAAAAATGCAATGCGCCAAAAATGCTTCCGACAATAATCGATAAAACCAGTGGATGTGACACTTTCCGGCCAAACCACTGCATCAAATACCCTCTGAAAAAGACCTCTTCGGCGGTTGTCTGAATAGGCGTTAAAATTAAAACAAATAAAAACAAGAAAAGAAAATCCTGAACCTGAAGGTTATTCAAGGAATAATCTTGCGGATTAAATAGAGCATCCACAATTGTCGTCACTGTGAGAAGGCAGAAAAAGAAACCGAAGCCCCAAAAGATCCTTTTCCAATTAATCTTTTCGTTTGGTGTAATAAGTGTTTTAAGTTTTCGTTTATGAATGAGTTTTATAAATAAGGCCATTCCTAAAATCCAAATGACGTAAGTCAAATTTGAAAAAATAAAATCATAGACTGGTTTTACATTTACCCCGATCATTTCTTCGAAATCAAAATAGGTTTTATCACTTCCATCTTTCTCCGCAAAAATAATGAGCGCTAGAAAATAAATAATTGAACCAAGAAACATCGAGAACATAAAAAGGAAAAAGGAAGAAGTGTACCTTTTCCAATTATTGATTCCCTGGTTCATTTTTATGAAATTTTGTTCCAATAATGCAGCCTCCTAGACACAAAGTACAAAACACTAGAAAATTATACCATGTATTCAATGTTTTTCTACCACTTTTTTACCAATGTTATTTTGGAAGTAAAAGAGAACAACTAAATGCCTTCTTACACTAACTTCTTTTCCATAATCCACAGTGGTTTTCCCATATAACTGATTTCCTCTACCTTTTGAAAACCATTCTTCTCCCAAAATCGCATTCCTGTGCTATTTTCGGTTAAGCACCCTAACCTGAATTCTGTAATATTTCTGCCTCTCATTAATTCTTCATATTTTGAGAGTGCTTTCCCTGCAAAGGATTTTCGAGTCCAATCCTTGCGAATGATCAGCAATCCGAGCCATGGTTTTCTGTCACGTGGATTTTCCATGATAAAATCAATGATTCCTATGAAGTCATCATCCACTTTAATCAAGTATCGTTCCTTGTCCAGTCCATCCCCTTCTTCATGCTCCTCCAGCAAATCCTCTTCGGTTAAAAGCTTCTTTCCATCCGCCAGCAAGTTATACTCCGGATGCGTATTCATAATTTCCCTTTCAATCATAATCAAGTCTCTCTTACTCTCATAAAATTCCAACCTAAACTCTCCCCTGCAAATTAATATCAAAACCACTAATAAATATCAAATGGCTTCCCTGTGTGATCCCTTTTAGTCATTCGGATGGACAATCGCCAGCAGCTGAGAATCCTTCCAATTTCCATTGATTGTGACATTCTTTTTTTGTCATGCTATACTTAAGAAAACCGGCTTTTGCAAGAAAAAGACTGTAAGCAAAATAATGAGTTGTGAATCTTGCTAAATTTCACTGCTTCATTATTTACCTTATCAACAATCAACCAATCCGTTTCTGATGTATACCCCTTGCAATGTGCCCATTATAATAAGCGATGTCTATCATAATTTCTTTTAAGCCAAGCCTTTTTCCTTTTTTTGCACAAAAAAATCCAGGCGGTAGCCTGGATTTAGATTATAGACGTAATCGGGAAATTTGCTCACTTCGAATCAAAACGCCCAATCAGGCAATGAATGTACTTTCCGATCTTCGCGGCAGTTTTCACAAATATGGAGCGTGACTGCTTGGATCATTTCTTCATTCTTGTCCTCAAAATCCTCTTTTGTTCCGCAAACCTCACACAGTCTCACAAAATCACCTCATCAATCACTTATTAGATTAAATCCAGCTTCCTTAACTACCTGCTCAAAATCGTCAGAAGACGCCATCCGTTCATCGTACTTGATTGAAACCGTCTTATTCTGCGCATTTGCTTCGGCTTGAGAAATCCCCCATACGTGGAGCAAGGCCTGGGTGATTTTATCAGCGTCTTCGTTCGAATCAAGATTACCTATGTGAAAAACTTGTTCCTTCATTTACGACACCATCCTTACTTATGGTCTTCCCTATTCTTAAGGAAGGCTTCGCCCATTCCCTCTAGAAAATCGACCATTGTTGTCATTGCTGCGCGGATTTCAGGACTGCGCAGCCTGATTCTCATTTTCCAGATACTTTGTTTCTTGCCTTTTTCGCCTGTCCTGGACATCCGTTTCAGCCCAAGGGTCACTCCCTGCAAAAGTGTTTCCAGCTGGGAAGGCTGCATGACGCCAAGGAATTTGAACAGTCCGAATCCGCTTTTAATAATATTGTGGACTGCTGGCTGATTGACCTGCTGCATCGCGATCACGCCTACGTCGTTCCGCTGCTTCAGCAAGGAGCTAGCTGAATCAAACACGCTTACTTCATGAAGCTCTTTTGTTAACTCTATGAAAGAAAGTACAGCTTCTTTGTTATCAGCCAGTGCTTTAAGAATCTCATCAATGGCCTTGTCCTGCTCTTCTTTCGGGTTAGGAACACCCCTGCTAATTTGCCTGATCGGTTTCGCCATAATGCCCCTCCTTCAAATCGTCGATTTCGGAAATTGGGATATAATCAGAACGCAGCCACTTTTCCTCGACTTTCACGCTAATCTGCGGAATTCTGTTGCCAAATCGGTGATTGTGCTTAGGAAGCGGTGGTTCACCAGTCGTTTCAAGCACTTCCATTTTCACACTCATTTCCTTATAAGCTGGTGTATGGGTAACAATATCGTGATAGCTGCTAGTCAGTCTATTAACTGCTTCGTTATCTTCAGCAGAATTCATCGGCAAGTACAATTCCTTGCCCTTCACCCTGTCAGTCACAATAACGCGAACTTCCACATGACCGTATGGGGAAGTCAATCCAACAAGTGCTCCATCTTCGAGATTCCGTTCTGCCGCAAGCTCCGGAGAGACTTCCAGCCACACATCAGGCACCTTATGCATTAGCCCTTCCGTCTTATGTGTCATATTTCCTTCATGGAAATGCTCGAGCAATCGGCCGTTGTTCAAATGTAAGTCAAATTCTCCTCCTGGATCAAACGGAATCGTCCAATCAACCGGGAACAGCCTCGCTTTTCCATCCGGGAAACCGAACTTATCTTTATATAGCAGTGGAGTGTCCGTTCCATCCGCTTTTACAGGCCATACTAGAGATTCCCATTCTTCCAGGCGTTCATAGCTTACGCCAGCAAACATTGTTGCAAGCTTTGCTGCCTCGTCCATAATTTCAGATGGATGCTGATAATTCCAGTTTGCTCCCATCCGATTCGCAAGCTCTTGGAAAATCATCCAATCCGGCTTGGAATCACCCATCGGTTCGAACACTTTGTAAAACCTCTGGATCCGTCTTTCTGTGTTCGTGAATGTCCCGTCCTTTTCAAGGCTAGGAGCAGCTGGTAAAATGACATCCGCAAATTGAGCGGTTTTACTGAAGAAGATATCCTGGACAACAAAGAAATCCAATTTCTCAAAAGTCGAATCAACATAGTTTGAGTTCGCATCGACAATGGCCATATCTTCTCCAAACAGGTAAAGCGCTTTGAGCTTGCCTTTATTGATGGCTTCAACCATATGATGATTGTCATAACCAGGATTTTCTGGAAGTTTAACACCCCATGCCTGTTCATACTTTGCCCTGACACCCGCATCCTGTACAGGTTCATATCCAGGCATCCATGGCGGCAGAGTTCCAAAATCGCATGCCCCTTGAACATTGTTATGCCCTCGCAACGGATATGCGCCGGTACCTGTTCGCCCATAATTCCCTGTAACCAAAAGCAGGTTCGAAATGGCTGTGCTTGTATCAGATGCGCCCATATGCTGGGTTACACCCATCGCCCACAGCATACAGACCGATTTCGCTTCTTTAATCATTTCTGCAAAACGGAGCAGCTGTTCCATGCTGAGTCCTGTTTTTTCCACAGCATATTCCAGAGTGAATTTTTCCAGTGAAGCCCTGAATTCCTCCACTCCGTTCACCCGATCCGCAAGGAATTTAGCATCCTCCCAGCCCCGATCAAAAAAGTATTTGGCAATCGCGTTGAGCATGATGATATCTGTTCCCGGCTTAGGGTGGAGATGGAGATCGGCGCGCTGAGCCAGTTCGTTTTCCCTTAAATCAACCACAATGAGCTTTTGGCCAAAAAGCTTATGTGATCGTTTGATACGTGTTGCCAGCACAGGGTGGGACTCTGCAGGATTCGCACCAATAACAATGACAAGCTCTGATGCGATAATATCGTCCATTGTTCCTGAATCACCGCCGAGTCCGACTGTCCTCATTAACCCGGTTGTAGCTGGTGACTGGCAGTAACGTGAACAATTATCTACATTGTTAGTGCCCATAATTCCACGTGCAAATTTCTGAAATAAGAAATTTTCTTCATTTGAGCATTTGGACGAAGCGATATAGCCAATCGAGTCAGGACCAAACACTTCTTTTATGCCAGACAACTTTTCTGCGATTAGCGAAAGTGCTTCATTCCAGGTTGCTTCAACAAATTCATCGCCTTTACGGATAAGCGGTTTCGTCAAACGTTCCTCGCTGTTAACGAAATCCCAGCCCCATTTTCCTTTTACACAGGTTGATATGCCATTTACCGGGGCTTCGGTATTCGTCTGGATTTTCAGGATTTCCCGATCCTTCGTCCATACCTCAAAGCTGCAGCCGACACCGCAATACGTACATACGGTTTTAGTCCGTTTGATTCTAGCCTTCCTCATCGCAGCTTCCACTTCAGATACGGCAAAAATTTCGCGATAGCCTGGTTCCACTTCTTTTGTCATATCAATCATTGGAGCGAGGATGTTTGGAGCGATTCCAGTCAGGAAGCCGGCGTTACCGAGCATTGATTTTTCCATTAAAGCATTACACGGACAAACATTTACGCAATGTCCGCAGGAAACACAAGAAGATTGATCAATTGGCACATCATTGTCCCAGATGACACGAGGCACTTCACGGCTCCAGTCGATGGTCAGTGTTTCATTCACCTGCAAATCCTGGCATGCTTCCACACAGCGGCCGCACAAAATACATTGGTCAGGCTCATAACGATAAAATGGATGTGAATTATCCGCTGGATAGGGTTTGGCCTCGAAGGGATACTTTTGATGGGCGAGCCCCATATCCTCAACAGTGTTATGAATCGTGCAATTGCCATTGTTGTTGTCACAAACCGTACAGTAAAGCTCATGGTTTTTCAGGATGCGCGACATTGCCTCATATTGTGCAGACTTTACCTGTTCGGACATTGTATCAATTTTCATGCCAGGCTCTGCTTTTAACGTACAAGACCTTGCCAATTGTCCATCGACCATGACATAACACGTATCACATGTCTGGATGGTTCCAAGATCGGGATGATAGCAAACCCCTGGAATAAACACATCCTCTGCTCTTGCTACCTCAAGAATCTTCTGCCCTTCAACAGCCTGATATTCCTTGCCATTGATGTTTACCGAAAAACTAGTGTCACTCATTCCCATGCCTCCTTAGTCCTACTTTACTCATGCCCTGTCTTCTCATATTTGCTTTTCCGCTGCCTTGTCTCTTTTTTACTTCTTTGCTGGTGCCTTCCTCGATCGTTCCCCTATAAGCAATCCAGTATATCAATGAGACAAAAACACTGCCGCCAATCGCATTCCCAATAAATACAGGAATGAAGTTTCCAATAAAATCCTGCCAGCTGTAATACCCAGAAAAGATGGCTGCCGGTATCACAAACATGTTCGCGACAACGTGCTGGAAACCAATTGCTACGAAGGCCATGATCGGGAACCAGATTCCAAGAATCTTTCCGCCAATATCCTCTGCGCCATACGCCAGCCACACAGCTAATCCAACAAGCCAATTGCACCCAATCGCTGAAACAAGTGACGCTAAAAATCCTTCCTTCAGTTTTCCTCCGGCAATCGCAACGGTTTTTTCAAGATAAGGACCATGTGAAGTTAACTCTGCTACATGTCCAAAAAAATATGCGACGAACAATGCTCCTATAAAGTTAAATACAGTGATCCAAAACCAATTTTTAATAAGTCGTCCAATTGAAATCTTTTTTGAAAAGAATGCCATCGATACCGCCATCATGTTGCCGGTTAACAGTTCACCACCGGCTATTATGATAAGAATAAGGCCTACCGGGAATACAGCAGCTCCGATCAGCGAACTTAATGTTCCCCACTCCTTAGGAAGATCTGCGATCACACGGATATCAAGCAAATAACCAAGGGATATAAAGGCACCTCCGAGAAATCCCAGCACCAGAATACTTGCAAATGGCAGATTGGCCTTCTTTTGACCATGCTCAGCCGCCAATTGGGCAATCTTAAATGGCGCATGAAAACCCATCCATATCAACTCCTTTAAATTCCCTAATAATATTTACAATACTGGGAAAATTATTTAGCATAATCATGATAATTTTTTACGAGAAAAAGGTGAGGAGATAATAATGGATAAAAACCTGTTACTTCAGCGTGTTCATTCTATGATTCAGTCATCAACAAAGCGGCCAAAGTACATGACGGTTTCTACAGTAAAAGTTGCTGACATATTTGGAGTCAAACCGGAAGAAGTAGAAAGAGGATTGGAAGAATTAATTGCAGAAGGCTATTTAAAACAATCGAAGCTCGATAGTCCGCCATATCATGATATTTATTTACTGCCTTAAAAGTTGAAAAAGCACATTCCCGAGTGAGAATGTGCTTCATCTAATTCATCTTATTCTGTCAGCCCCTGCGAAGATGAACCTCCTGATTTTTGGAGTACCTTCAACCCTGAGCCGATATCTGAGGCAAGTACATAGTTCCGGTCAACGAATACTCCCCAGATATTTGATTTGCTAGGGATATACATGCCTGTTTGTTTTGGTGCGGATGGGTCAGTAATATCTACAGTTCTGACACCACCTGAGTAATGCGATAGATATAATGTGTTTCCGTGCACCTTCGGATCATGGACAGTAGCTCCGTTAGGGATGGTTTCAGTAAAATCGGTTCTAAAGGAGCTTAATAGGTTTGGTTTTGATTTATCTTTAATATCATAAATCATCGTATATCCGTAAGCTGACTCGAATCCTTCTCTTGTTGGGCCGAAAATCTCTCTTGTTTCAACAAGGATCGTTCCGCCCTTTGCAAGATCCATGGAATGTGCTGCTCCTTGAACATTATTTGCAAAATCGGTTCTTCCAAGATAGACCGGGTTTTTCGCATCGCTGATATCAAGCATGATCGTGCCTAGATCCCAGTATGAAAGGAAAGCTGTTTTACCGGTTTCATCTGTTTTTACACTGTGCGCAAATGCAACTCGCTTAATGCCTTCCTCATCCGTCCAGTTGTAGCCGTCATAGTTTTCATCACTTACTTCAGGGATGTAATCACGTGGATTAAACTGATAAATAGTAGCTGGATTATCAGGATTTGAAACATCCACTATAGATACATCCATTTTCTCGCCATGTGAGTAATAGTCTGCATAGCAGTCAGCCGTCAGAACATAGACATTATCACCCTGAACTGTTAAATACAGTTCGTGGGTGCCCCTTGCTCCTGACGAAGAAGATTCCCAGAATCCAAGCTTTTTAGGCTCGTGGGGATTTGTAACATCATAAAGCACGAAACCTCCCTGGGCGTTTGGATCCTTTTGATCCATTTTTTGTACACTTACCGCCGCCAAATCTCCCTTAAAGTGCTTCGTATTTACAGATTTGACGATTACTTTCTCCTGCCAGGTGCCCTCGATCTCTGCAAAGGCAGCAACCTCAACAGGATTGGAAGGGTCCTTCATATCAAAAATGCGGACTCCGCCGCCTCCGCCATTTGCTCGATGCGTGCCTAAATAAGCAAACCCTTTATGAGCGTATACATCTCCTGTTGAGTTCTTTATACCTTCTCGGATCTCTTTCAAAGGCACTGCAGCTACTTCCTGAAGATTGCCTGTGTTCTTACTGCCTTCAATCAATGGAACAGCCAATTCTACACCAGCCAGATTATCGCCCTTTTCAACTCCTCCGCCAATCTCATCATGTGCAAATACAGATGTTCCTCCCGCGGAAAATACCAATGCACCTGCCAATGCGGTATGGACTATAAGTATCTTTTTCAAAATGTATTCCTCCCTTTTCCATGAAATAAATAAACCACTTATGTAGTAGTCCTGTAGCACCCTATTTCTCAATGAACAATAATTCGGGTTCTGAAATAGTGTGATTTAAATAATAAGGAATATTCAGTCATTTTTATATAACCTAGATTTCCTAATGTTTCTACATTATTAGACAAGCCTAATTCCGACCTTTTTTACCAGAAAAGTTGGGAAACTCGAGCTTTCCACTACAATGGACTTGTTTAATGCTGGTGTCTAATGGACCTTTTTTAGATTTAAAACCAATTTTTCCTCTTCCCTATTTAGGCTATGGTACTGGTGAGTGAATATATGGATATCAAATGTAGTTTCAAATCAGAAAAATGTTAGCGTATGACCTGAGGCTTTAAACAGAGAAATCAGTTTTATAAACCTTCAACTTGGGCATATGTAACAATAATTCATATATCAAAGGGAGGCAGCAAGATTGAGTCAGTTAAAAGGAAAAGTTGCTTTTATTACTGGTGCTAGTTCGGGAATCGGCAAAGCCGCAGCAATAAAGCTTGCAAAGGAAGGCGCAAAAATCGCACTAATTGATATAAAGGAAGAAAACGCCAAGGCAGTGAAAGATGAAATCCATGGAATTGGAGGCAGCGCTCTCATTTGCGAATGTGACATCTCCAAAGCGGATGAAGTTCAACTGAGCTATCAAAAGGTGTTCGAGAAATGGGACAGGATCGATATTGTATTTGCCAATGCAGGGATTAATGGCGTAATAGCACCGATAGAAGACCTTTCTCCAGAGGACTGGGATACGACAATCACCACTAATTTGAAAGGAACGTTCCTTACTGTAAAATATGCTATTCCACACATGAAGAATAGTGGCGGCAGTATCGTCATAACCAGCTCGATTAATGGTAACAGAATATACAAGAATTTTGGCATGTCAGCCTACAGTACTTCTAAAATTGGCCAAACTGGATTTGGTAAAATGGCTGCTCTCGAGTTAGCGCAATATAAAATCAGAGTCAATATCATCTGTCCGGGTGCAATTGAGACCAATATCGGGCAAAATACCTTCCCACAGGAAGATAATCTAGAAAAAATCAAAATTCCTGTGGAATATCCAGAAGGAAATCAGCCTCTTGAAGAACGATCCGGAAAACCTGAGCAAGTTGCAGACCTCGTATTCTTTTTAGCATCAGATATGTCATCACACATCACGGGAACCGAAGTGTATATTGATGGAGCAGAATCATTATTGTAAAAAGTGACGTTAGGATTCATCCTTTATAGCACTTCTGATCATCAAGTCAAAAGTCGAACAACATAGTATGTTGTTCGACTTGTTATTTGCCAGGATAGCTTTACCTTATATCAATTTCATTCCAAGGCTCTGTTAAAGCTGAATGTTTATTTTAAATCCTGTTGATTGTAGTGGAAGGCGCGCAGACTCCTCCGAAAATGCTAACGCATTTCCATCGTGCGTGGGCAGGTTCGAGGAAGCAAATCAATGTCCTGCGGGCGCAGCTGGTCAGGTGAGACCCCGCAGGAGCGAAGCGACGAGGAGGCTCAGC